>DAINOS010000310.1:0-1505 GCA_036743855.1 Prevotella sp. | reverse complement strand
AAGGCGCGCGACATTAGGGGCACACACGAGAACATCATTGCCGTCATAGGCGATGGCTCGCTGTCTGGTGGTGAGGCCTTTGAGGGACTCGACGAGGCTTCGGAGCTGGGCACGGGCATCATCATCGTAGTGAACGACAACGAGATGTCAATAGCCGAGAACCATGGCGGAATCTACAAGAACCTGCGCGCCCTGCGCGAAAGCCATGGCACGTGTGAGCACAACTGGTTCAAGGCTTGGGGATTCGAATACAAGTATTTGGAGGAAGGCAACGACATCGGGAAACTTATCGAAGTCTTTAAGAGCGTGAAAGGCACTCAAAAGCCTACCGTTGTCCACATCCATACCGAGAAGGGACATGGATATGCCCCTGCCGTGGCCAACAAGGAGGCGTGGCATTGGGGAATGCCTTTCAACCTTGAGGATGGAAGCCGTCCACGCAGAAACACTGATGGCTCAATGCCAGAAGTGAAACCATGCGAGGACTATGGGCAGCTCTTCAGCGATTGGATGCTCCGCGAGATGAAGCAAGACAGGACGCTCATTGCCGTGACTGCCGGCACTCCTTCCGCAGCAGGGTTCACTCCTGAAAAACGCAAGCAAGCAGGAGCCCAGCACATCGACATGGGCATTGCCGAGGAACAAGCGGCGGCAATGTGCTCAGGCATGGCAAAGGGCGGATTGCACCCTGTATGGACCGTATACAGCACATTCGTGCAGCGCACATACGACCAGATTGCCCAGGACATCTGCATCAACTCAAATCCTGCCGTCATAAACGTGATTGGTGGCGGAGTCAATTCCATGAACGACATCACGCACATCTGCCTCTTCGACATCCCGATGCTTTGTAGCATTCCAGGACTTATATATCTTGCACCGACCACGTGTGAGGAATATTTTGCCATGCTACGCTGGGCCATAAAACAAGACAAGAAGCCTGTCGCCCTCCGCATGCCGAGCAATGGCGTTGTCCACACTTCGGAAGAGGTTGACTCTGAGTATGGTTACGAGCCTAAATACAAAGTGGTTCATCATGGTGAGAATGTGGCGATAATAGCCGCGGGTTCGTTCTTCCAAAAAGGAGAGAACGTTGTCAGCCTGCTTGCCAAGAGAGGCATAGACGCCACGCTCATCAACCCCCGTTACCTTAACGGCGTGGACGCTGAGACACTCGAATCGCTTAAGGCGCGCCATCAACTCGTGGTCACACTTGAGGACGGCTCCAAGGACGGCGGATTCGGCGAGCGCATCGCCTCCTACTATGGTCCTTCTGACATGAAGGTGCTGGTTGGCGGCATCAAGAAAGGTCTCTACGACCGCTTCGACGTGAACCAGCTCTTGTCTGACAACCGTTTGCTCGATGAGCAGATAGTGGAAGACATCACCAGCTTACTCAAATAACTTGTTTAATGAAAAGAACTTTCTTGTTCACGGCGTTATTATTAATGACAATAGGAATTATGGCACAGAAAAAAATCACACAAACGGCAGGACGCGATAAG
>DAINOS010000309.1:0-1514 GCA_036743855.1 Prevotella sp. | reverse complement strand
GAAGAATCTTGGCATGATACTGTATGTTTGCCGCGGAACCAACGTGCGAGGCGAGATCAACGATGTAAGTCGGTCCGCCCACGCTGTCAAGGTTGCCCTCTTTCTCAAGCTCATTTGTCACCGTGAGAATATCCACGGGGTTCTCGTCGACGTTGAGCTTGCGAATGGCGGCGAATATTTTTTGGTGTCGAGGCTCATAAAACGTCTCTGGCACCAAGGTCTCTGAGACAATGGAAAAAGCGTCCTTGTCGATCATCAAGGCACCAAGCACAACCTTCTCTATGTCAAGTGCTTGTGGTTGCAGATGACCGTAGGTCGGGTCTATCGGTGATGATGCCTTCCGACGTGTATTCTTGTTTGATTCTGCCATTTCTTTCTTCAATTTTGGTACAAATTTACAAAATTATCACAACAAAGCATAGCCATTTCAATAAAATGATTTATATTTGCATTATATAAAAGCTCTTAAGACTATGATTACATTTCCTTGCGCCAAAATCAATCTTGGCTTAAACATCGTGGCTGAGCGCCAGGATGGTTATCATGACATAGAAACCGTGTTTTACCCTGTCAACCTGACCGATGCCCTTGAGATAAAACTCATGGGTGAGGAGTTTCCGTCGGATGTAGACTGCGACTTGAAGGTCACGGGTAATGCCGTCGACTGTGACGAACGGAACAATCTTGTGGTAAAGGCTTACGACTTGCTGTCAGCCGATTATGAATTGCCACGCATTCATGCCCATCTCGTGAAGCGCATACCCATGCAGGCGGGACTTGGTGGCGGCTCTTCGGATGGCGCTTACATGATTAGATTGCTTGACGAGCGTTTCCGTCTCAACATTGGCATAGCCGAGATGGAACGCTACGCCGCCAAGTTGGGTTCCGACTGTGCTTTCTTCATAGAGTCAGCACCAGCATACGCCACAGGACGTGGAGAGATTCTTGAACCTGCCGATGAACCCAAAGGCAATCTTGATGGTTATTACATAGCGATAGTGAAGCCGGACATCGCCGTGTCGACAGCCCAAGCCTACAAGGAGATTGTTTGCCATAAACCGGATAAATGTTGCCGCGACGTCGTAAGGCAACCGATAGACACATGGAAAGACGACCTCCACAACGACTTCGAGAAACCAGTGTTCAAGGTTCATCCCGAACTTTCCAACATCAAGGACAGACTCTACGAGCTTGGTGCCTCATACGCGCAAATGTCGGGAAGCGGAAGTGCCATATTCGGCATATTCAAGAAAGAGCCTGTGGAGTTGGCTGCCTCCTTCGCCGACTGCTATACTTTCACGACAAAACTGTAACCCCTTAATCAGAGGAATGAACAGAAAGATATTTTTCTCTCACAAGGAAGAGCTGTGGAACTCGTGGAGTCATGCCGCTGGCATCCTGCTTGGCGTGGTAGTAGGGATAATATTCCTTGTCTGGTGCTTTCGTTACCACAACGGTTGGGCAACGGCTGGTGTCATACTCTATCTTTTCGGCATGCTTTCAAGTTATGTCGC
>DAINOS010000308.1:0-1536 GCA_036743855.1 Prevotella sp. | reverse complement strand
ATGCAAAAGCGCGTGGCAATAGCCCGCGCCATAGTGCTGAACCCTAAATACTTGTTTTGCGATGAGCCTAACTCAGGTCTTGACCCGAAGACATCGCTCGTCATAGACGGTCTCCTGTCAGGTATAACAAAAGAGTATGGGATAACCACGATCATCAATACTCATGACATGAATTCCGTGATGGGTATTGGTGAGAACATCATTTTTATATATAAAGGTCATAAAGAATGGCAGGGCACAAAAAGCGAGGTGATGGACTCTACCAACAAGCAACTCAATGACCTCGTTTTCGCTTCCGACCTCTTCAGAAAGGTGAAAGAGGCAGAAAGAAAATCGTGAAGGGCAATAAGCGCCAAACTTATCTCATATACCACACTTTTTTCACCTCCACCATGGGCACGACAACTTGTTCTTTCGTGCCATCTCCATAGGTGAACGTGAGGAAAGCATTGGCTACATGTTTAGCGGTGTCGGCCCTGCCATCAGTGACCGACACCGTTTTTATTCCTTTATGTTCTTTTTCCTGTTGTGCCACGAACATCTTGGCGTTGGCTATGAGTTGCTGGCGAAGGCTCTCCGGCATACGGGTGGGTTGATAACGTCCATCGACAAAACTGCCATAGTCGCCCTTCAGCAACTGGTCATAATAGACCTTTGCCGCCTGAGCTGCCAATGACGCTGCATCAGGGCCAGACGACTTGCCGGAGCAGGCCGCAAGAAGCGGGAATATCAGGAAAAAGAATAACTTGCGTATCATTTCTGACGTATGAACACATTAATTGGGCAGCCGTGCATCGGCCAATTCTCGCGAATCTTGTTCTCAAGGAAGCGACGGTAAGGCTCCTTGATATATTGTGGCAAGTTGGCGTAGAACACAAACGATGGGATTTGGGTGTTGGGCAACTGAGAGCAGTATTTTATCTTGATGAACTTTCCCTTCGTTGATGGAGGCGGTGTCTGCTCGATAATAGGCAACATCACCTCATTGAGCTTGTTTGTGCCCACATGCGCCGTGCGGTTCTTGTATACGTCCACTGCCATCTGCAGCACTTTGAAGATGCGCTGCTTGGTCAATGCCGAAGCGAATATAATAGGGAAGTCAGTAAACGGAGCCATGCGGTTGCGTATGGCGTTTTGGAATGTCTCAATAGCCTTCTGGCTCTTGTCCTCCACCAAGTCCCACTTGTTGACCACCACCACAAGGCTCTTGTTGTTCCTCTGTATGAGCTGGAAGATATTCATGTCTTGCGACTCTATGCCTCGTGTCGCGTCTATCAAGAGAATGCACACATCGCTGTTTTCTATGGCGCGGATGGAGCGCATGACGCTATAAAACTCCAAGTCTTCCGTCACCTTGTTCTTTCGGCGTATTCCAGCGGTATCAACGAGGTAGAAGTCGAATCCGAACTTGTTGAACCTCGTGTAGATGCTATCGCGTGTGGTTCCGGCAATTTCTGTCACGATGTTGCGATCCTCTCCAAGGAACGCGTTGACAATGCTCGACTTGCCCGCGTTTGGACGGCCTACCACGGCAAA
>DAINOS010000307.1:0-1618 GCA_036743855.1 Prevotella sp. | reverse complement strand
TTCGCGCCTATCGCGAGCTTCAGGCGTTGACCAGCCGCTACGACAACGCCATGGCACGGATGGGCTTCGACGTGGAGATGAACGCCGCGCCACAGGGTCTGGCGGTGTTTGGCAAGCCATTGCTCACCGACACCCTCAGCGAGAAGGAGATACGACAATACGGCACCTACGCCCACAGCGACACGCCCATGCCAGCGTTGAAAGCCATAGCGTCGATGGCGGCATCATACAGCCAAGCGTCCAAGGGCGCGAGAATCGTCAACATGCTTGGCCGCTCCATGAAGGCGGTGACGCTCAACGCGGGCGACTCCATCACCTACCGTTTCACCACGGGCACCATCGGCGGCACGCTGCGCTTGGCGTTCATCCCCACCCACGCGCTCGACGGCGGAATGTCGCAAGCTGAAGTGAGGATAGACGGCGGAGCACCACGCACGGTAATCGTCACCGACGGCACGCGGTCGGAGCGATGGATGAAGGGTGTCTTGCGCGGACAGGCGCTCATCAACCTGCCCGTGGCGCTTGAGCCAGGCACCCACACGCTCACCATAAAGGCACTCTCCGACCACATGGCGTTAGACGAGTGGATGATCGACGACGACAGCGAGCGACAATTCTATGTATTCCCGATAGAGCCACAGGAAGGAGGAGAGCAATGAGCAAGGAAGAAAAAGACACAGCACTCTTCGTTGCATTCTGCATAGAAGAATACGGAGTTGCAAAAGGAATGACTGGCGAACAAGTGCTTGAACTGTTCTCCAAGTATGGTTTGGTGGACTATCTAAGCAAGTTCTACGATGTACTTCATACCCAAGGCCGTCAATGGCTTATAGAAGAAATAGACGAGTTTATCAAAATCAGGAAAGAGAAAGAAGCATGAAGATATATCATGGAAGTTTAGAAGTGGTTGAGAATCCCATGATACTCCAACCCAACCGATTGCTGGATTATGGCAAAGGGTTTTACACTACGACTTCAGAACAACAGTCTGAGGAATGGGTAAAGAGACGTATGCTTGAAAAAATTGCCGATGGCGGTTACGTCAACATATACGAGTTCGACGACATGAAGATGCAGGAACTTAAATGCCTTATATTTCCCGAGCCTTCGAAAGAATGGGCAGATTTTGTCATGGCTAACAGAACGCAAAAAGGCTTCACACACGACTACGATATAGTATATGGTCCAGTTGCAAATGATAGGGTGTATTTACAATTTGGATTGTATGAAAGTGGGGCTATCGGCGTTGAGACACTTACCCGTGAACTCAAGACTTACAAATTGGTTGACCAGTATCTCTTCCATACAGAAAAAGCATTAGCTACCCTAAAATTCATTGAAGCAATTAAAATAGGAAAATAATATGTTCCAAATAAATCAAAACAACCTCCATCTACTTTTCCAGGAAAGATCTGCTGGCTTGTGGAATACTTGCATGATGATTATGGTTTCACTTTGCAGGAGTGCCTTAACCGCATCTATCGTTCAAAGCTGTATAAAAAGTTGTCAACAGAAAGTACCAAATACTGGCATTTGGGTCCAGTGGACTTGTATAACGAACTGAAAGCGGAACTATAATTATACTTCGCTTTCTTTTCATTCGGCGCATCATATAAGG
>DAINOS010000306.1:0-1658 GCA_036743855.1 Prevotella sp. | reverse complement strand
GTACGACAATATGCTGTTTCCAAGAGGGGAATATTGCTATAAACCGCAAAAAAGAACGTCTTAATATTTGTTGGAACGCGAAAAAGTTTGTAACTTTGCAGTGTTCAGTGGAATGAGGGACTCCCAAGGCGAGTTCCTCATTTTTTTATAACTTCAATACATGATAGACAAGAACGTCGTAAAAGCATTAGTAGAAGAGTGGCTAAAAGACAAGGAGTATTTCCTTGTGGACTTAAACATCAGCCCCGATGACAAGATTACCGTCGAGATAGACCATGCGGATGGAGTCTGGATAGAAGATTGCGCCAAGTTGAGCCAATACATAGAAGACCATCTCAACAGGGACGAGGAAGACTATGAGCTCGAAGTGGGTTCTGCCGGTCTTGGTCAACCCTTCAAGGTGGCGCGCCAGTATGAGATTTTCGTTGGCGCGCCAGTGGAAGTGCTCGATGCGGACGGCAAGAAGACGCGCGGCGTGCTCAAGAGCGTAGACGGTCGCGACTTCACCGTCACCGCGAAGGAGAAGGTGAAGGTGGAAGGCAAGAAGCGCCCCGTGATGATGGACGTGGACCACAACTTCAACATGGACACGGTGAAATACACCAAATACTTGATAAACTTCAAATAAAAACAATAAAAAAGATATACAGCTATGCCAGCAAAAAAGATTGACGACGGGCAGGTGAACATGATGGGTTCTTTCCGCGAGTTTCAGGATACAAAACACATAGACCGCACGACTCTCGTGAGCGTGCTTGAGGAAAGTTTCCGCAACGTACTTGCCAAGATCTTCGGTTCGGACGAGAACTTTGACGTCATCGTGAACCCCGACAAGGGCGACTTCGAGATTTACCGCAACCGCATCGTCGTGGCCAACGGCGAGGTGGCCGATGAGAACAAGGAAATTTGCCTTGCCGACGCGCAGAAGATAGACTCCGACTATGAGGTCGGCGAGGAAGTGTCAGAGGCCGTGGATTTCGCCAAGTTTGGCCGCCGCGCCATCCTTACCCTTCGCCAGACCCTTGCCAGCAAGATTCTGGAGCTGGAGCACGACGCCCTCTACAATAAATATAAGGACCGCGTGGGCAAGCTCATCTCCGCCGAGGTCTATCAGGTATGGAAGCGCGAGGTGCTCCTCGTGGACGACGACAACAACGAGCTTCACCTCCCGAAGAGCGAGCAGATTCCTGCCGACGTGTATCGCAAGGGCGAGACCGTGAGGTGCGTCATCGAGCGCGTGGACAACGAGAACAACAACCCTCGCATCATCCTCTCGCGCACGAGCCCAACGTTCCTTCAGCGTCTGCTTGAGAACGAGGTGCCTGAGATTCAAGACGGACTTATCTCCATCAAGAAGATCGCCCGTATGCCAGGTGAGCGCGCCAAGATCGCCGTGGAGAGCTACGATGACCGTATCGACCCGGTGGGAGCTTGCGTGGGCGTGCATGGAAGCCGTGTGCATGGCATCGTGAGAGAGCTCGACAACGAGAACATCGACGTGGTGAACTGGTCGGCAAACACCAAGCTCTTCATCCAGCGCGCCTTGAGCCCAGCACAAGTGACAGAAATCAAGCTCGACGAGGAAGAGCGCAAGGCAAGCGTATACTTGCAGCCCGACCAGGTGAGCCTTGCCATCGGACGCAGCGGAATGAACATCA
>DAINOS010000305.1:0-1670 GCA_036743855.1 Prevotella sp. | reverse complement strand
TCCTCTTGCTGCGCTTGCACAAACGACGCCATTCCGGAGATGAGCGACTCCACGTTCTCGCGCCGCGCGTCGCCCTCTGGCGACTGGTCTTTTCCGAGGTCGCCCTTTATCCCGGACTTCTCTATGATTTCTTGTCCAAGTTTCAATGCGTCTTTCTCCGTGGCCTCGTCTATGAACGAGGCTATGAGCGCGCGGAAGCCAAGGAGCTTGGCCATCGTGCCCTTGTTCACGTCGAGAGCGTGCTCAGCCGGGTGCGAGATTACCTCCCATAGGCTGACATCATCTTGCTCGGCTGCAGCCGCGATTTTCATTATCGTGGTGTTGCCTATGCCACGAGCAGGATAATTGATAACCCTGCGGAATGCCTCCTCATCGTCAGGGTTCACCACGAGACGGTAATATGCTATGATGTCCTTTATTTCCTTGCGCTGATAGAAGCTCAAGCCACCGTAGATGCGGTAGTTGGCCCCCATGCCCACGTCTGGCTTGCGCATCTCTTCCTCAAACGTGCGGCTCTGCGCGTTGGTGCGGTAGAGGATGGCTATGTCGCTGTATTTCAGATGCTCTTCCTTGACCAGTCGTTTAATCTCCCTGCACACGATGCTTGCCTCGCGCTTGTCGGAGATGGTCTCGTAGACCGTCACCTTGTCGCCGTCGGCGTTCTCGCTATACACGTCCTTGTCTATCTGACTGCGGTTGTGTTTCATCAGCGAGTTGGCAGCCGCCACTATGTTCTTTGTGGAGCGATAGTTGCGTTCCAGCTTGAACAGTTTGGCGGTGGGATAAACCTTGTTGAACTTCAATATGTTGGCGATGTTGGCGCCACGGAAAGCGTAAATGCTCTGGTAGTCGTCGCCCACCACGCAAACGTGCGGGTTGCCCTTTGTGAGCAACTCCACGATCATTTGCTGCGCGTAGTTGGTGTCTTGATACTCATCCACCAAGACATACTCAAACCGCTTGGCGTATTTCTGCCTTATGTCCTCATGCTCTTTCAGCAAACGGTATGTCTCCGTGAGCAAGTCGTCGAAATCCATGGCGTTGGCTTGCCTCAGGCGTTGTTGGTATGCCATGAAGATCTTGTGGGTCTCCGGCATGTTGCGCCTCATGTCGCGTTGCAGGTTCTCGCCATCCTCAGCGTATTGCGTAGGCCCGCAGAGGTGGTTTTTCGACATTGATATTGCCGCGTGCACGGTGGCTGGCTTGTAGGTCTTGTCGTCGAGTCCCATCTGCTTGACGATGTTCTTTATGAGCGAGCGAGAGTCGGTCTCGTCGTAGATGGTGAAGTCGGATGTGTAGCCAATGGCCTGGGCCTCCACGCGCAAGATATGCGAGAAGACAGAGTGGAACGTTCCCATTTGCAGGTACCTCGCCCTCTCTTCGCCCACGATACTCGCTATGCGCTCTTTCATTTCCCTTGCCGCCTTGTTGGTGAACGTCAGCGCGAGGATGTTCCACGGCTTGAGGTCGTAATGGTTCAGCAGGTAGGCAATCTTGAAAGTGAGCACGCGCGTCTTGCCAGAGCCGGCACCAGCGATGACGAGTTGTGGCGAGTCGCAGTAGGTCACGGCTTGCTGCTGGGCTGTGTTGAGTTGAGAGAGGATGTTTTCGTCTGTCTGCATTTATAGAGATGTTGACTTAAAATGTTGATTATTAGCTTATAAGAGATT
>DAINOS010000304.1:0-1694 GCA_036743855.1 Prevotella sp. | reverse complement strand
GCACAATGCCTATCCGAGCGAGGCACAGGGCGACCCAGTGGAATATTCACAAAAGACGTTTGGCAATGTCTTTGGCAAGTGAACAGTGGGGTTGGGTATTTATGCGAGAAAAGTCTCGTGAAAATATAGCTGTATAAAACAAAAGAAGTGTCCCTTTCATACGAATGGGACACTTCTTTTGTTTGTCACTCTGGATCCACGTCAAAATATATTTGCACCGACTTATAACAAGGTTGCCCTAATATTCCATCGCGAGTTGCGTATAGGGCTTGACGCGTCTTCTTTAGGTCGATGCCTATTTCCAGCTTCAACACTATCTTACGGATAAACACCGCCTTGACTCTTGCCACTGAGGGCTTATCAGGACCAAGCACACGGTCGCCCAACAACTGGCGCAACTTGCCACCCATCTCCTGCGCCGCCATTTCGACCACACCTTCGTTCTTGTGCTTGAGATAGACATAAACCACATGGGAGAAAGGCGGATAACGGAAAAGCGAGCGTTCCTCAAGTAAATTATCGTAAAACTCCTTATAGTCGTTGCGCACCACCTGGCCAATTACAGGCAGGTCGGGGCTCTTGGTCTGTAAAATCACCAAGCCGCGTTTACCCCTGCGACCAGCACGCCCAGCAACTTGGCTCATCATCATGAAAGCGTGCTCGTAAGCGCGAAAGTCGGGATAGTTGAGCATGGTGTCGGCATCAAGGATACCGACCACTGCCACATTGTCGAAGTCGAGACCCTTGGAAATCATCTGCGTGCCAATGAGCACATTGGTCTTGCCTGAGCCGAACTCGCCAATCAACCGCTCGTATGCTCCACGTGTGCGGGTAGTGTCAAGATCCATTCGAGCCACGTTCGCCTCGGGAAACTCGGCACGCACGAGGTCTTCAATCTTCTCTGTGCCAAAGCCACGATCGGATAAATGAGGATTGCCACAGCAGGGGCACGACGCCGGCACGGGCATGGTAAAACCACAATAATGGCAGGTCAACAAGTTGAGGCGCTTATGATAAGTGAGCGAAACATCGCAATTCTTGCATTTTGGTGTCCAGCCGCAAGTATGGCACGACAACACTGGAGCAAAACCGCGACGGTTCTGAAACAATATCACCTGCTTGCCACTGGACAAGGCTTCACGCATGGCGGCAAGAAGACGTGGCGAGAATGGCCCTGTCATCATCTTGCGATGCCTCAGGTCCTTAACATCAACGACCTCTATCTCGGGCAATTCCACGCCCTTAAAACGCGTGGCGATGGTTACAAGGCCATACTTGCCCGTCTTAGCGTTGTAGTAGCTCTCCATTGAAGGCGTGGCAGTGCCGAGAAGCACCTTGGCACGAAACATTTGAGCCATGACAATCGCGGCAGAACGGGCATGGTAACGTGGCGCGGGGTCTTGCTGCTTGAAACTTGTCTCGTGCTCCTCGTCGACAATGACGAGACAGAGCTTCTTGAAAGGCAGGAAAATCGCGCTTCGGGCTCCAAGGATAATGTCGTAAGGATTGTCAGAGAGTTGCTTGCGCCAAATCTCAACACGTTCACGGTCGCTGTACTTTGAGTGATAGATGCCAAGCCGCGAGCCGAATACGCGTTGCAGACGTTGGGTCATCTGCACAGTCAAGGCTATCTCGGGCAAGAGGTAAAGCACTTGCCCACCCTTGTCTATAACCTCCTGAATGAGATGGATGTA
>DAINOS010000303.1:0-1720 GCA_036743855.1 Prevotella sp. | reverse complement strand
TTGTATGCCCTGTAAGCGCTTGAGTTGTGGTTGAAACCGAGCAATGTCTTGATGCGCAGGTTCTTGATGGGTTGCAACTCGGCATAGACATTAGCCACCCAGTTTTGCGCGTCGGTCAGGTTGTTGCCGCGATACAGTGCCGCCACTGGGTTGCCGTCATACTGGTTCCAGTCACTGGCGGTGGAATAAGAGTAGCCGTTGTTGAGGTCGGCACGACCGTCCTGCTGGAGATAGATAGGCTGCAGAGGAGACGTGGCGTAAGCACCACGGAGCTTGTTGTTGTACATGTTGCCGGTGATGCCGGAGTGGTTCTTGACATAAGAGAACGCCAAGTTCTCACCTATCTTCAAGAGGTTGCCATAGAGCTTCTGCTCCATGTTGGTGCGGAAATTGTAGCGTTCATAGTTGCTTGCCTTGTTGCCGCCCACGATGCCATCTTGCGAGAAATAGCCAAGCGAGACGGCATAGGTGCTCGTATCGTTGCCGCCATTCACGCCGAGAGTGTAGTTCTGCACCGGTGCCGAGCCTTCAAACATGGCATCCATCCAGTCGGTGTTGTAGACGTTGCCATTGGCATCGTGAATCGACTTGATCGAGGCCCAATCGTAAGCCTTGCCGCCAGAGTTGATGTTCTGCTCGTCCATGAGGTCCATGTATTGCTTGGCGTTGAGCATCTTGACCTTCTTGGCAACCGTTTGCCAGCCATAGTAGCCATCAAATGTCACTTGAGCGTGACCTTTCTTGCCGCTCTTTGTCGTCACGATCACGACACCGTTGGCGGCCTGGGCACCATAGATGGCAGCGGAGGCGGCATCCTTCAATACATCTATCGACTCAATATCCGATGGGTTGACGGTGGTGATGTCAAGACCAGGAATGCCGTCGATAACATAAAGAGGCTTGTTGTTGGTGTTGGAGCCCTGGCCACGGATGATGACCTTCATGCCCGAACCAGGCTGTCCACTCTCTGAGATGATGTTCACGCCTGGGGTCTGGCCTTGCATGGCTTGAAGGGCGTTGCCTGTGTTGCGCCTGGCAAGGTCCTCGCCTTTCATCTGCACGGTTGCACCCGTGACGAGCTTCTTTTTCTGCACGCCGTAACCTATGACGACTACATCGTTGAGAGAATGCGACTCTTCTTGGAGCTTAATGTCGAGGTTGTCGCCTTTTACCTTTACTTTCTGCTCCACGAAGCCAATGTAGCTCACCACGAGGGTCTCTCCCTCGTTGGCATCAATCGTGAAGTTGCCATCCATGTCGGTAATCGCGTTTACCTTGCGGCCCAGCACCTGGACAGACGCGCCGATAAGGGGTTCATTGTCAGTGGTTGATACGATTTTTCCTTTAATGGGACCAGCTAATACAGTTCCCGCCGACAACACGTTCATTCCCGGGAAGAGTAATGTTGTCGCGAGCGCACACTTGCATAAAGTCGATTTTATGCTACCTTTGTTGTATAAGGTTTTCCTCATAACTGTACGTTTTTAGTTTATGAATAGTTTAGTTGTTAAATCTTGTTTTTAAGACAAAGGCATTGAACTTTGGATTTTCCGCCTCTGCTTTTTCTCGGTTGCAAAACTACGAATAAAAGAAATTTGAAGTTAAAAACATCAAATATTAAAGGTACACGGTTTGTTTTCAAAATATGCACCAAATGTTATCATTAAGTTTAATACTCTATATATCAATATATTATGAAAGCACGACCATCACAAGGCAA
>DAINOS010000302.1:0-1745 GCA_036743855.1 Prevotella sp. | reverse complement strand
GGATCTTCCAATGCGGCGTTATATTTCAGTTGCGGGTTGATGTCGTTCATGGCATCCACGCCTGCTTCCGTGTATATGGTACTGGTCCATTCAGCCACGTTTCCAGCCATGTCATACAAGCCATTACTATTTGGTGAATAGCTGCCGACCTTTGCGGTAATGAGGTTTCCATCCTTGGTATAGTTGCCTCTATCCGGCTTGAAGTTGGCATAGAAACAACCATTGCCACTCATCACGTCCTTGTTGTCCCAAGGGAACTCCGTCTGGTTCTTTCCCCTGGCCGCATACTCCCATTCTGCCTCGGTCGGCAAGCGGTAACGTTGCACATAGCGTGCCTCCGGGCCAAGTCCCTTCAACAAGTAGTCCGTACGCCATGCGCAGAACGCGTTGGCCTGCTCCCATGTCACGCCCACAACTGGATAGTCGTTGTAAGCGGGGTTGGAGAAGTAGTTGCGGAGGTAGACCTCGTTATCGGCATTGCGGAAATCGTTGACCCAACAGGTAGTGTCTGGATAAATGTTGACGATGTACGTGTTCAAGAAGTCCCATGGGCCAGAGAGCGGACGGTCAATGGTCTGGCGCACGATCTTGCCCGACTCGTCGATATAAGCCGTGTCCTTGCTTATCATCACCACTTGATTGGGGTCAACAGTATCATCAGTGTTGAGATCTCGCTCCTCAGGATTAAGACGGTTCCGGCGAAGCGCGGCGGCTGTATAGTCATAAATCTCGTAGCGATAGTTCATCTGCCTGTAATCAAGCATTTTCTCACCAGTCACCGGATTCGTGACATACAAGCTTTCTATTGCCCTTTGCTCGTCTTCATTTGGTTTACGTGGCAACCGCTTGTTCCAGTTAACATGTGGGGTCACGGGGTCACCGTTCTTGTCCTCTGTAATCATGTAAGACTCGTCACCTCCATAATTTGGGTCTGCAAGACGGGTGCGAAGGATTGAATCGCGAACCCAATTCACGAATTGCTTGTATTGGGAATTGGTAATCTCTGTCTGATCCATCCAAAAGCCATCCACGGAGATGTCTTTCACAGGGATGCTCTTTCCCCAAAGGCTATCGCTTTTCAAATCGCCCATCTTAAGGTAACCGCGATCTACACGCACCATACCGTATGGTGTCGGCTCTGTAAAAGGCCGGCCGCCTACGCCGACGACCTCGCCGCCCTTGCCTGACATCGAGGCTGACTTGGCGCTGAAACAGCCCGTCAAGGACAACGAAAACATTGTCAAACTTAATAATAATATGATGTTCTTCATATATATATGTTCTGTCAACTTTACTTATAGTATTCTTACGCTCTTATGCAGATTTCGCCCCTTCTTGGCAAAACTAATCTCATGCCTGTATCCCACAAACAGCTCATGGCTGCCATTGCCTGGGTTGATACTTGATGTATACACCTCATAACTATAACCCAATATTACGCCATGGAAACTGCCTCCGAGAAGTATTGTGGCGGAAATCGTTGGGCTGTATGTCGCGCCTATGTAAAGCATCTTTTTATCATTGGTGTAGACAAGCCTGCCTGTCACGTCAGCACGCCAACCAGTTCCATCGGTTCTGAAGAGGAAAGACGGCTTCAATGTAATAAACGGATTGTGAAAAGAAATATTGCCTCCACCAGTGAAATAATATGTGGGTGATATTTTTAATTCGTTTTTATCTCCAAGAGACACAAGCGGAGAATTGAGATGATGAACAGACGCGCCACCATACCAATTACCGTGAGC
>DAINOS010000301.1:0-1812 GCA_036743855.1 Prevotella sp. | reverse complement strand
AGCCGCCTCCTTTCAACAAGAGAGCCTCGAGGATAACTCTATCCCCGAGGCTTTTGTTGTTTTATTTGAAATGATTAACTATAATTAAAAACAAAGCTATGAACCAAAAACGTAACTTTTTAGCTGTCTTAATGCTTCTTGTGGCATTTCAGCTGTTTGCCTTCACTTCTGCTTCTGCCAAGCCAAGGCATACTTTTGAGATAAAAGGAGGCAATTTCGTATACGACGGAAAGCCCATCCAAATTCATTCTGGTGAGATGCACTTCTCACGCGTACCGGCTCCATACTGGCATCATCGTTTGAAGATGATGAAGGCAATGGGGCTTAATGCCGTAGCTACTTATGTTTTCTGGAACTTCCATGAGACAGCCCCAGGCAAATGGGACTGGACTACCGATAATCACAACCTTCGTGCCTTTTTGAAGGCTGCATCCGATGAAGGCATGATGGTAATCTTGCGCCCAGGTCCTTATGCATGTGGCGAATGGGAATTTGGTGGCTATCCTTGGTGGTTGCAGAAAGTCAAGGGAATGCAGATACGTACTTATAATAAGCCTTTCCTCGATTCTTGTCGAGTATATATCAACCAGCTTGCCAAGCAAGTCTCCGACTATCAAATTACAAAGGGCGGTCCAATCATCATGGTTCAGGCTGAGAATGAGTTCGGTTCTTACGTCTCACAGCGCAAGGACATCTCACTTGAAGAACACCATAAATACAGTGCCGCAATTCGTCAGATGCTTTTGGATGCAGGTTTCAATATTCCTATGTTTACTTCCGATGGTTCCTGGCTTTTTGAGGGCGGTGTCATTGAGGGAGCTCTCCCAACGGCTAATGGCGAAGACAACGTGGACAATCTAAAAAAGACCGTAAACCAGTATCATGGCGGCGTGGGTCCTTACATGGTGGCAGAGTTTTATCCAGGCTGGCTCGACCATTGGAATGAGCCGTTCCAGAAAGTTACCGCTGACCGTATTGCCAAGCAGACTAAGAAGTATCTTGACGCGGGTGTAAGTTTTAATTTCTACATGGCGCATGGTGGAACTAACTTCGGCTTTACTTCGGGTGCCAATTACACTAACGACAAGAATATCCAGCCAGACATCACGAGTTACGACTATGACGCCCCTATCAGCGAGGCAGGATGGGCAACTCCTAAATATGATGCCATTCGCAGTCTCATGAAGCAATACGTGAAATATCCTGTGCCTGCAGTTCCTGAGCGTATACCTGTAATTTCCATTCCGAGCATTAAGCTGACCAACACGGTTGGCCTCTTTGACATACTCGACTCAGCCACACCTGTTGAGAGCGACACGTTGCTTACCTTTGAGGACATGAACCTGGGCAATGGCTATATGCTTTATCGTCGTCGTTTCAACCAGCCAATAAGTGGCATGATGCACGTTCCTGGCATCGCCGACTTTGCCACGGTATATGTCAACGGCGAGAAAATAGGCGAGCTCAACCGTCTCACCGGCAAGGACAGCTTGCAGGTTTCAGTGCCTTTCAATTCAACCCTTGACATTCTCGTGGAGAATCTCGGACGTATCAACTATGGTGCCCGTATCAACTCAAATCGCAAGGGCATAACTGAGCCTATTACAATAAACGGCAATGAGATTACCGGAAATTGGCAGATTTACGGTGTGCCAATGGATGAAATGCCAGTGATGCCGAAGATGCGCTCGCCTTATGTCAAAGGCCAGCCGACACTATATTTTGGTACGTTTGAGCTTGACAACGTAGGCGACACATTCCTCGACATGGAGAAATGGGGCAAGGGCATCGTCTTCGTGAATGGTGTCAATC
>DAINOS010000300.1:0-1813 GCA_036743855.1 Prevotella sp. | reverse complement strand
TCATGAACAGTTGGAACAATCGTTCCATCCTCAATATCAGCGGGCAATGGGTGCGTCGCTCTGCCGCTAACTATATCACGGAAAACACGTTCCGCATAAATATCGGACTGACGTTCAACGAGCGCTGGTTCGCGAAATGGAAGGTTCAATAAACGATGATGGACGAGATCTGCCATCATAGTGAGAAATCGAGAGTTGGCAATATGCATATTATTATAATATGTGTATTGTTAGCTCTTTTTGTATCTGCCTGTCAAGAAGCCGTGGAGCATACCGCCCCTGCCGTTCGTGACCGCGACTCCGCCTCGGTCATGACGTCTTGGGGTGTCAACACGCTCATTTCCGACTCTGGCGTCATCAAGTACCGCATCGTGACTGAGCGTTGGGATGTCAATTCCGTTCGCCACCCCTCGCGTTGGACTTTCGACAAGGGATTGTTTCTTGAGCAGTTTGACGAGAAGTTTCATGTCCAGGCTTACATACAGTGCGACACCGCCTATTATTATGACCAGCTTCATTTGTGGGAGCTGCGTTCGCGCGTCAAGGTTCGCACCAAGGATGGCTTGCGCTTCTCCTCTGAGCAGCTCTTTTGGGATGAGTCAAGGCATGAGCTCTATTCTTACGTCTTCTCTCGATTAGTAACTCCTGAACGCACGTTGCAGGGCAGTTTCTTCCGGTCCGACGAGCGCATGACCCATTATATCGTGACCAATTCGCGCGGTTCGTTCCAAAGCGCCGACTTTGGCGGCTCTACCGCTGGCTCCGACTCGGCGAAGGCGGCTCAAGACAGTGCCTTGATGAACCAAAGGCAGAAGGCCACGCCTGTGCGCACGGCTAACGAGTGATAATGAAAGCAAGTTAATAATGGCAGAAGTTGACATATCATCAATCATTGAGATTCTAATCACGATGGTGCTCTCCGCCTTTTTCTCGGGCATGGAGATAGCCTTCGTGTCGAGCAACAGGATGTTGGCTGAGATGGACAAGGAGAAGAATGGGCTTTCACAACGGCTCATCAGCTTCTTCTATCGTCATCCCAATGGCTTCGTTTCCACCATGCTTGTGGGAAACAACATCGTGCTTGTGATTTACGGCATCCTTTTCGCGAGGATTTTCGACTCGACGGTCTTCTCCGGTGTCGATGTGGGGTGGAGGGTGACTCTCGACACCATCCTCTCGACCTTGATAATGCTTTTCACGGGAGAGTTCTTGCCAAAGACATTTTTCAAGAGCAGCCCAAACAAGTTGTTGTCATTCTTCGCGCCAGCGGCGGCGTTGTTTTACGTCGTCTTGTGGCCAATCAGCAAGGTGTCCACGTTTCTCTCGCGCGTTATGTTGAGGCTTGTGGGCATCAGGATAGACCGCGAGGTGTCGGAGAAGAGCTTTACCAAAGTAGACCTTGATTATCTACTGCAGTCGTCGATAGACAGCACCCCGAAGGGTGACGAGGTGGGCGATGAGGTCAAGATTTTCCAAAACGCCCTCGACTTTCCCGACACCAAGGTGCGCGACTGCATGATTCCGCGCACCGAGATCAACGCCGTGGACATGGACGACTGCAACGCGGAAGAGCTGATGCAGAAATTCATTGAAAGCGGCAACTCCAAGATCGTGGTATATAAGGGCGACATCGACCATATCGTTGGCTACATCCATAGCTCCGAGATGTTCAGGAAGCCCAAGCATTGGCAAGACTCCATCCGCAAGATGCCATTCGTGCCGGAGACCATGGCGGCGCAAAAGCTCATGCGCATATTTTTGCAGCAGAAAAAGAGCCTTGGGGTGGTCGTGGATGAGTTTGGTGGCACCAGTG
>DAINOS010000299.1:0-1837 GCA_036743855.1 Prevotella sp. | reverse complement strand
ACAATAAGGTCGTTTGCGCAGGGCCCGCGCCCCCTCCCTCCTAACCTATATAATTCATGGTGAGGCAAAAAAAGAAGCGTTTAGTTTTGCCGTTTCGGCAAAATGTAGTACCTTTATAGTGTTAAAAATCAAGTACTTATAAACGCTTCTTATGTGCAAAGATACTTCTAAAAATCCAAAAATCCAAGAGAAAATGCTTTTTTCTCTTCCAGAAACAGTTTCGGGTAAGAAAATACGTGTCGGTTTCGATGCTCCTGACATATCTTCCAATGGCGGTTTGGCGTTATTGGGAGACATGCATGGTTCTTTGGCATGGAAAATCGGGCAGCTCATCCCAGATTTACGCAGACAAGAGTTCGTGCAGCATACTTATATGGAAATGGTGAGCCAGCGCATCGGCCAGATTCTCTGCGGTTATGAGGATGCCAATGACTGCAATCGGCTCCGGAGTGACAGTGTCCTGAAGATGTCCGTGGGTCGTAAGCCTTCTGACACAGATTTGGCATCCCAGCCAACTATGACCCGTTTGGAAAACAACGTTGGCATGAAGACATTGTATAAGATCGGCAAACAGTTCGTTGATGATTACATAGCGTCATTCGACAAGGCCCCAAAGAAGGTCATCGTCGATGCCGACGACACCAACGCCAACACTTATGGGGCGCAGCAGCTCACCCTGTTCAACGCCTATTACAAAGAGTACTGCTATATGCCTCTGCTGATGTTTGACGGAATGACCGGCAAGCTTATTCTCCCTCTGCTCCGGCCTGGCCGCAGGAACAAGTCGCTCAGCGTTGCAAAAATCATGATACGCTTGGTGGAATACCTTCATCAGCACTGGCCGAAGACAATTGTCGAGCTGCGTGGCGACAGCCATTTTGCAAGTCATGAGTTCATGGATTGGGCACACGACAAATGGTATGTGCGCTATCTTACCGGCCTGTCAGGGAACAGCGTGCTGCTTGATCTTGTAGACAAGCCAAGAAGGCGCGCAGAGAGCGATTATGCCAAGGCCCAGAAAGCTGAGGATGAAAGATACGACACTCTCGTCAAACACGGACACCGCGTCAAGCGTGAGCGCATTGTCATCAGAAGATACTTCAAGCTGGAGTACAAAGCCAGCACGTGGGCACGTGCGCAGCGTGTCATTGCAAAGGTTGAAGTGTCAGCCGAAGGGACCAATATCCGTTTTGTCGTTACAAGCAACAGGAACAACTCTGCCGAGACCATTTATAAACGTTATTGCGGACGTGGTGAAATGGAGCTGTGGATAAAAGACCTGAAGTACTTCAAGGCTGACCGCATGTCGTGCAATGCCTATCGTGCGAACTATTTCCGGCTGTTTCTCTATGCGGCCGCGTTTGTCATGGCCCACAGGATAAAACACACCATCTTCAAGGACACTCAGGTAGAGAGGTTCACCATGGACTCACTCATCAAGCGAATCATGCTTAGTGCTGTATACATTACGGAGAAGAAAACGTTTATCGGAATCAGTTTCTCGCCACATCACCGGCATCTTGAAGAGATGAAGACTGCACTGAAAAGAATAGCAGTCTGAAATAAAACACATGATAGACGGTCTTTTTTGTTTTGCACTCTTCAGAAAAGGAATGTAACGACATTTCTGTGTACTTATGTCAAAAATGACAATGACGCTACCTGTAAAATTGGTAGCCGACAGACCAAAATCATCAACTTTTGCCATGCCTTCCATTATCTGAATGCTGTTCCTTCTTCAAGTGGTGTAACTTGTTGATAAAATAGTATCAAATAAAGTCCTCTATGAATTATATAGGCTAAGACTATATGCACTGCACGACTGCCGTATCACTCG
>DAINOS010000298.1:0-1851 GCA_036743855.1 Prevotella sp. | reverse complement strand
ATTCCTTGTAAATGCTTTCTAAGAGACCTGGTCCCAATTCATTATAGACATCAAAAATGGCGTGTCTTATCTTGTATGTGATTTCATCTTCCGTCATTTTCTTTGTTTTTCCACTTCTTTTATCTTTCGTTATAACTTATGATATTTTTTCACACGGATTTTAAGGATTATAAAGATAGCTACGCCGCAAGCGGCTATGCGTTGATTATTATGGTATGTAAGTTGCGCGTCATCGGCGAAGCCGACATCTTTTTAATCTTTAAAATCCGTGTGAGGAATCTATTGTGTATTTGTGTGAGTGAAAGTTCGACAGTCGTCTTATTTTGCGGAAGTGTCTGTGGATATCACATTCTGCTTCTTTCTCTCCTCAGTGTAAACACCGAGGATGATGAGTATGGCGAGGAGAATGTAAGCAATGTATGCTATCGTCTCAGTGGTGCGGATGGACGATGGATGGAAGTCGAGCACGACCTCATGCTTGCCAGGCTTCACCTGCAAGGCACGGAGAATGTAGTTGACGCGTCCAAGCTCCACGGGCTTGCCATCCACTGTCGCCGTCCAGCCAGGATAATATATCTCTGAGAACACGACCACGCCACCCTTGTCGGAGTTGGCCTGGTAAATGAGGTGGTTGGGCTCATACTTCTTCAGTGTCACCATCGACTCGCCGTCTTGCTTGGTCGACTGTCCGAGTTGCGCCTTGAACTTGCCGTCTGCCACCGCCTCGTGTTTGAGGTTTATCTTGCCAACCTTGGCAATCTCCTCGTTGGCGTTGCTCACATAATAGAGCTTGTCCACGAACCACGCGTTGCCGTTGACATAGGGGTTCTGCAAAGGCACGGTGTGGTTGTTTTGCAGAGGCAAGATGAAGTATTTGGCGTTGAGCATGTCGAGCACGGGGAATATGGAGTCACCGTTGACCTTGGTCATGTCGCCGCCAGCCTTTGATATTGCCGGCATCATGCGCTGCATCTCAGGGGCGATGTAAGCGTCGATCATCTCCTGGTAGCGACGCAGCTTGGCTGCGTGGTATCCGCCAATGCTCTTGTGGTAATATGATGTCTCGTTCTCGTTGAACGTGTTTGACGCGAGGTTGAGCACACGGTAGTCGAGGCTCTTGTCGCGCAGGATTATCCTGTCGGTCTCCGTCATCTGCTGCGGAGTGTCGCGAACGCTCTTCTCCACGAACATGCCATCGTTGAGATAGCGCTTGTCCACTTGCCACATGTCCACGAGGCAGAGCAAGGCTATGCAGCCCACGGTGAAGCGTGCGTTGAGCTTCTTCTTATAGAAAAGCAGAAGCAAGGCCGTGCCAATGGCTACGATGATGAAAGAGCGGAGAGCGTCTGATGAGAAGATGTACTCGCGCACTGAGGTGAGGTTCGCCTCAAGAGCGTTGACAAACTGGGCAGCCTCGGAGCCTTGTTGGGCAATCTGGCCAAACTGCTGAGCCTCTGCCATGGAGATATAGTTGGGGAAAAACAGTGTCGGGGCGACCCAGAAGAGGAATGCTAAGCCTCCAGTGAGACCAAAAGATGTCCACAGCCATTTCTTGTTGTTTTTCAATGTGTCGGGCTCGTCGACAATCTTCTTGAGCGCCAGCATCGCGAGGAGAGGTATCGTGAACTCGGCAATGACGAGGATTGACGCCACAGTGCGGAACTTAGCATACAACGGTATGTAATCGATGAAGAAGTTGGTGAAGCCCATGAAGTTATGTCCCCACGACAGGAGGATTGACAACACGGTGGCAGCGAGCAAAGCCCACTTCATTGGGCCTTTCACGATGAACAAGCCGAGGAAGAAGAGCATGAGCACGAACGCGCCCACATACACGGGACCGCTTGTGCC
>DAINOS010000297.1:0-1941 GCA_036743855.1 Prevotella sp. | reverse complement strand
ATCGAATGCTGTTTGCGTTTGCACGACGTTATCACTTCTTCATATATGGGTCGGTACCAAGCACCGTCTTCGCCAGACGCTTGGCCTTGTCGCGGAGGGTGTTCATGTCGCAACCGACCTCATCGTAGCACAGCACCACGCCCATACGCCTGCCGACGTGCGCCACTGGCTTGCCGAAGACGCGCACGCGGGCATGATCCTCGCGGCACACATCGGCGAGATTGTAGCCAAGAGGCTCTGTGCTTTCCACTGGCGAGAGCACCACTGCCGACGCCCCACTATGCTCAAGGTGGATGGCAGGTATGTCGAGACCCATGACGGCACGGAAGTGAAGCTCAAACTCGGAGAGGTTGGTGCAATGGCTCAAGGTCACCATGCCCGTATCGTGAGGGCGAGGGCTAAGCTCGGAGAAGATGACCTCGCCTTTCTTTGTCAAGAAGAACTCCACGCCCCACAATCCATAGCCAGTGAGGGCCTTGGTCACCTCGTCAGCCATGTGCTTGGCTTGGGCAAGCGCCTCATCGCTTATGCTGAACGGCATCCAGCTCTCACGATAGTCGCCGCCTTTCTGCACGTGCCCGATAGGCGGGCAGAAGACCGTAGGCCCGTTCTTTTGGGTCACGGTGAGCAAGGTGAACTCAGAGTCGAAGTCGATAAACTCCTCTATGATAACCTCCTTCACATCGCCACGACCTTCCTCCAAGGCATCGCGGAAAGCCTCTTGCAGCTCATCATCGTTGTGAACATAGCTTTGGCCGTGACCCGACGACGACATGAGCGGCTTGACCACGCATGGGAAACCTATCTCGTCGGCGGCACGCTTAAACTCGTCGAAGGTCTTGGCATAGAAATACTTAGCCGTGCGCAAGCCAAGTTCCTTGGCGGCGAGGTCGCGTATGGCGCGGCGGTTCATGGTGTAGTTTACCGCGCGCGCCGAAGGCACCACTTGCACGCCAGCTTTCTCGAAATCGAAAAGACGCTCGGTACGTATGGCCTCTATCTCCGGCACGATGATGTCGGGCTTGTGCTTGCTCACCACGGCCGCGAGGGCATCACCATCGAGCATCGAGAAAACCTCACGCTCATCGGCCACCTGCATGGCTGGCGCGTTATCATACTTGTCGCAAGCGATGACATATTGTCCGGCACGCTTCGCGGCGATAGCAAACTCCTTGCCCAGTTCTCCTGAGCCCAAAAGCAATATTTTCTTCATATTGTGGCAAAACCTATTTTCTTCTGAACGATTGGCTTCATTTGTCTCATCATCATCTGCCACTCGGGGGAGATGGAGAGACGGTGCAAGTCCTTGCTTATGATGTCCCTGAGCGCGTCTTGTGTGACCCTATACTTCAACGCCAACTGCTCCAAGGGCTTCATTGTCTCACCGAAGAGACCATAATAGGCATCGATGATGTCCTTGTCAAGGCCGCCGAGCATCGTGAGAAGTATGTTGAGGTTGGCCTTGTCCACGTCGTTGACGAGAAGGGCCGATTTACGCGCAAGCAACAAGTAGTTGTGCAACTGTCGTGAGAACTTGTCCAGCCGGAGGGTGTCAGATGAGTTGTCCATGGCGCTCCTTTCCATACATTTCATCGTAGTATTTCTGGTAATCGCCACTCGTCACCTCGCTTATCCATTGTTGGTTGTCGAGGTTCCACTTTATCGTCTTCACTATTCCGTCGGCAAACTTTGTCTCTGGATACCATCCGAGCTCCTCCTTAATCTTCGTCGGGTCGATGGCATAGCGCGCGTCGTGGCCAAGACGGTCCGCGACGTGCTCTATCAGCGAGTCGTTGATCCAGGATATGTCTATGTCGCCGTTGGCATCGCGCACTTGCTTCTTCAGCACCTTGCGCAAGTCCTTGTCGGCCTCCATCATGTCGTGAATGGTCTTGATGGTGAGCTTCACTATGTCGATGTTTCGCATCTCGTTGTGGCCGC
>DAINOS010000296.1:0-1961 GCA_036743855.1 Prevotella sp. | reverse complement strand
GTAATGCTCATTGGACAAGAAGAATACCGTCCACGTCATCGCCACGAATTCTCGTTGTATATTGATGGCAATTGGTATAGTTTGACCGCGCGTCCTGGCACATATGATGACAATGATCCAATAGGTTGTCTTGATGTTGACATTTCGAGTCGACTAATCCTCGACAAGCTCATGGGCATCAAAGACTTGAGATCTGACAAGAGGGTCGACTTCGTCGGTGGACTGCGTGGTCTGAAAGAGTTGAAAAATCGTGTTGACAGCGGAGAAATGCGTTGGGCACTCGCTCTTTACCCTGTGTCGATGCAGCAAATCATGAGAATAGCCGATAGTGGAAACATCATGCCTCCAAAGGCCACTTGGTTTGAGCCAAAACTAAGGTCGGGGCTTGTGATACACAAATTGTCTTGATTCAGGTTTGATGGAAGATACGTACCAGACTATAAGCTCAAAACAAATAGGCGAGGGTTACTACACTGAAAAGCGGAGTAAGTTCCTCGCCTTTGCCCATCATATAGAAACAGTGGAGGAGGCAATGAAAATCATTGCCGAATACCGTAAAAAGTATTATGACGCACGACATTGTTGTTATGCTTATATGCTTGGATTCGAGCGTAATGAGTTTCGTGCCAATGACGACGGCGAACCATCATCCACGGCTGGCAAGCCCATACTCGGGCAAATAAACAGCCATAACCTGACAAATACTCTCGTTTGTGTCGTAAGATATTATGGTGGGGTAAACCTTGGCACGGGTGGGTTGATAGTTGCCTATCGCACGGCTGCCGCTGATGCCATAGACCATGCGGTCATAGAGGAACGTTTGGTGGAAGAGACAGTGACTTACCAGTTTACATATCCAATGATGAATGGCGTAATGAGAATCGTGAAAGAAATGCAACCGCGTATTGTCGAACAAACTTTTGACAATGATTGCATTATCGTGCTTGCCATAAGAAAAAGTAAGGCTGCTGAATTAAAGGCAAGACTTGAACACCTCGCTTTCGACATGTAAATAAAATCATTAATTGATAATTTTATTCAATGGATATACTGCTGTTTTCCCTTGCACCTAAAATGATGTGGGCACAGATCTTGTTTCTGATTGCAGGTATTGTTGTCGTGTTGAAAAGCGCCGATTGGCTGACAAATGGCGCCGTTGGATTGGCAACAAAACTTGGAGTCTCACAGATAGTCATAGGTTTGACCATAGTGGCGATAGGCACGTCAATGCCGGAGTTTTTTGTTTCTGTTGTATCTGCCATGAAAGGCACTCCTGACCTTGCCGTGGGGAATATTGTGGGTAGCAACATATTTAATGTGTTGCTCATTGTAGGCGTAGCGGCAATAGTTACTCCAATAACCATTCAACGCACCACTGTAAAAAGAGATATGCCAATAGCTATTTTTGCCTCTATCATGCTGATGGTCATGATGTTGGACGACACAATCTCACGATTGGACGCTTTGATACTTTTTGCCGCTTTTATAGCTTTTATTTGGATTACACTACGCGACTCAAAGAGTGATTCGAATGAAAAAGAATCACCCTCTGAGACCATTGGAACAGGAAAATCGATATTTTTTATCATAATCGGGCTTGTCGGTCTTGTAGTGGGCTCAAACTTATTTGTCGACAACGCTTCATCGCTTGCTCATGGTTGGGGCATAAGCGACGCTGTAATAGGACTTACGATAGTGGCTGGCGGCACGTCGCTCCCTGAACTTGCCACAAGTGCAGTAGCCGCGAGAAAAGGCGATAGTGGCATTGCCATTGGCAACGTATTAGGGTCAAACGTCTTCAACATATTGATGATTCTCGGTTTGACAGGTATAATATCACCAATGCATATACAAGGCATCACTTATGTAGACATGGCAGTGATGGTAATTTCAATGGCTCTGTTTTGGCTTTTTTCCTTTACCAAACTGCGCATTGAACGTTGGGAAGGTTGTGTGCTGGT
>DAINOS010000295.1:0-1963 GCA_036743855.1 Prevotella sp. | reverse complement strand
GCTGGCGACCCAAACACTGAGGCAAGCATCCAAGTGCGTGGCGTGTCATCGCGCGCGGCCGGACTTGGCCCTCTGATTGTCATCGACGGTGTGCCAGGCGGAAACCTCACCAACCTCAACCCCAACGACATCGCCTCGTTTGACATCTTGAAAGACGGTGCCGCCTCTGCCATCTACGGCACACGAGGCTCAAACGGCGTAATACTCGTGACCACGAAAAAGGGCGCGCGCGACGGCGTGATACACACTACATATAATGGCACCGTTTCCTTTGACGTGATAAAGAAGGAGCTCGACATGCTCAGCGCCGATGAATATCGCGCCAACCGCATAGCCTCAGGCACGGGCTACGACCTTGGCGCATCTACTGATTGGCTCGATGCCGTGAGCCGCGTGGGAGTGCGCACGCAGCACACTTTGACATTGAGCGGAGGCAACTCGCGCTCTAACTATCGCGCGTCGATAGACTACCGCAACGCCCAAGGCGTCGACAAATACTCTGGCCGTAGAGAATATGGAGGCCGCGTGTCGTTGAACCACACCAACAAGAGCGGATTGCTCACCTTTGGCGTGAACATCGCGCCACGCATAGCATACCGCAAAAACGCCTCTTGGGACGTGTTCCGCAATGCTATCGAAGCAAACCCGACCACACCAATCATGGATCCACAAAACCCTACTCAATACTATAACTTCAAAGGCCAAGCCGCAAGCTACAACCCCGTGGAGCTTGAGAAGCTCGACAAGAACACGGGAACGACAAAACTGCTCGACTGGGACGCGTCGGCGAAGTTGAACCTTTTCCCATTGCTCTTGAAGAACCCTGGCAAGCAGATGCTGACCACGCAGCTGACGTTCGCCGACCATCAATACGACAACTACAACCAGTTTTTCCGCCCGTCAACCAGCACGCTATGCATCAATTCTGGCCGTAACGGAGAGGCTTCGCAAGACTACTCGAAGACATCCATCCAAAGTGTGGAATGGATTACCAACTACAGCAATTCCTTCGGCAACCACAACGTCAAGGCCATGGTTGGCTACTCTTACGAGTACAACAAATACTCTGGATTGAACGCCTACAACAAGGACTTCCCCAACGACGCGCTCCAAGACAACAACCTCGGCTCTGGCAGCTTCGCCAAGGACGAGGGCGAAGTGGACATGGGGTCCTACATGAACGACAGCAAGCTCATTGCCTTCTTTGGCAGAATCAGTTACGACTGGAAGGGTCGCTATATGCTCACCGCCTCACTGCGTCACGAGGGTTCCTCCAAGTTCGGAGCCAACCACAAGTGGGGTAATTTCCCAGCCGTGTCCGCAGGATGGCGCATATCCGATGAGCCTTTCATGAAGAGAACGAAAGGATGGCTTACCGACCTGAAGCTCCGCGCTGACTATGGTGTGACAGGAAACCAAAACTTCGACAGCTACAAGTCGCTGAACACCATGCAAGGCTTCGGCTATTACACTTACAACGGAAAGTATTATCAAGTATGGGGGCCCGGGAAGAATGTCAACCCCGACTTGAAATGGGAGAAAGGAAAGAACTGGAACATCGGTCTTGACTGGACCTTGTTCAAGGGCGCACTCTATGGCTCTTTCAACTATTACAACCGCAAACAACAGGATTTGCTTGGCGACTACAACGTGCCAGTACCACCTTACCTGTTTACCACGACATTCGTCAACGTGGGCACGATGCGCAATAGCGGCTTCGAGTTTGACATTACATGGAACGCCATAAAGACAAAGGACTTCAGCTATACGCTGAATGTGGTGGGTGCAACGATGAGCAATGAGTTCGTCAGCTTCAGCAACAGCAACTTCGTCGGGCAAGACTATTACGACGTGGTAAGCCCTGAGGACCCGTATCCATTCCATACATTGCAACGCATAGAGAAAGGTAGGCGCATAGGAAGTTTCTATATGCTCAAGTACGCAGGCGTGGACCCGCAAGGAC
>DAINOS010000294.1:0-1965 GCA_036743855.1 Prevotella sp. | reverse complement strand
GGCAAGATGAACTCCTATTGGTTCGGCTCGGGCACGCCAACCTATCTCATCAACACGATGCGCAAGTTCAACGTGTTGCCGAGTTCGCTGAAACCAACGTTCGCCAAGGCTTCCGCGTTTGACGCCCCCACGGAAAGCATGAGGACTATAACGCCCCTTCTGTATCAGAGTGGTTATGTCACGATAAAGGGATACGACGCTGAGACTGACCTCTACACGCTCGACCTGCCCAACATGGAAATAAGGACGGGGCTGCTTGAGAGCTTGCTGCCAAATTATCTTGAGGAGTATACCGACCAAGGCGACGTGGCGATAGCCCAGATGTCGGTCCTCATTAAGCGTGGCCAGCTTGACGAGGGCCTGCGCCTCCTTGCCGACTTCCTTGAGACGGTGCCCTATTGCGACAACACCAACTATGAGGGGCATTACCAGCAGACACTCTATATCATCTTCGCCCTGCTGACCAACTACAACATCCAAGTGGAGCAGCACACCGCCAAGGGCAGGATAGACATCACGCTTGAGACCGCCTCCACCATATACGTGATGGAGCTGAAGTTCAACCATAGCGCTGAAGACGCGCTCCGCCAGATAGACGCGCGTCGCTATGCCGATGCCTTCAAGCTGAAGGGCAAACCCGTCGTGAAGGTCGGCCTTAACTTCTCGCTGAAGGATGGCGTGAACTGCCTGGAATGGAAGGTAGGGGAGTGAACAGGTTAATCCTCCAAAAGCTTTTTCATTGGTTATTTCAACAACAAAGTGTATTTATTTTAAACGTTTAAAGGGTATTCAATTATGGAACAGATATTAGTTACTGTGGATGAGAGCCAACCATTGCAAAACGTTCGCAAAGCGATAAACATGTTGCGTGGCGTGGTTTCCACTACTGTCATGAAAGAACCCATCTTGACCAAGACAGAGAAACAACAGGCTTACGTCAAGGAAAGCCTGACAAGAGCTTTGCAAGAAGTGAAACTGGCCAAGTTGGAGGGGCGTAAACTGCCCGACGCTCGAGATTTATGGAAAGAGTTAGAGGAGGAAGATTGATATGGAAGTGCATATAGAATATGGACCAGAGTTTAAGAGACAATTTAAACGCTTGTCTAAAAAATACCATTCATTGAAGTCTGACTATGAAACTTGGCTAAACGAAATTCAAGAGAATCCTTTCATTGGCGATGACCTTGGCGGTGGTGTCCGCAAAATAAGAATGGCTATTGCTGATAAGGGTAAAGGTAAGAGTGGTGGAGCGAATGGTTAGTAGAGATGGACTTGATGTTACGTTATTGACCATTTATGACAAGGGGGAAATATCTAATGTAAAGGATGAATTTATAGAGTTTTTAATTAAAAACTTATAGTTTTGCGTCTTTCGCATTGTTGAGAGGATGATTATCCTAATTATGGAAGAGTTTGGGTATGGAAGCCTTTATCGACTTAAACGAATGTATGCAAATGCTTAAAAACAAGGTTTATACTTGCCAGTATGCGCATTATTTGTTATCTTTGCATAAAATAGGCTGCACGCGGCAATTTGAAAGCAAGCTTTCATTGTGCTCGTTTGCACTATCTTTGCAGCGATGATAACTTATATGGATGCTCTTGACTGGCAATCTACTGTTAGTGGATTGATAATCAGCTTGATATGCTTTGTATGAGGACTTTTGGCGTGCGTGGAGGTCGCGTGTGAATCGCGTTTCGGTGTCACAATTAGTAGCTGCTCTTTAAGATGCCACTGGATGCGAGATAAATCTTTTCAGAGCTATGTTTGCAAAAGTGACGAAGATGGATAATTGTTGCAAAAAGTAAAAAAGGTAAACATATGTGTAAATTAGAAACGATAATTAACACTTCAGAACGAGTGTGTCGCCCTACGGCTGTGGCAGAGCGAGGAAAGTCAATGGAACAAATAGAGTATATGACGAATATATTGTTTGCTTTGGCTAAATACCTGCGAAAGCCTCT
>DAINOS010000293.1:0-1970 GCA_036743855.1 Prevotella sp. | reverse complement strand
TTCCAGAGTAATGCTCTGCCGTAGCGCGTTTGGGTGCGAAATAGATGCCGTCTCCCGCGAAATTGCCTTTGCCGACACGCCAAATGCCCTTGTCGCGACAACGGTTGCCAATGCAACGGTTGGGACTTGACACTATCATTTCAGCGGCCTCCTCGGACGTGCCATGAAAGAGGGTAAGCGTCGGTAGGAAAGTTTCCGCGACAGTATAAGCAAGACTTTCCAACACAGTCAGGCTACCATGCCAAACAGGATATTTCAACAAGCGCCATGGAATCATCAAAAGCCAGACAAGGAAGTTGCCATGACCATCCTTGCGACTTTCCGGAGCCACCACTTCCATGAAATAGTTGAACAGTTCAAACGGGACATGGATGAAGAGGTTATAGCAGGCGGCATTGAGGAAACGCAACGGAAAGAGAAACACATAGAGTATCATTCCAGCGTTTTCCAGCTTTCTTCTCACATTCATGTTGCCGACATCTGAGCCCTTGTTAGTCTTGCAAAAAGGCAGCCACGGCTTGGCCAAGTAACGTTGAAGCGTGTTGGACAACGTCAACGGAAATGACAACACGGCAAACATCTTCGAGAAGAAACCAGCCAACAATGAAACCAGCAACAGCAATAACCAGCCAGCAAGATACAAGGCCAGCAAACCTACACCTACATAAATAAGGAAACACAGTATCACCCACCCCCATAGCAAGGCCTTGTCAAAGAAGACCGCCATAGGGTATACGACAAGTATCAACGGGAACTTCAACCACATACAATTTATGTTTCAGGGTATCACATCGAAAACATGGCGCACTCCGCTTTCTCGAATCTCTTCTCACGCAAGTCTTCCGGAGAAATAAGGAAGAAGAGACATCCATCATCATAAAATCTCAATCCGTGACGGTCGCTGCCGTCAAGTTGTAGCAATGTGACATAGCCAGGATAATAAGCCTCTATTTCATCAACAAAACAAGTAGGGCGCGACAACACGCGGCTGTCCTCCCCTTCGTCTTGGGGAACACAAAGCGGCTCAGCCGGTATGACACATTCGCTACCATCTTCATTATTCACGATTTTATGAGCGCATAGCCTGTCCATGTCGTGGCTATACAACACACGAAAAGAATTGGCTGACCACTCGCCCATTCCTTCTCCCGATGCGTCAGTGTCACCAAGAAAATAATCTATGTTGGCGAAAAACGAGATGATTCCTGTCTTTGGTAACATTCGCACAAAGCGACCAACTGAATCGTGTTGAAGGAATTCCGCGCAATTGACTTGACACACAAGTGTCATGGGAAACATTTCTTGCGTCCCATCTGCATATTCTTCAACAGTATATGGCAAGTCTATTCCTTCCTGCAACACGGGATTCCCCCACCAATGACTATCTGTAGGCTTTAAATTATAGGCTTGATTCATGGGCAGATTGTTTATGGTCGCAAATTTAACCCCAAAGCGACAACAATCCAATTATTCCATGTTAATAATCTTAAAAAACAGGTAACAAAAAAGGCGACCGTAAAGTCGCCAATTGTCATTTCTTCAACCTGAATGATGTCTCGATGCTTACGAGCTCGGCGGAAAAAGCCTTGTCCACCTGCATGCGTTTCTCCACCTGCGAACACGAATGGATAACCGTGGAGTGGTCGCGGTTGCCCACGAGCTTGCCTATGCGACTGGCCGGCATCTTGGTGTATTTCTGCGCAAGGTACATTGACACCTGACGTGCCACCACATAGTCGCGCTTACGGCTCTTGGAGTTGATTTGCGAGGTCGTCACATTATAATGTTGGCAAACCTTCTCAAGGATGTCGTCTACGGTGAGCGGACGGTCATCAATCTTAACGGCGCGCTTCACCACACGCTCGGCAAGGCGCATGTCGATATTGCAATTGTAAACGATGGAATAAGCCATGAGCGAGTTGATGACACCTTGCAGGTCGCGCACGCTGCCGCTCGCGGTCTCGGCGATA
>DAINOS010000292.1:0-1999 GCA_036743855.1 Prevotella sp. | reverse complement strand
AGTTGCTTCTTTATGCTTCCCTTCTCTCGCACGTATGGCACGAGCGTCTCCATGTCGGCTGGATAGTTCATGTCAGCCTGCTCACCTACGATTTTCTGCGATTTCATCGAGCCAGACTCAAAGCGATAAGCCACGCCCTCATCGTATGCGCGGAACACGAGCGAGAAGTCGCCGAACGCGAGGGTCAACTCGTTGCAACAGTCTTTCACCACTGCCTTCTTATAGTTCTGCGCCTTGATGGTGACATTGCGCTTGGCTGTCGTGGTGCCTTTGAGCTTGGAGCCAACGCCCCACGTCTCTCCATCGTCAACCGTCATGGAGATTTGCGACGGCGCGAGCAATTGCTGACCGTTGTATGTCACTTGGTAAGTGATGGTCTTGCCCACCGCTATCACGGCTTTTAGCCGCCCATTGGGTGATTTCACCGTAAAATCCTTGGCCACGGCACTAATGCAAATCATGAGCAATAATGCGCAAAGAGATGTTAATCGTTTCACAATATTCAGGTATTAAAGTTTTACTGCCACAAAGATAGTCATTGTTTGACAAAAAGCACGATATATTTCGTACTTTTGCGATATGAAGACAAATTATCTCAAAAGTTTACATATTAGCCGCTTGAAAAGGCGGCACTGGGTGCTCATTGCCTTGCTCGCCCTCGTCACCGCCACAAGGCTGAGCCCAACGCTGGGAAGTTTCTACACATCTCACGTTTATCCTGTCATCGGCAGCGTAGTCTCGCCTGTATCGGGGCTGGTGCCATTTGCCGTGGGCGACATTTTCATCTTTCTCAGCATCGCCTGGGCTATACTCTATCCAGCGATGAAAAGGTCGAAAAACGCGGTTTGGCGGGTCGTGGAATACTTGTTATGGGTGTATGTTTGGTTCTATGCGGCGTGGGGCTTGAACTATTCTCAACCTAACATCTATCAAAGGATAGGCATGAGACCTGTGGAGGTGAGCAAGACAAGGTTCAAGACTTTCGCTTATCAATATGCTGACAGCATCAACAAGTTGAGTGAAGAGTGCGGAGTGAAGAGTGAAGAATGCGGAGTGAAGAGTGAAGAATGCGGAGTGAAGAGTGAAGAATGCGGAGTGAAGAGTGAAGAATCAAAATGGTTAAGGGGAAAGGGAAATAATGATGAAGAAAAGGTGAAATGTGAGGAAAGCATCCTGCAAGGATATTATAGGATGGGCGGTTGCGGCATCAACGCCCCCTTCAACCAGCGTCCACATGTCAAGACGATGGCGTTCTCATGGCTCAGCTCCATGGCTGGCGTCACTGGCAGCATGGGACCTTTCTTCTGCGAGTTTACCCTTAACGGCGACATCCGCCCACACGAGTACCCTGCCACCTACGCCCATGAGTTCGCCCACTTCCTCGGCGTAGCCAACGAGGGCGAGGCCAACTTCTACAGCTACATCGTCTGCACCGCCTCGCCAGACAAGGCTGTGAGGTTTAGCGGATATTACCAAATATTCTTCCATGTCGTCAACGACGTGTTCGACATCCTTGGCCAAAAAAAAGGCGAGATGTACTTGAAGCACATCCGCCCAGAGATTATCCGTTTGGCGAAAGGCGACCGCCGCTACTGGCTCGCCAAGCGGAGCAAAGTGATAAATGCCGCGCAAGACCTAATCCTCGACCTATATCTCAGAGGCAACAACGTGGCTGAAGGCAGGAAGAGCTACTCGCAGGTCGTAGGACTGATAATGGCATGGGAAGACAAGCTGCGTTAAAGCATGGCGAGGGCGGCATTCTCGTTGGCCTCCATTATCTCGCGCTCTCCTGGACCCTTGTCGTTGATACCACAGAGGTGGAGGATGCCGTGAATGATGACACGGTGGAGTTCGTCGTCGTATGACTTGCCAAACTTCTCGGCATTGGTGCGTACCGTGTCGAGAGAAATCACGATGTCGCCGTTGAGCACGTCATCCTCATCATAGTCGAAGGTGATGACATCGGTGTAATAGTCGTGGCCGAGATACTGACGATTCA
>DAINOS010000291.1:0-2031 GCA_036743855.1 Prevotella sp. | reverse complement strand
AGTGGAAAGTCGTTTCTTCTACAGACCATCCGCAACTATGTCATGGATCGGCGTTTCGTGGTCGTGGATGCCGACTTGTCACCAGAGCGTCGTCTCCATGGCAATCAAGGGCAAGGCCTTGCCACTTATCGTGAGCTGATAAGAAACCTGAGTGTCAAGTCGAAGCCAGAGGGTGGCGCGCTTACCATGGTTCTCGACCGGTGGATTAGTTCTGTCCAGACAGCTACGGCCGAAACATCTGGCATCAGTTTGGACGATTCCCGCTTCGCCCAACTCGTTGAGCAGCGCATCATGGCGATTGTCCATCAGATGCACGAGCTCGTGCATGGTTTCGACTTCGCGCGCTTGCTCACCCTCTATTATCGGGCTTTCACAGAAGGCGACGACGAACTTAAAGGAAAGGTCTTGAAATGGTTTCGTGGCGAGTATGCCACCAAGACGGAGGCGCGTCAGGAGCTTGGCGTGTCGGTGATTATTTCTGATGACGACTGGTACGACTATCTTAAGCTCATGGCATTTTTCTTTCGCCAGGCAGGTTATCAAGGTCTTATGATTTTCATCGACGAGCTTGTCAATATCTATAAGATACCAAACGCCATTTCCCGACAATACAACTATGAGAAGATTCTCACCATGTACAACGACGCGCTCCAAGGCAAGGCACAGTTCATAGGCACCATCATGAGCGGCACGCCACAGTGCGTCGAAGACCGTCACCGTGGTATCTACAGCTACGAGGCATTGCGCTCGCGCCTTTCCGAGGGCAAGTTCGTGGCTCAGGGGCATCAAGACTATCTCGGTCCTGTGCTTCGCCTGCAGCCTCTCTCAAACGAGGAAATGTTTGTGCTCGCCGAGAAACTTGCCGACATCCACGCCTCTCTCTATGGCTATGTGAGGACACTCACCGATGCCGACCTTACCACTTTCATTCAGGTTGAGTATGGCCGTATCGGGGCCAGCGACAATATCACCCCCCGTGAGGTCATACGCGATTTCATAGAGCTGCTCGACATCATCATGCAAAACCCAGGCAGCGACATCCAAGAGCTTCTTCAAAGCGAAGCTTTCAGCTATGCCAAGCCAGCTGAAGAGGAGAAAAAAGACAATGTCGGTGGGCAATTTGCCGAGTTTACCTTATAAGTCATGAACGTCTTTTCCCGTTATTCCCCCGCGATTCAGCGTTATATCTATTCCGAGGGCTGGAACAAGCTCCGTGCTATCCAGGCGGCAGCCGGCGATGCCATCTTCAACTCCGATGCCAACGTCTTGCTTTCCGCATCCACGGCATCTGGCAAGACAGAGGCGGCGTTTTTCCCCATTATCACGCTTTTGCAGGAGAATCCGCCAGCTACGGTGGGCTGTCTCTACATCGCGCCGCTCAAGGCTCTCATCAACGACCAGTTCACTCGTCTCAACGACATTTGTCGTGAGTGCGACATCGATGTGTGGCATTGGCATGGCGACGTGTCGCAGGAACAGAAAAAGAAACTCTTGCGCCGTCCTTCGGGCATACTCCAAATCACGCCAGAGAGCCTTGAGGCCATGCTCTTGCATCGTCATTCACAAATACCGTCACTTTTCAGTGACCTTCGTTTTGTCGTCATCGATGAGATTCATTCTTTCCTTCGTGGCGACCGTGGCGGTCAGATGCTCTGTCTTCTTGAGCGGCTCTCGCGTATGGCAGGGGTCAACCCTCGCCGCATTGGATTGTCGGCAACCATAGGCGAGCCCGCCCTCGTGGGCGGTTTTCTATCGGCAGGCACTGGCAGGGGAACTATCATACCAAAGATTCATTCGCAAGGGGTCAAGTGGAGAATATCCGTGGCGCATTTCTCATTGTCGCCAAGTGGTTGTCAGGGCGACACCCCTAAAGCCATGCTTGCCGACAATCCATCATCCACCATTACGGGTAGTGTGAATAGAGCTTATTCCGAAGCTGATACTTCTCTGAATAACCCTTTCCAAAGCGATGTGGAGCCTTCGCGCCCTTCCTCTGCCAAAAGCGAGATGAAAGGTGGAAGCCCGTTTGTG
>DAINOS010000290.1:0-2032 GCA_036743855.1 Prevotella sp. | reverse complement strand
GCGTTATCGGCTGATGGCATCTTCTGGGCTTGAATGCTTTTTGAATCAATGCCAAGACGTTGTACATGGAGGAAATGTGTGGGTATGGGCCAAAGTAAGTGCCGAGCCTCTTGTTGATGTGTCGCGTCTTGAAAATCCTTGGAAAGAACTCGTTGGTCACGATAATAGACGGGTATGTCTTGCCGTCTTTGAGCAAGACATTATATTTGGGGTTGTATTTCTTTATGAGGGCGTTTTCGAGCAATAAAGCATCCTCCTCCGTGTTGACTACGGTATAGGAAATGTCTTTTATCTTGGAGACGAGCACTTTTGTCTTGAATCGGTCCACCTCCTTGTGGAAATAGCTCGACACACGCCTCTTCAGGTTTTTAGCTTTACCCACATATATTATCTTCCCTCCGTTTTCGCGCAGGTCGTCATAATATTGGTAGCTGCCAGGCTTCTCGGGCATATTGAGCACTATGTTTTTCAAGTACTCCAACCTTTTCTCATTCTTTTCTTTAACCATACCCACTCATTTCCTGTTTTCAAGCAACCCTTTCCTCGTTTTGTTTCACGTGGAACTAAAATTTGAGCAGACTTGTTATCTCTACATCCTTGTCGAATATCTCTCGTGTGTGAGGAAATTCGGAGTTGAGTTCCATGATGAAATTGCAGTAAATCTTCTTAGGATTAAACTTTCTCACGAGGTCGCAGGCTGCCTTCATGGTGCCACCAGTTGCCAACAGGTCGTCGTGAAGAAGAACCACGTCGTCGGGCGAAATGGCATCCTTGTGTATTTCTATTGTGTCTATTCCATACTCTTTGGCATAGCTTTGCTGGATGGTGTCGCAAGGCAGTTTGCCAGGTTTGCGACAAAGCACGATGCCCGCGTTCAACCTGATGGCGGCGGCAGAGCTCATCACGAAGCCACGGCTCTCTATGCCGACAATCTTTGTTATGCCCTTGTCCTTGTAAAGGTCGTACATCATGTCGCTGATAATCTTGACGCATTCGGCGTTTTTGAATAGGGTAGTAACGTCGCGAAAATTGACACCTTTGATCGGCCAATCCTTGATGGTGCGCAGGTTCTCTACCAATGTTTGGTTGTTCATGTTTTACGTTTTACTTTAAGTGTTATCTTCTTTGTTTTCAAATGTTTACGCCTTGCTTTGTTTCACGTGAAACGTTTAGCGTGCGTGTACGTTAGGAATTATATTTGCCAGCTTTTACCTTCCGAGCAAAACGAGCAGCACATTGATGTCTGACGGTGATACGCCTGGTATACGACTGGCCTCCGCCAACGTGTCTGGGTCGATGCGTTGGAGCTTTTGGCGGCCTTCCGTGCTTATCTCTGAAATCTCGTCGTAGCGGAAGTGCCCCTTGATTTTAATGTCCTCAAGGCGGTGCATTTTCTCTGCCACGATCTTCTCGCGCTCTATGTAGCCTTTGTACTTTATCTTTACCTCGGCTGCCTCGATTATTTCTTCCTTCCTGTCGTTTATCTTGTCGAGTTGCTCTTTGAGCGAAGGAATGACGTTTGCCAGTACGTTGATGGAAATTTGAGGACGGCTGATTAATTCAGCGATTTTGCAACCAAAGTGGAGTGGTGTGGTGCCTATGGACTCAAGGGCAGAGTTGATGTCTTTGGGGTGAACGGTTGTGGAATCGCAGAAGTCAATGATATTCTCTATCATTTCTTTCTTGCTCATCCAGCGGTCGTATCGGTCTTTCTTGGCGAGCCCAATGTTGTAAGCTTTCTCCGTCAGTCTCGCGTCGGCATCGTCTTGTCTCAACAATATGCGGTATTCTGCCCTTGACGTGAACATGCGATACGGTTCGTCCACGCCCTTGGTGCACAAGTCATCGATGAGCACGCCAATATACGCCTCGTCGCGTTTGAGCACGAAGGGTTCAGAAGAGGCGCATCTCAGGGCGGCGTTGATGCCTGCCATCAACCCTTGCCCCGCGGCTTCCTCGTATCCCGTGGTTCCGTTTACCTGCCCGGCGAAGAACAGGCGAGGTATGACCTTTGATTCGAGAGAGTGGTTGA
>DAINOS010000289.1:0-2079 GCA_036743855.1 Prevotella sp. | reverse complement strand
GCACGCCCAATCGTGTCTGCCGCTCAGTGTAGTTGACGTGCGCAAAGGTGTTCACTCTGCTCTTTGGGTCATACCCCACGCTGCCGAGCACGCCGTAGACAACGCCCGACGTGCCTGCCGTAGAGGCTATCTCGCCAGGATTGAACACGTTGAGCGACAGGGCGTTGTTGGGCTGGTCGCCAGCGCGATAGGATATTGGGGTGCCCGCGGCCAAACCCGTCTCGGCTGCCGCCGCTGCCGACACGCGGCTCTGCACGGCAAAAGTTGGCACGGTGTCGGCTATCAGCTCGGGATTGATGCCCATGGCGTCGAGCAATGGAGCAGACAGCTCGCGGTTCTTGAAATCCCAAAATATGCCCTCCGACAGTCCGCCAACAGTGGTGTTCACCTGTCCCGACAGTTTCATGGCCAAGTAATCGCCAGGCAGCATAATCTTGTATATCCTGCCATACACGTCGGGCTCGTTATGGCGCACCCACGCGAGCTTTGCCGCCGTGAAGTTGCCAGGCGAGTTGAGCAAATGGGTGAGGCAATAGTCGCTGCCAAGCTTCTTGAAAGCCTGCTCACCGTATGGCACAGCACGAGAGTCGCACCATATTATGCTGTCGCGCACGGGTCTCAAGTCGCGATCCACGCACACCAGTCCGTGCATTTGATAAGAAATGCCTATGCCGCGTATGTCATCGCCCTTGGCTCCCGTGCGAGCCATGACGTCTGCCAGAGACAACTTGGCATAAGTCCACCACGTCTCAGGGTCTTGCTCGGCCCAGCCTGCCTTCACCGCCTTTATGGGTGCCTCCTCATGAGGATAGAAGGCCGACGCGACACATTCGCCACTGTCAACGTCGACGAGAGAAGCCTTGACGCTGCTGCTGCCAACATCGAATCCCAACAAATATTCTTTATTATGTGCCATATATCGAAACTAAGCTTTTAGGTCTGTTTTTATCCAACCACAAAAGTACAAAGAAAACGCTTAATAAGATAGACATTCTTGTCTTTTTAATGGCACTGTTTATGTAAAAAATGTCAAAGGACCTAAATGTGTTGTCCTTTAACATACGAAAACGCCTGGGCTTGGCCATTCTTCCAAACCCAGGCGTGTTTTTTCACTTATTATCCTTTACAACGGCGTGGTAAAGATAAACTCGCGGAGGACATAATAACACAATATGCCAGCGATATATCCCACGAAGGCAATCCACGAGACGTGCTTCATGTACCAGCCAAACGTAATCTTCTCAAGACCCATAACCACGACACCGGCGGCTGAGCCGATGATGAGCATCGAGCCGCCCACTCCAGCGCAATAGGCAAGCAATTGCCAGAAGACGCCATCGGTGGCGAAGTCGCCCACGGCCTGCACTGGATACATACCCATGCAGCCTGCCACGAGAGGCACATTGTCTATTATTGACGAGAGCACGCCAATGATGCCTGTCACCATGAAATGGTTGCCATTGAACGCCACGTTCAAGCCCTTGCCCAACAACGTGAGCGCGCCAATCTCCTCAAGACAGCTCACTGCCATGAGTATGCCAAGGAAGAAGAGGATGGTGCTCATGTCAATATTGCGGATAAGGCTCACCACGCGTTTCTTTCTTGCTCCCTTGTCATTCGCGAGATGAGCGTAGAACACCTCCGTGACAATCCACAACACGCTCAGCACGAGCAGGATGCCGACAAACGGCGGCAGATGGGTCAGGCTCTTGAACACCGGGACGAACATCAAGCCGCCCACGCCAACCCAGAACACGACCTTGCGCTGGAAGTCGCTGAGCTCTTGCTCGGGCAAAGCGACAACGTCTGCCTGAGTGGTGTCATCGTCAAGGTTTCCTTTCAATCCCATTTGGATGATAAGGGCGGGGACGACCATCGACACTATCGACGGAATCAATATCTCGCTTATTACCCCGGCGGCAGTGATAAGACCCTTGTTCCACAGCATTATGGTGGTGACATCGCCTATTGGCGAGAACGCGCCACCGCTGTTGGCTGCGATAATGACCAAGGCGGCATACAATATGCGGTCCTTACGCTGAGACACCAACTTGCGCAAAATCATTATCATCACGATAC
>DAINOS010000288.1:0-2109 GCA_036743855.1 Prevotella sp. | reverse complement strand
CAAGGCGAGCGTAGTTGGCGTTTTGCGTTGTGGGATTGGCGTTGTCGTTGGCCTCCGTCTCTGGATTTTCCTTGTTAGGCTTTGGCAGGTTGTCGTCCTCGGAGCATGACATGAACAGCGGCGCGAAGACGAGGAGCGTCCATACCGCTGATTTCCAAAGGTTTTTCATGATGAGTCTATGATTATGTGATGACTATAAAAGCCAAAAAAAGCGGACGGACGCATATGCAACTACGTCCGACCGCATTTCCAATGTCTTTATACTTGTTGAATAAAGTATTACTTCTTCAGCTTGCCGTAGCGGTTCATGAAGCGGTCCACGCGACCTGCTGTATCGACGAGCTTGCTCTTGCCCGTGTAGAATGGGTGAGAGCTGCTTGAGATTTCGACCTTAACCACTGGGTAAGTCTCGCCTTCAAACTCTACTGTATCTGTAGTCTTGCATGTAGACTTTGTAAGGAACATATCGCCGTTGGACATGTCCTTGAACACGACGGGGCGATAGTTTTCTGGATGAATACCTTTTTTCATTTTGTTCTGTTATGTAACTTGTTAATAATATGCTATATGCTAAAACGTGTGCAAAGTTACTAAGAATATTCCCATCTGCCAAGGAAATGAGCGAATTTTTCTAATAATTTTCTTATGTATGGCAGGGGCGGGCCTTGTGCCCGCCCACGATGGCATGGTATGTCATGCATGTTCGGCTGCGGACGGCCACAGGGGTCGCACCCTGCATAGCAATCACTATTCAATAAACAATCTATTGTTACTTAATCAATGTAGTTGAGCCAAGGGTCAACGTGAAATCGTCTATCAGAACGTCTCCACCAGGGTTCTTGCTGTTCATGATGACCAAGCAGTAGGTGCCGTCTTCCGCAATGGTGAACGTATGTGTCACCTTGACCCATTCTGAATTGGTCAAGTTGTTCACATAATCACCGTATGCATAGTTGCCCACTTTGCCATCGGTCACAGGTACATATCCAGGACGTACTGACGCGCCAGTGGAAGATGCGGCTTTCGCATAGAATGTCATGGTGTACTCACCTGCTTTTAATGTAGTCTCCTTGTAGCCAAGGCGTTTGTTGGCTGAAGTTGTTCCAGTCACTTTCACGGAATATTTACCACTATGCGCGTCACTGCTTTGGCTAAGTGTGGCATTGCCAGCGGTAGAACTGGTCTTCCAATTGTTTGGCTGACCATTCGACCAATTCTCAAAGTCGCCATTCGCAGCTTTCGTGTCGCCAGTGTCGTCGCCGCCAGATGTTCCGCCGCCATTGCTCTTCAATGATACAAGGTAAGCCTTGCCTTGGGCTGTCTCAGGTGTGTTACCCTTATAGTTGACAACTTTTCCACAAACCATGACATCATCGCCAGGATTGAGGGTAGTGCCTGATTTGTACATCTCGTTGTTCAGGTATAAAGCTCGGTAAACACAGAATTGATTGTCAGCCTTTCCATCATCAGAGATATAGAACGTGGCGTTGCCATGCTGCGTGCTATATTGTTCCTTGACAGAAACGACCTTGCCCTTAATGTACACATCCTTTTCTGATTCCTCGTCAGCTGCAAGAGAAGAAGCTAATTTGTTGGCAGCTACGCTGTTGTACGGGTCGGCCTCGGTGCCAGAGCCCTTGGCCTCACCAGTTTCCGGCGTGTCTGGTGTATCACTACCTTCTTCCACCGTTCCGTCTTTCATGATAAGATTCTTGATTTCAATGGTAGACGAAGTGGTTGTGCATGAGTACATTAATGCCACAACGACATTGTTTTTGCCAAGGAACGCTGATGGGATGTTTTTCTTGTATGTTGAGAACGTGGCCCAGTCGGTGCCTTCTGTCAGAGTGCCAGTAATGTCTGTCCATTTTGTTGACGAAGGGTCGCCTGTGTAGTTGTCTGTGATAAGCACCTTGTTCTCAGTTTGTCCTTTCTTCACATATCTAAGAATGTAGTCAAACTGCAAATATGCAGCCGTAGACTTTGACAAGTCTATTGGCGAAGATACAAGGTAAGCCTCCGATTCGGTTGTCTCCTTGCTATTGTTGTCATAACCAGTGGCCTTTGCTGTTTTGAAGTCGATGGCCCATGCGTTACCTTTGACCGTGA
>DAINOS010000287.1:0-2115 GCA_036743855.1 Prevotella sp. | reverse complement strand
GACGTACCTGCAAGTCTTGGTCTGGGTGTCGCGCACATGCTTGCAAAGCATCTCCCACACTATTTCCTTGTCGCGAGTGCGCATCATCAGGCGGAAGCTGTCGTCCTCGCTCTTTGTCTGCTCACGCTTCTTGTTGTACTGGCGATTGCTTCTCCAGAGCATGAACACCACGAGAGCGATAAACAGGAACTGTACCAGGAATCCGCCATACCACATGCAGAGGGCGACAACGGCGCAAGTGAGGAACGCCACACCTGCGGTGATGAACCAACCACCGATGACGCTCAGCACGCCCGTGACGCGGAAGACGGCACTCTCACGGCTCCACGCGCGGTCGGCAAGGCTCGAACCCATGGCCACCATGAAGGTGACATAGGTGGTTGACAGTGGCAACTTGTGGTTGGTACCGAAAGTGATGAGCATTGAGGCAATGACCAAGTTGACGGCGGCACGCACGATGTCGAAAGCCGCCCCCTCGCCCTTCTCGTTGTCATCGACAGGCATTACCGACGTGTCGAAGCGAGAATTGATCCATTGGCGCACCGACACTGGCACGACATGCGCGACGCTCTCCACCATCTGCTGCACGAAGCGCACGATGGCACGCGCGGCACGGCTTGAACCGAACATCTCGTCGCCCTCGTCCTGACGGGAGAGGTCCACCGAAGTCTTGATGACGTTGCGTGCCTTCTTGGATGTAGCCATGGCGACAATCATGATGACACCCGCGGCGAAAAGATAGTAAGGGGGTGTCTTGGCACTTTCCATGAGTGAGTTCATCATGAAGCTGTCAGCACTCGCGCCAGCGGCATTGGTAGCGAAGTCAGTGTAAGAGTCAAGTCCGGCAAGAGGCACGCCGATGAAGTTGACGAGGTCGTTGCCAGCAAAAGCCATTGCCAGGGCGAAGGTGCCCAAGAGCACTGTCACCTTGAAGATGTTGACCTTGCAAAGATGGAGAATCTCCGTCACGATGGCGGCACCTATAAAAGTATACACCAGCAATATGTTGGTGTTCTCGCTGATATATTCGCTCACGTCTTTGGGTATGTAAGGACTCTTGCCCATTCCCTTGAGGAAGATGAAATAAGCCAAGGCTGTGAAAGCCACGCCACCGAAGATGGCTATCGAATAGCGGCTGTGCTTGGAGAAGTTGAAGGTGAACACCACACGGCTTATCCACATCACCACCATGCCCACGACGAAGGATATTGCCACGGAAACGAAGATGGCGATAATGACCTTCAAGGCCTGATCGGAGTTGAGCAGCGTGCCATAGTCGAGACTGTTGTCTGCCACCACCTTCAGGAAGGCGAGCATCGCCGTGCCACCGAGTAGCTCGAAGACAAGCGAGACTGTGGTGGATGTCGGCATACCAAGGGTGTTGAACACGTCGAGCACTATGACATCGGTCACCATGACGGCAAGGAAGATGGTTATCACCTCATGAAACGAGTAATGACACGGCACCATGATGCCATGCCTGGCCACGTCCATCATGCCGGTCGACATCACGGCACCTATGGCCACGCCAAGCGACGCGATGATGAGAATTGTGCGGAAGGTGGCGACACGGGCGCCAACCGCCGACTGCAAGAAATTGACCGCGTCATTGCTCACTCCCACAAAAAGGTCGAAGACCGCAAGGCAGAGGAGAAATATGACAATACATAAATAAATTGTCTCCATAAAACTATAACTGTAATTAATAATTCTGCCTGCAAAATTACTTACTACATATTACAGCCGCCTTACATCAATGTTACATAAATATTACAATTGACCGTTGCCCCTCTCAATCCTTGAGCGTGAACTCGAAGCGGAGACCACCATCAGGGTTGTTGCTCACGCTGATGCTTCCACCATGCACACGGACGGCGTTTTTCACGATGGCAAGGCCGAGACCTGTGCCGCCCATCTTGCGGCTGCGCCCCTTGTCCACACGATAGAAACGCTCAAAGAGACGCTTCAAGTGCTCCTCTGGCACACCCACGCCGTTGTCGCTGAAGATGAAGTGCCAACAGCCCTCGCCTCTGTCTGCCTTGAGCTCTATGTGGGTATTGACACCGGCATAAGCAATGGCATTGTCGGTGAGGTTGCGGAAAGTGCTGTAAATCA
>DAINOS010000286.1:0-2132 GCA_036743855.1 Prevotella sp. | reverse complement strand
GGCAAGCTGCTCTATGGCAGCAGCAAGGACTGGGGACGCGGCAAGGTAATCTTGAGCAGGAGCACCGCTGAAAAAATGTTCGGCACGGCAAATGCCGTGGGCAAGACATTCACGTCTGGCGATAATGAGGTGACGGTCGTGGGCGTGAGCGAGGATATGCCCGACAACTGCACCATCGACAATGGCATTTATGTGCGCGAGAGCGACGAAGGATTGCAGAATTGGAACGAATGGAGCTTCTGCATATACGTGCGGCTCGACAACGCCGCCAACGCGCGGAAAGTGGAACGCGCGTTCAAGCTGGCATTCATGAAGGGGAACAACATAAATAGCGAGAAGGAGTTTGACAAGGAAGTGGGCATGAAATTCCGCCTCACTCCAATGGACGATGTTTATTTCTCGGGCACAGGCATGAAAGACAAGGGCAATCGCAGTCTTGTGGACGTGCTGATGGTGGCATCAATATTCGTGATATTCATCGCCATGCTCAACCTGCTCAACTTCACCCTCTCCGAGATACCTATGCGCATACGCGGCATCAACACGCGCCGCGTGATGGGCGCATCGGCATGCAGCTTGCGCATCAGGATGATAATGGAGAACGTGGTGCTGGCCACCGTTGGCTTGTTGATTGGCGTATTGCTGATAGTGGCATTCCAGCGCAGCGAGACTTGCATGAAAATCGTGTCGGGCGACATAGCCTTCAAGACGCATTGGGCACTTCTCGCTATCATGGTCGTGACTACGCTTGCTGTCGGCGCGCTGTCGGCAGTGGTACCGGCATGCTACGGCACTTCTTTTGCCCCGGCAATGGTGCTCAAAGGCTCTTTCGGACTGTCGCCGCGTGGCCGTAAGCTTCGCATGGCGATAATGGGCGTGCAGTTTGTAGTGGCGTTTGCCTTGGCCATATACATAGGCGTGATGGTGGGCCAGTCGCGATATATCTTCAATGCCGACTACGGGTTCAGCAAGAACGAGGTGTTCTACGCCACACTCTCCGAAGAGGCCATGACGAAGAAAGCCGCCATACGCGCTGAGCTCTCCAAACTCCCGTTTGTGGAAAATGTAGGTTATGCGCAGAACGCGATAGGCGCGGGAGATACATATATGGGTTGGGGCCGCGGCAGCAGCGACAAGCAGGTGTCCATGAGCGTCGTCCCGTGTGACTATAATTACCTGCGCACGATGGGGATAAAGATCATAGCCGGTCGAGACTTCAACGAGTCCGACTCTATAAAGGGAGCTTACGTGGCAAACCGCGCGTTCATGAAGATGTATCCGTGGATGCGCGTGGGCGAGCCTATTGGCAGGCAAAACGACTGGGGCGACGAGTTCAACTTTGACATCGTGGGCGAGTGCGAGAATTTCAAGCTCAAGTCAATGCGCAACGACAACAGCAAGGTGGCAATGGTGTTCATCATCCTTCCGGCAAATGCCGGTATGGGCGACCGTTGCGCCAGAGTATTCGTGCGAGTGGCGAAAAACTGCGACAAGGTTGAGGCAAAGAAGCAAATAGCCAAGGTGCTTAATCGCTTGGATGGTTCGCAAGAATACACCATGAGCTTCCTCGACGATGACCTCCAGCGCACTTACGTGGATGAGTTCCGCTTCATAGCCCAAGTGAAGCTCTTCGCCATCATCTGCATCTTGATAACCATCATCGGCGTGTTCTCGCTCACGATGTTCGAGACGGAGTATCGCCGCAAGGAGATAGCCATACGCAAGGTGATGGGCAGCACGACAGGGGCGGTAATCCGGTTGTTCGCCAGACGTTATGCCGGACCTCTCGTGGCAGCATTCGTGATTGCCGCCCCAATAGGCTGGTGGCTCAGCCGACAGTGGCTGCAGAGCTTCGCCGAGCACACGCCAATATATTGGTGGCTGTTCCCGTTGGCGTTTGTTACCGTGTCGGCAGTGGTCATTGGCACCGTGGTCGTGCAAGCATGGAGAGTGGCTACCGCCAATCCCGTGGACAGCATAAAGACGGAATAAAAACAAGCAAGGTTACACAACACATTATACGATAAAAGGCGCACCGTAAAACAGTGCGCCTTTTATATCATTATAGAGGAATCAGTATTACTTCTTCAGCATGCTCTCAAGCTCCTTTGTGCGTGAGTCATCAGCGCCAT
>DAINOS010000285.1:0-2157 GCA_036743855.1 Prevotella sp. | reverse complement strand
GGCTATCACGATGGCTACAAATACCCTCACGACTACCCTGGCAACTTCACGCCGCAGCAATATCTGCCTGGCGAGATAGCCAACAAGCGTTTTTGGCACGCGCAACATTCACCAGCCGAAGAGAAGTTGTATCAACGAATGGTAAACTGCTGGGGAGACAGGTACAAGGAATAAGAAAACAACCTTAACATCAACACGACATGAACATAGTAATACTCGACGGATATTCCGCCAACCCAAATGATTTTTCTTGGCAACCACTCAAAGCCTATGGCACGCTGACCGTGTACGATCGCACGAGCCCCGACAAGGTCATAGAAAGGGCAAAAGAGGCGGAAGTGCTAATAATCAACAAGATAAACATGACCGATGAAGTGATAAGTCAACTGCCCAAGTTGAAATACATCGGAATATTGGCCACGGGCTACAACAACATCGACACCGAATCCGCCCACAGGCATGGCATCGTGGTGTGCAACATCCCGTCTTACTCCACCGAGAGCGTGGTGCAGATGACGTTTGCCCACATCTTGAACATGACAAACCACGTGGCCCATTATGCCGACCAAAACAGGGCTGCGAGCTGCGGAGGTCAAATGCGCTGGACAAAGAACCCCGACTTCTGCTATTGGGACACGCCGCTGCCGGAAATAGCGGGCAAGACCCTCGGCATCATCGGTCTCGGCCACATTGGCATGCGCGTGGCGCAGGTCGCCCTCGCCTTCGGGCTCCACGTCATCGCCTACACGTCGAAAGACCAATCCCAGCTGCCAAGCGGCATCAGCAAGGCATCACTTGATGAGCTGCTCAGCTCTTCCGACATAGTGACACTTCATTGTCCGTTGGCCAAAAACAACCTTCACTTCTTCAACGCCGGCAACATAGCCAAGATGAAACAAGGCGCCATGCTCATCAACACCGCGCGTGGCGCCCTTGTCGACGAGCGTGCCGTGGCTGAGGCTCTCGCCAGTGGCAAGTTGGGCGGCTACGGTGCCGACGTTATGGACAAGGAGCCGCCTCGCGCCGACAACCCATTGCTCCAGCAGACACACGCCTATCTCACGCCACACGTGGCATGGGCCACGAAGGAGGCGCGCCGCCGATTGCTGGACATTTGCTTTGCCAACGTGGAGGCTTTCATTCAGGGCAAACCCATCAATAAAGTTTAATATAGACCATGCATTTCACTGACCCTCAATTGGTTAATACCGTACAGACCATCATTGAGATTCTTGGCACCTTGGCGTTTGCCATCTCGGGCATACGGCATGCCGCGGCAAAACACTTCGACTGGTTCGGAGGGTTTGTCTGCGGATTCGCCGTGGCCATAGGCGGCGGAACGATACGCGACGTCATGTTGGGGTTGCCACCTTTCTGGATGACATCGCCCCTCTACATCGTTTGCACTATAGGGGCTCAAATCTTCGTCATATCCTTTTCAAAGATGCTCAAGCGCCTCGACAACGCCTGGTTCTTCTTCGACACCCTTGGCCTTGCCTCGTTCACCATCACCGGCATACAGAAGACCTTGGAGTGTGGCTATCCCTTTTGGGTGGCCATCATCATGGGTTGCATCACCGGTGCCGCGGGAGGCGTCATAAGAGACGTGTTGCTCAACAAGACACCGGTCATTCTCCGGAAAGAGATTTATGCCATGGCGAGCATCATCGGCGGATTGCTCTATTGGGTGCTCACCGACATGCACGTCAACGTGGCCATCACGGGCGTTGCCACGTTTGTCTTCATCGTGACGATAAGGATATTGGCGGTGAAATACCACATTTCCCTGCCAGTGTTGAAGGACGAGAAATGACCCATGCTTTGTTTTTAACGGCATATTCACCTGATTTTAACAAGTCAGAAATATGCCGTGTCTACCTTTGCCTTTGAAAAAAAAGTTGTAGCTTTGCACCACTATTGGCGCTATGTAATAAAAAAATAACCAAAGGAAGGATAATGATTGTTAGTAACAACGTAAAAGGAATTGCTACTATCGCAAGCATAGCCGTGCTATCGTGCGTGAGTTCTGTTTCTTACGGCAAGGCGAAGGCCACCGAGGCGAAGGCCGCTGAAGTAAAAGGCACTGAGGTAAGAGAGGTTGGGATAAAAGGTATCATCATCGACAAGGCCAATGCCGACAAGCTCGTCGGCGTTGTC
>DAINOS010000284.1:0-2163 GCA_036743855.1 Prevotella sp. | reverse complement strand
TCGTGGCGCAAGAGGTTGATGGCGTCGATGAAGACATCGATGCCCTTGTTGCGAAACTCATAGCGACCGCTGGTCGACACGATGAGCGTGCTGTCGTCGAAATGCTCGCCCGTGAGCTCGTTGGCGATGAGGAGCAGCTTCTCGCGTGCCGCCTTGCGCTTGCGCGTGAACGCCGCGCCCTTTGGCACGAAGTTGTTCTCGAAACCGTTGGGCAGCACCACGTCGACAGGCTTGTCGAGCAGTTGCTTGCACTCGCGGGCGGTAATCTCGCTGACCGTGGTGAAGCAGTCCACGTATTTCGCCGTCTGGCGCTCAATGGAGTGCTTGCTCTGCATGTTGAGCTCCTCGGCCATCTGGTTGCCGTTGTATCCCTCGAAATAGTCGTAGAGGGGCTTGTTGTTGCCGGCTATGCTGCGGCCAATGCTCGTGGCGTGGGTGGTGAAGACGGTGGCTATCTCGGGCACGTACTTGTGGATGTAGAGCAGGCCGAGACCTGTCATCCACTCGTTGCCGTGGTAAACCACCTTCTTGTCGGGCGACACATTATAATAATAGAAGCTCTGGGTGACGCGGGCGGCGGCATAAGAGAACATGGAAGCCTCGTCGTAGTCGCCATAGGCGTGGAGGCTGTCCACCTGGAAGTCTTGCCACAGCTCGCCGTAAATCTTGTCCTTGTCCTTGAAGAACGGCTTGAAGTCCACGAGGATGGCTATTGGCTCGCCGGGGATGTTCCAGCGGCCGACCTTCACGTAGAGGCCTTCCGACAGGGCTTTTTTCTGCCAGGCGGCAAACAGCTTGTCGTCTTCCGTGAAATACGGACACGGGGTCTCGCCCCAGCAATCAGGGCCTATGAAGATAAGATTGTCGCCAAGCCTATCGTGCAATGTCTTGGCACGAGTTGACAACACAGCGTAGATTCCTCCGACTTTATTACAAACTTCCCAACTCGACTCGAAAATGTAGTCGGGAAACAATTCTCTTTTTACCATTTCGCTTGAAAATTCTGCCCCCAAAGTTAATAATAAATAAACTGAAAACAAAAAACATATACAAAAAATGCTTAAAAAGGGTGCAATTCTTGATGCAAACGGTTATCTTTGCAATAAAATGAACTTGACTACGATGAAAAAGGTTTTATTGTTCTTCCTATTGTCCTTACTGCCAATGGCTATGGCGGCGCAGACCAGCAACACTGAAAAAGATTCAACAACTTTCAAGGGCTATCTGTATAACCAGAAATACGATGTCTACATCGTGATGGACTTCTATCACAACAACGTGATGGTGCCGACGCAAGAGATTTACGGGGCGATGGCGGGCTACTTCGGCGACCGCGAGGACGGGCGCAAATGGCTGTTCACCGCCGCCACCGTGAAAGGCAAGACGGCTGAGATACAGATAATAAACGATTATGGCAGCGAAGACCTCATGGCAACACTGTCTACCGACGACGGCAAGAACTTCAAGCTCAAGCAGGGCAAGGGAAGCACGCTGAAGATAGCCAGGAACCGCAAGTGGCTGAAGATGCCAAAGGAACTGGACTTCGTGAAACGATGATTCGCGACAACATCAAATTCTAAAACCAATATAACATGCTAACTCAACAAGACAAGAAACAAATCGAGGACCGCGGCATGACCGTAGACCAGGTGGAGCGGCAGCTCAAGGAGATAGAGCAAGGGTTCCCCTTCCTCAAGCTCGAAGCCGCTGCTTCGGTGGGGAAAGGCATCACCGTGGAAGACGACAAGGCCCAGCAAGAGGCCATAGACAAGTGGGAGGCCTACAAGAAGGCCGGACACAAAATCGTGAAGTTCGTTCCTGCCTCGGGAGCGGCAAGCAGAATGTTCAAAAACCTCTTCGCCTTCCTCGACGCGAGCTACGACGAGCCGCGAACCGACTTCGAGAAGGAGTTTTTCGACAATATTGGCAAATTCGCTTTCTACGACGCGCTAAACGACAAGTGCAAGGAAAACAACGGCAAGGACGTTGCCGCATTGGTAAAGGCTGGCGAATACAAGGCCGTGGTCGCCAACCTGCTCAACAAGGATGGCCTCGCCTACGGCCTGTTGCCTAAGGGATTGCTGCTCTTCCATCGCTATGACGAAGGACCTCGCACGCCGATGGAGGAGCACCTCGTGGAAGCCGCGCTCTACGCCTCGTCCA
>DAINOS010000283.1:0-2201 GCA_036743855.1 Prevotella sp. | reverse complement strand
ACGCCAATGTATCTGCCAGTGGCAAGGAGCGTGGCGCGCTTCATCACGTTGTTTAACTCTCGCAGGTTGCCAGGCCAGCTATAGGACGCTATCAGATTCTTGGCCTTGTCGTCAAGTCCCTCAACATGCCGGTCAAGCTCCTTGTTGGCGTGCTTAATGAAGAGATCGGCAAAGAGGAAGATGTCGGTGCCACGATCTTTCAGTTCCGGCATATAGATGGTGAACTCGTTGATGCGATGGAAAAGGTCTTCCCTGAAGGCACCTTCAGCCACACGTTGCGCGAGATTCTCGTTTGTGGCGCAAACCAACCGTATGTCAACGTCTATCTCCTTGGTGCTGCCCAATGGTCGAATCTTGCGTTCTTGCAAGGCACGGAGCAATTGCACCTGCACCTCATAGCTAAGGTTTCCCATCTCATCGAGAAACAGCGTGCCGCCATTTGCCACTTCGAAAGCGCCCTTCTTGTCTTGCTCGGCACCGGTATAGGCTCCCTTGACGTGACCGAAAAACTCTGATGCCGCGACATCCTTGGGTATGGCACCACAGTCGAGCGCGAAGAAAGGCTTGTCAGCCCTCGGACTAAGTTCATGAATGCGATGGGCGACATATTCCTTGCCTGATCCGCTGGCCCCAAGAATGAGAACCGACATTGGTGTAGGCGCAACCAAAGAGACATAGCTATACAGCTTGCGCGAGGCTTCGCTCTCACCCTCTATATACTTAGGCAAATCATCTGACACGACCTTTTGCGCGCCGTCTCCTTCTGGCTTGGGGCTTGAATTGCCCGATGGCTTATTGGAATTTAATGCCTCTTTAATCTTTTCCAAGAGAATGTCGGGGTGAAAAGGCTTCGCGATATAATCAGTGGCCCCCGACTTCATGGCGAGAACCACATTCTGAATCTCAGCATAGCTGGTCATGACGATGAAAGGCACTTGGATGCCACGCTTGCGAATCCATTGCAGCAAGAAGATGCCGTCATGGTCGGGCAGACGAAGGTCGGACAACACCAAGTCGAATACACTTGCGGCTTTCCCAGAAGTCTCCCCTTTCTCCCAAATAGCGATAGCCGACTTAACCGAAGTGGTCTTCTCAACCTCAAAACCCTTTTTCCTAAGCCATGTTTGTATTATGGTTCCAAACGAGAGGTCGTCTTCTACGATAAGAATCTTTTCCATGCCTTAACAATCTCTTTTCCCTATTACTCAACATATATGCATTAAATCGAGTTACAAAGCTAATACTAATATTTGAAACCAGCAGGGAAATAACTGTTATTTTATGATAAGATAATGCTAAAAAAATAATAGTCATAAGACAAAGATCATGTTTGCCTTATGACTATCGTCGCTCATTTGTTTGGCTCCGCATGTATATAGTACTTGCTCTTGATAGGCTCTTTCTCATCGTCTTTGAGAACCAGAACCATGCGCGAGTGAGTTGCCGCCCAATATGCCTTTATGTCGGCATCTTCGGGCAATGCCTTGAATGTCTTGCGCAGAGTTGCCTTTTCCGATTCATTTACCGTACCATGCTTTCCATAGTATCGGTCCATAATATCAATCAGGCCTTCTTTCTCACGTTTAAGCACACTTTGCATATACTCCTTGTCGTTTTTATCCTTGGCTCCTTTAAGCGCGACGCGCAACTCAGCATACGGCTTCGTAAGGTCTTCCTTGTAGGCAGTAGGTGGGGTAAGCACAAACTGACGGCTCTTGTCAAACAGGCAACAAGCTGAGACATCGGAATTTTTAGGTTGAATTATTACCACTCCCCAATTGTAACCGAAGAAACCATCGTTAACCAAATATATTTCTTTTTTAGCTTGATACACTACTCGCCCTCCCTTGTATGCGAAAGCATATATCGTGGTCTTGCCACAAGGTGTAAAGAAGTAAGTGCTCCACCAATATTTGGAATTCATCTTGTCGGTATTACGCTCCCTGATGCCAAACCTGTCGGGCATCTCGCGGCAGTCGGTCGCCCATTTGATAGAGTCGTAACTGTTGTAGAAGTCATATTTTGAAGAATTATCACTGTCCAAACCGACAAGTTCTAAATCAACTTGCCGAAAGGTTTGAAACACGCTATAATCTTTGCCATCATCGCCGTTTGCCCTGTCGAATGCACGAATATAGAACTTGGTTTTGTCGGGAACGGTGCCATTCTTGTCGAAGTCGTAGGTGTATGTCTCTTGCGTC
>DAINOS010000282.1:0-2208 GCA_036743855.1 Prevotella sp. | reverse complement strand
TTAGGGACTTGCACCCATTAGAATAAGCTCATGCCGAGCATACAACGAAAAGGGCGACTCCAATATCGGAGCCGCCCTTTTTCTCGTTATGGTAAAACTATGGTTTCAGCCTTACTAAATGTTCATGACTAATGAAATATCGCTTCATTGGTCTGTATCATAATGACGTAATAATTTTCTTTAATCTGCGAATTACATTCACGCCGTGGAGTTTTGACATTCACGGCATTCGCGTGTTTCAAGTCGGGAAAATTCAATCGGCAATCTCCACCACAAATAGCCTTTAATTCACAATGGTTGCAAGGCTCCAAGTTTTTTGTCTCTGACATTTCATGAGCCCTTTTACACATATCCATGATTTCATCCAATAATCCGGTTGCCACATCTACGTCAAATTTATAATCGCGGTATTTTTGCTTTAGCTCTTTGGCAAAATTGGCAAATTCATCTACCTTGCTGTCTATATCTGGAGAATAATTGGCTGTAATGGCAACCTTAACAATAGTTTCCAGCATACATATAGCAATGAGGACAATGCATATTGCAACCGTTTGTAAGATACAGTTGCATTACAGGGGAGAGACGTTGATAGCGAACGCGTTTTTCAAAATGGCGCGCCACTAATTGCATTACGACCACATTAGCGTCCTCATCACTACACTTAGAAACAGCCAATGCATCTTCTATGCTACATTTGCGAAGAAGGTCAAAGAAGTGTTGTTGCGAATGATTGTCAAGCACAATCCAATTTCTCTCTTCACGGGCAATCTCAAGGATCTTCCCACCATAGCAAACTGTGTCTATTACGGCAGGATGACTAAACTTGTAGCTTAAGGATATTTCCTTTTCTACTCGCCTCATGGTTACACTTCACCCATTGCTAATGTTGCAAAACTAATACAACATCTTGCAAAACAAGCACCACGCGCTCCTTTGACAGCTCCTCTGTTTACAAGATAGGAAATTTTCATTCTTTTCTTCATAGTTATTTTGTTTTTTAACCCCACCTGTTCCCTCCGATGAGCATTAATAAAATGGAACGGCGTGGAAACCCTACTATCACTCGTTCCACGCATAGAGGCTCTTGCATTACCCAATCAGTCAGAACGAGCAACGCATATTGCCAGCGGCCTCTGGCATGGAGCGGCCGTCGGAGCGTCCGCCAAGGTCTACGTCTACAGCCGCGGAGGCGGCTTCATGGTCGATGCCCGGGCGAGGGGGCGGCGTGGGGCGCAATACACCAATTCCGCAGGTGTCACCAAGCCCCTGCTCATGTGGGCGACAGAAGGCACCGCGGTTCGCGGACGCACCAACTGGGACGGGAAGGACTCAGGCCACAAGAGACGCCGGGGGGCCTACCGTGGCAGGATGCCACGATACGACATCATCGACAGGGCCGAGGCCATGTCCGTCAACCGACCTGCAAGGCGAAATCGAGGCCGCAACGTGGAGAAGGGCGAAGAAAATGGGATTGTAGTTCAGATGCCCCACCACCAAGGGGAAGAACCGCTGTCCCAGTCCTTACGTCGGCCTGGAGCCATCCAAACAAGGGGAGGCATGATTACGAAAAGGGCGAAAAAACTCGCGGTGAACAACTTCTCGTCAAGGCTCAAGCCAGCGTAAAACAGAAGAATCACGTCCGCGAGAAATAAAAAGGCGAGAACGTGCACGGCATGCTCCCATCTCTTGCGGGCACGCCTGTCTTTTCTCTCTGATTTGATGCTCATAGGTAATGATGTTTCTTTTGACATGGGCAAAGATAACTATTAGCGGCGACAATATCACAAGGGAAAAATGAAAATTTATGGCAAAGGAGATAAAATTTAACATCAAGCTCAATATCGACGGCAAAAACGTTGTCGTGCAGGCTTCTCAAAACGTCAAGGAGCTGCAACGCGCGCTCACGGCTGCGAAGACGGGCAGCGACCGATTCAGGGAGTCAATGGTGCGCATCAACCAAGTCTCACAGGCTTACGCCAATATCAGCAACGTCATCGGGGCCTTGGGCGACATCATGAATGGCTACATAGCCAAGGCAAACTCGGCGTCGGAGGCGCAGACTAAACTCTCCACCGTCATGCGGCGGCGCATGGGCGCGACCAACGCCGACACGGATGCCATCAAAAAGGCCGTGGCAGCGCAAACGCAACTGAGCATAGTGAGCGGCACGGTGCAGAAGAGCGGCTTGCAGCAGCTTACAAGTCGCCA
>DAINOS010000281.1:0-2218 GCA_036743855.1 Prevotella sp. | reverse complement strand
GCGGAATGACGCAGAGCACGGTGCTCGGCATACCGACACTTGTCTATCTGCCATTTTGCTTCTTCAACATCATCAGTCCGCTGATGAGCTGCCTTGTCGCCATATTGGGCTTTGTGCCAGAACCAAAAAATGCCAAACGCTGAAAAGAGCGTTTGGCATTCTCATTGTCCGTTATAAGGCACCTGTTATTTTATCATTCACTCAAGTCTGTCGTAAGCCTACTCATTGAAATTGAGAGTTGGCGCTTTCTCGGCACCGGCAGCAGCCTCAAACTTCTCCATCTTGTCGAAGCCGAACATCCCCGCGAAGATGACATTGGGGAAACGGCGCACCGACTGATTGTAGTCTTGCACGGCGGCATTGTATTGCTGGCGCGCCTCATTGATTCGGTTTTCAGTACCCTCCAACTGTATTTGCAAGCTGTGGAAGTTCTCGTTGGCCTTGAGCTCGGGGTAACGCTCAGCCACGACCATGAGCTTGCCAAGGGCATTAGACAGTTCGCCTTGCGCAGCCTCAAACTGCTTCAACTTCTCCGCGGACAGGCTGCTGGCATCAAGCTTGATTTGGCCAACAGAAGCACGCGCCTTGGTGACCGCCTCAAAGGTTTCCTTCTCGTGCTTGGCATAAGCCTGAACGGTCTTGGCAAGGTTAGGGATGAGGTCGGCGCGCCGCTGATAGGTTGCCTGCACGTCAGCCAAGGCTGTTGTGGCTGCCTCTTGCTTGTCCACCATGCCGTTGTATGCGCTGCAACCGCCAAAGCAAATAAGCACAACGACAACAACGATGATTATTAATATCACATTAGTCTTCTTCATAATTATTTTTTATTATTGATTTATCTAATATTATTTAGCTAATAAGCCTGTCCAGCAAAGGCAAACCAGTTGGAGCTACCATCCCCCACCGGCTCCTCCGCCGCCGAAGCTGCCTCCGCCGAAGCTGCCTCCGCCACTGAAACCACCACCGCTGGAGGATGTCCAGCCGCCTCCACCACCAAGGAAAAATGGTGGAAACCAATCGTTGTCGTCTCGCCGACGTCGCTTTTTCGTCGTTGGCTTTCGCAGACCTAATCTTTCAAGCACATACAACACCAAAAGGTAGACAGGGCGGGCGAAGCAAAAAAGGAGCACGAGAATAACCACCAATATAGAACCATTGTCATCACCATAGTCATCATCGTCTATCACTACCTTGCCAGTCTTGAACTTACCGTACAAGGTCCTCACCGTAGATAGTAAAGCCCTGTCTACATCGTTGACTTTCATGTTTTTCACTATGCACTCACGGGCAATGTCGTCACATTCCACGTCGGTTAGGTCGCCCTCAAGGCCCTTGCCTGGAGCAATGAAATACTTACGATCGTTCACGGCAATGACCACGACAAGTCCGCGACGGGTCTTCTTGTCGCCAACGCCATATTTGTTGCCAACATCCTCAGCCATGCGAAAGCAATCGGCGTTCTTCACGTTGTTGACAATAATAAACACCGTCTGTATGCCACACTCCTTGTCGAGACGTTTCAAACATACGTCCGCGGAGTCAAGGTCGGCGGGACTGATAAGGTTGTCTGGGTCACACACGTACCGATTGCGATTATGGAGATGCACCATCGGTATGTTGTCGGCAGACCACGTAGTCGCTCTTGCACTTACGGCGGCGCATACAACCACCATAAGCAGCAACAGCCTGGAAATGGTATTATGCCACACCATTGCTGGCATCATTTTATCACTATCATTTTAATGATGCGCACATCTTTGACAGGACGGTCACGCTCGTCAGTCGCCACGGCATCAATGTCGCCAACCACCGACAGGCCCTTCACCACCTCGCCAAAGACAGTGTACTGCCCATCAAGCCATGGCGTGCCACCGTGCGACCAATAATAATCGCACATCTCTGGAGGAAATTTCACGGCACCATGCGTGGTTGAGTCGAGCTTTGCCTGAAATTTAGCCATGCCCTTAGGTCCATACGGGAATCCCCAGACGATGTAGAACTGCGATGCCGACGACTCACGCTTTGGGTTCTCGGCATCTCCCTCACGAGCCGCGCCCAGGGCACCACGCTTGTGAAAATACTTGGGAAAATGAATCTCGGCAGGCAACGTCCAGTCGGGCGAATAGCCACCAACTTCCGCCCCCGGAGCGGCATGGCGTGTGGTGGAGTCTCCGGTCTGAATCATGAAATCGGAGATGACGCGATGCCACAAGTTGCC
>DAINOS010000280.1:0-2222 GCA_036743855.1 Prevotella sp. | reverse complement strand
ATGAGGTCTATGCGTCGGCGCCCTTCGGCGAAGAACTCGCGCCCCCACTCGTTGAGCATTTCCCGCATGTCCAGTTTTGCTGAGCCTTCGGGAGCATAAAGCACCGTGCTCCAGTCTGATGAGGGATAGTTGCGCTTTCTTACGGAGTTGAGCAACTTGGCTGCTTCCTCCGTTTTGCCCTCACGCAACTTGCACTCGGCGAGGCTGTAGATTATCTCAGGCAAGCGTATCTCGCAGTAGTCAGCCTCCAATTGGCCTTTCTCATCATCGGAGTAAAGAGGATATTTGACGAACATCCATCCGGAGTTGTCGTCGCCATTCTCCAACTTGCTGCTTGATGTTGCCAACCATTTGTCGCCATCGGTAGCCCCGAACTTGCCAACGGCATCACGAATGTCGAGAGTGTATTTGCCGTTGTGGTCTTTCAAGTATTGAGTGTTGCCATTCTCGTCTTTATAGGCAATCTTACCGTATACGAAGAGTCCCTCACGCTTGTTGTCGCCAAGGTTCTTGTACATCTTCAAGCGCACGTCTGAAGGGTAATCCTTGAAGCGTGATATTGGCATGCCGAGCTCGAAGTTGTATTTCTCCCCATTTGGCTTATAGCTTGGAGACGCAGAGTATTTGATGTTGTGGCTTCCCTCCTTGTTCTTGGTGTCGTTAAGCCAGTCGCTCGCCTTTGACGGCACCGACCACCAGTAAGTGTCACCCTTATAATGCCAATGTGAGTAGCCGGCTGAGCCTGGGAAGGCAAATATCACCTCGTCGCAAGTCTCGTTGTTCCAGTCGAAGGCGGCATCCCAACGGTCAGCCACTTGATATGTGCCGTATTTGCCATCGATGATGTCTTGCGCGTATTGCTCGCAATCGGCAAAATGATCCTCGCCGATATAGACCTTGGCATTGAGATACAAGCGCACTAAAAGTGCCGCTGCGCCGGCCTGCGTCCATTGTCCCTCAAGGTTTTGGTTGCCACCGAGAGAGGTTTTCTTTGTCAAGTTGGGGATTGCCGCCTTGAGCTCCGACTCGATGAAGTCGTAAATCTTACGCGGCTCGACTTGCCCCTCTGAATTTTTTGACAAGTCGTAATAGCTTACGCACAAAGGCACGTTGCGAAACTCGTCGAGCAATGTCAAATAGAACCAGGCGCGCAAGACGCGGTTTTGAGCCTTGAGGTTGTTGAACTCAGCGTCTGAGAAGCCAAACTTGGAAGCCGAGAGATTGTCAAGATCCTCGATGACGAGGTTTGTCTGCCCTATTCCTTGATAGCATCCGTTGTATGCGCTCTGTGCCTCTCCATTGGTATTGAGCCACTTGTGGCGGTGCAGGCGCGCCCATCGCCCACCATCGTCCCACCAGTCCTCACGGGTGGGCGTGATAAGCTGGTCGGCGGTCTCCTCGTTCAGCACCTGTCGGCTCTGTATGCTCCAAAAGCCGTGTTCAAACGGACGGAGTACGGCGCGGATGACGTCTTCTTTGGTATTGTAATAGTTTTGCGAAGCCACCTGGTCGTACAGGGTCTCATCGAGATTCGTGCAACTGGAGGCCGTAAACATTGCCGTGGGCATAAGCAGCAGCGCGGCATATTTATATAGCTTTTTCATTGTTTTCTTCTATGATTAATCATGCGTTTAGAAATCCATCTGCATACCGACCATGAACTGTCGTGTCGATGGGTAGTAAGTGCGTGAGCCCGTGGCTCCAGGGTTCAAGCCGTTGACCTGATAGGTGGACGGATCCACGCCAGAGAACTTGGTCCAGGTGAACAGGTTGCTTCCAGTGACGTAGAGACGGATAGAGTCGATGAATTTCTTGTTGATATTAAGCGTATAGCCAATGTTGACAGATGAAAGCTTCAGATAGTCGCCAGGCTCAAGGAAGTAGTCGCAAACGATAGGGTTCTCAGACACTATCTTGTTCTTGCTGTAAGCCTTGTCCATAACGTTGCCTTGGAAGTTCTTCGTGCCATAGTAGAAGTCGTGGATGTTGAAAATGTCGAAGCCGAGCGCGGCTTGGAAAAACAACGAGAGGTCAATGTTCTTGTAGCGGAAGGTGTGGGTCATGGAGCCTGTAAACTTAGGCATGCCGTTGCCAACATATTGGCGGTCGTTGTCGGTGGCGTTGTCTGCCAATACCATGTCGCCGTCCTTGTCGTATACTATCCAGCGTCCTTGCGGGTCCACGCCTGCGTACTTGAGCATATAGAAACTTCCTATGCGCCT
>DAINOS010000279.1:0-2260 GCA_036743855.1 Prevotella sp. | reverse complement strand
ATGGACTCCAACTCTGGCATCATTTTTCCACAAGAGGCGAAGGTATCAGAGCATTTCTCTGACATCTCGCCAATACCATGCAAGGGGTTCAACACTCTTTGCAAGGCAAAACGATATGGCAGGTGGTGGCTGCTGAAAGGCCTGAAAGCGGAACACCAGCACCAGGAAACGTACAGGCATTTGCTGCGCAAGGAGTTCGACATACTCGTCTCCTTGCAACATCCCAACATCGTGTCGGCATCAAGCATTGAGGATATACCCGGCCTGGGCTATTGCATCGTGATGGAATGGATAGACGGCAGGACCCTTCGGGACTTTATAAATGAACACCCTAAGAGCGATGACAAGGACGCTGACTTCCGCAAATCGCTCCATGGCATCGTCCTCCAACTGTTTGATGCCATGGAGTATATCCATGCCAAGCAAATAGTGCACCGCGACCTGAAGCCAAGCAACATCATGATTACCTATAACGGCAACCACGTGAAACTCATCGACTTCGGACTGTCCGACACCGACAGCTACGCCATCCTGAAACAACCTGCCGGCACACGGAATTATGTTTCACCCGAACAAGCCAGCTCGCGAAAGGCCGACATCCGCAACGACATCTACAGCCTTGGCTGCGTGCTCGAAGACATGTGCCTCGGCAAGAGATACGCGCCTATAGTTGCCCGATGCAAGGCGCCCATGGCTGAGAGGTTCGCCAATGTAGCAGAAGTGAGACGGGCTTTTCTTGCCGCGGAAAGGAAAAGCCACCGCAAGGTGATTGCCCTTACGGCTTGCGTCTTCGTTTTCGTTCTTGCCGTGAGCGGTTATTTTTTATTGCAAGGCAAGGGGAGCACGACACAGCCACCACATTATGAGGCTGTCTCGCCCCTGCATCATTTGGAAACAAAGGCCGCCAATAACAACAAAGAAGCCACAATAGAGCAAGACAACATAAAGCCTGTGACGGAACAAAAGACTTCTGGAAACAAGCTATTGGACAACAATGTATCGGAACACGAAAAACTTGCCATGCTGTCTGAGGGAAAGAAGCATGTGGATAGTATGTGGCAAGAGGCAGGAATATCCAAGCTGACATCAATAACCGACAAGAGTGAAGCCTTCAATCGCTTTGTGGAGCGAAGCAATGACTTCATCATGAAAACATTCGCAAACGAATACTGTACCCAAGCCAGCGAAGAGACACGAACAAGCCTTGTCTATAAGCTATCGGAATATACCACGGAGAAATATGTGAAACCCACATTGAAAGAACTCCAACAATAAGTTACACTTTTTCCATCAGCACGCCGTCACGCTTTCCTATCACATACGTAGCCGGCTCATTGCCCTCATGCCGCCAATTGTCGAGATAGGCAGGTTCGTGGCGGATAATTAGATGGCACTCGAAGGTGTCGCCCTTTGCCAACCGCGTGTTCTTCGAGTCGACAACCGCAAACACGCCGTTCCCTTCATGCCTTACCGTGCATACGCGGTCGGGCAGCCATGAGAGCTTGAGCAACTGCCCATCACACAGTTCGTCACAGCACACCTTATCGCCCAACACCACTTGGCTCTGCGCCGAGCCTCCTCCTTGCATATCAGAAAACTGCGCGAAGTCGCGATAGCCCAAGAACCGCGCCAGCACATCCTTGGTGTAGGTGCTCGCCTTCACCCCTTCGCTCACATATCCCCAAAACCGTCGGAGCGTCGACTCGCTCACCCTTTGCCGAGTACGCTCCTCAACCTTTTGGCTGAGCCAGGCGAAATCGCGAGGCTTCACCATCCTGCGCCCGGTCATCTCCTCTATTCTCTCTCGCAATAGTTGTTCCATTGTCATTTTATCAAATTATCAAGGCTATTATTGTCTTTGCTTGCAGCGAAGGCCGGAGACCTCCGCCACGGATATATCGCCGTAAAAGTAGTGAAAGTTTCGCAAACATACGCCATCCATGCATATTTTCCCGCATCTTGGATTAAAATGAAACAAAATGGAATGGACGAGTGACACGGAAAAAGAATAATTTTGCAAAAAATCAGCTCACAATGAACAGCTTTAAAGAATTTTTGCTAACTTTGAGGCGCTGTTACAATGTGACGGCAGACATAATTAGGAAGCAACAATGCTTTGTTCTGTCTGAGAATCTGGACAATTCGCAGTGTACAAGGATAAAGTCTGAAGTTGTTCGCCCAAGCGTGTATTATTGCATCCATCCCATCTCGGTGGGATGGACAACAATATACATCAATTGGTGTGAGCTGATTTCATTCT
>DAINOS010000278.1:0-2290 GCA_036743855.1 Prevotella sp. | reverse complement strand
CCGAGGACGACCCCGACATGAGCCACGTGGCGTTCAACGAGGAGATATTCAAGGCGTTCACGCGCGGCTATCTCGAAGGCGCGCGTTTCCTCACGCCCGTGGAGACAGAAAACCTGCCCTACGCCGTGGCGCTTTTCCCCTTCATGCAAAGCGTGCGGTTCCTTTGGGACTACCTCAGCGGCGACCACTACTGGAAGTGCAAATATCCTGAGCACAACCTCGACCGCGCCCGCAACCAGATGCGGCTGTACCAATGCGTGAGGGAACACGACGACATGATGAGGGAATACGTGCAGTCTTGTCTCAACAAATAAGAAACACATAACACAATATTATGAAACTCAAAATCACGATCTTAGCTTTCATGCTGATGACAGGCGCGAGCCTGCTGGCAGCGGAAGCCTACACCATCTACCCCACCCCACACCAGCAGATAGAGCAAGCGGGCACGGTGACGCTGAGCGGCACCGTCAACGTGGTGTGCGGCAAGAGCATAGACCAAGCCACGCGCCAGCGCGCCGAGCAAGTGCTTAGGGAGCATGGCTTGCGCTGCAAGTTAGCCACGTCGCCGGCGAAAGGCGCCGCCAACCTGCTGCTTGGCGTGAACGGCGACAAGGGCGCGGCAGACAAGGCGGCGACCAGCCTTAGGCTGAGCCGCGCGGTGTTCGGGTTGCCAAAATACGACAAGCACATCGTGGCGGTGTCGGGCAACGGAAGCGCAGCCACGATAGTGATCCTCGGCGAGAACACCGATGCCACGTTCTGCGGGCTCGCCTCGCTGGAGCAGATGCTCGATGAGCAAGGGGGACGGCTCTCACGCGTCACCATCTACGACTATGCCGACGTGAAGAACCGCGGCATAATAGAGGGCTACTACGGCGTGCCCTACTCTGAGGAGGTGACCGAAGACCTGTTCCGCTTCATGGCACGCTACAAGATGAACTCATATATGTATGGCGCCAAGTCGGACCCATACCACTCCCAATATTGGGAGAAGCCCTACCCGCTCACCATCACCGCCGAGCAAAAGAAGATTGGCATGATGACGCAAGACATGATGAAGAACATGGCAAAGGTGGCGACCGCCAACAAGGTCAACTTCATCTGGGCCATCCACCCGGGCACGGCTTTCTTCGACACCAAGAGCGACGGCGTGCTCGACAAGATCATGGCGAAGTATGAGTCGATGTACAAGCTCGGCATGCGACAGTTTGGCGTGTTCGTCGACGACTGCGGCGTGCCCGACGACACGGCGAGCCTCAACATCGGCGCGCGCAGGCTCACCGCGCTGCAACAGCTCGTGGACAAGAGGTGGAACCGCAAGGGAGCCACCCCTGCCGACACCGTGAAACCGCTCAACTACGTGCCGCAGCTCTACGCCTACTCATGGGTGAGCAAGGAGCAAGCCGGACGGTTCTTCAACTCGCTGAGCGCCACGCCAAAGAAGACCGTGGTCTACATCACCGGACGAAACATCTGGTCGGTGCCAAACAATGAGGATCCCGCCATCGTGAGCAAATGGCTCGGACGAGAGGTCGGATGGTGGTGGAACTATCCTTGCAACGACAACGACATGGACAAGATTTTCGTGAGCGACATGTATGCCAACTTCCACGACGAGAAGCACATCGACAACGACGCCAAGGTGACCGACAGCCTCGGGGTGAAGACCCTCATCAGCAACCCCATGCAGCAAGGCGCGGCAAGCAAGATAGCACTGTTCAGCATTGGCGACTACGCCTGGAACAACGCCGCCTTCGACGTGCGCAAGAGCTTCGAGGCCGCCGTGCCTGCCGTGGTGGGCAAGGACTACGCTGAGGCTTACCTCACCGTGTGCCCGTATCTCCGCCATTACGACTACGACTCGCCATGGCCCACGCTTGAGCAAATGCGCAAGCTGGCAGCCGCCTGCAAGAAGCTCAGCGAGCTGGCGAAGAGCAATGACGAGGGCGCGCGCCTGTTCTACGATGACATCGCGCCGTGGCTTACCAAAGTGAACGACATGGCCGACTGCGCCATTGTGCTGCTCACCAAGGACAGCCAGACGAAGGAGGCAGTGAGCCGCGCCATAGAGACCGTGGAGAAGATGGACGGTAACAAGAAGTACGACGTGGAGATTCTCAACGGAATGGGCAAGGACATCAAGATTGGCTCCACACAAGCCAAACCTGCCGAGAGGGTGCTGCTGCCCATGCTGAAGAAGCTCGCCGAGGAGCAACACGACAAATAATGAACGCAATTATACAACAACTATAATCATGTCAATTTCTAAAAAAACATTATCATTGTT
>DAINOS010000277.1:0-2435 GCA_036743855.1 Prevotella sp. | reverse complement strand
CGAGGAAGAAGAGCATGAGCACGAACGCGCCCACATACACGGGACCGCTTGTGCCTGGCTGGTCGCCCCAGTATTGCCCAATCTGCTGGTAAGCCTGCATGAGTTGCGGGTCGGCTTTCTCCATTGCCTTCTCGTTTGCCGCCATTGGCACGCTCGCGCCGCCCTTGACGTTAGGCACGAGAAGCGTCCACGTCTCGTCGATGCCATAGCTCCACTGCGTGATATAGTCGCGGTCGAGGCCACTCGATGTCTGCTGAGCGGTGTTCTTCTTCACGAGCTCACTCTTTCCGCGCATGCTCTCCTTTTGGTATTGCCATGTGTGGTAAAGGTTAGGCAAATTGATGCACACGCCGATGAGGGCCGCGGCAACCACGACACCCGAAGCCTTCCAGAAACGTGGAAGCCAATGTTGGCGGATGGCGGCGACGAGCCACGCTATGACCATGAAAAGGATGACAAATAGATAATAGTATGTCATCTGCACGTGGTTGGCCTTTATCTCAAACGCCGTGAAGATGGCCGTGACAGTGAAGCCCCACAGGTATTTGCCTCGGTAAGCAAGCACCATGCCACCAATCATTGGCGGGAGATAGGCAAGGGCCATGACCTTCCAAAAGTGCCCGGCGGCGATGATGATGAGAAAATAGCTGGAAAACGCCCATACTATTGAACCCAATGCCGCGAGGTATTGCTTGAAGTCGAATGCACGCAAGAGAATGTAGAAGCCTAAGAGATAGGCGAAGAGATACCACACATAGTCGGGCAGCCATAGGTGGTAGAGGTTGATTGCCTGGTTGATGATGGTGTTGCTCGAGTAGGATGGGGCGGTCTGGTAAGTTGGCATTCCGCCAAACAGCGCGTTGGTCCATCTCGTGGTCTTGCCAGTTTGCTCGTGGTATTGCTGAGCCTCGCGGCTTGCGCCGATGCCGGCAGCCGAATCGTGCTGGAAGAGGATGCGACCCTCAAAGTCGGCAGGGGCAAAATAAGCCACGGCCAAGACGATAAAAAGAATCACTGCCATAATATCGGGCAGGCATTTCTTTAATGTTTTCATAAGTTTTCTATCAATTGTGTGGCAAAGGTAGTGATTTTTTCATAACTTTGCATGAAAAATCGGAGTTATTGTTTTGAAAAAATTAGGAGTTATAGTAGCGATGGACAAGGAGTTGGCTCAGCTCCGTTCGTTGCTCGATGATGCCACGACCGAACGTCATAACCATAAGGATTTTGTCATTGGCAAAATCGGCAATCATGAGGTGGTGCTGCAACAATGCGGCATAGGCAAGGTAAACTCTGCCATTGGCGCCGTTGAGATGATAGACAACTATCATCCAGACCTTGTTATCTCCACAGGATGCGCCGGTGGGGCAGACACCGAGCTGAACCCTCTTGATGTCGTTGTCGCGTCGGGATGCGTTTATCACGACGTGTATTGTGGCGACAACGCCAGCTATGGGCAAGTGATAGGCATGCCGCCGAGCTTCAAGGCCGACAACGACTTGGTGGATAAGGCGTTGAAGGTGAAAATGCCGGAAGGCTGCAAGATCGTAAAAGGCTTGACGGTGAGCGGCGACTGGTTCGTAGACTCAAGGCAGAAAATGCAAGAGATAATATCCAAGTTCCCTGATGCCACTGCCGTGGACATGGAGAGCTGCTCTATAGCACAGGCTTGTTTCATATACAAGACACCGTTCATATCTTTCCGAGTCATCAGCGACGTGCCACTGAAAGACACCAAGGCTTCGCAATATTTTGACTTTTGGAACAAGGTTGCCGATGACAGTTTCGAGGTGACAAGGTCGTTTATCGAGTCGATAGATTAAGTCATTGGCACGGATTAAGTTATTATCATAGAATAAATCGTTAGTAATGAACAAGATACCTTCGTTTACAATCAATCATGAAAAGCTCCTTAGGGGCATTTACGTGTCGCGTAAGGATGAAGTGGGCGGTGAGACCGTTACCACATTCGACGTTCGCATGAAGGAACCCAACCGTGAGCCCGTGCTTCATCCCGGTGCTCTACACACGATAGAGCATCTTGCCGCCACTTTCCTCAGAAATGACGCGGAATGGAAAGACCGTGTGATATACTGGGGACCAATGGGTTGCCTCACAGGTAATTACCTCTTGCTCCGTGGCGACTTGGAACCGCGGGACATCGCCGACCTCATGCGTCGCACGTTTAAGTTCGTGGCCGAATTTGAGGGAGAGGTGCCTGGGGCCGCCCCACGCGATTGTGGCAACTATCTGCTTCACGACCTGCCAATGGCAAAATGGGAGGCGAGGAAGTTCTTGACGGAAGTGCTTGAGCACTTGAAACCGGAGAACATGACCTATCCTCAGTGATAGTCAGTCTGCCTAAGAGAAAAGAAAAAACGATAACAAACGAGCCACGCATTAACGATATTGTTGATGCGTGGCTCGTTTTCTTT
>DAINOS010000276.1:0-2441 GCA_036743855.1 Prevotella sp. | reverse complement strand
CCATCGCCGACGGCCAGTTGCCAAGCAACGCCAAGGCAGGCTATGTCATTCGCCGTATCCTGCGCCGCGCCGTGAGATATGCTTACACCTTCCTCGACCAGAAAGAGGCGTTCATGTATAAGCTCGTGCCCGTGCTCGTGGCAGAGATGGGCGGTGCTTATCCAGAACTGAAGGCCCAGCAAGAACTCATAGCCAAGGTGATGAAGCAAGAGGAAGACTCTTTCCTTCGCACTCTCGACCGTGGCATAAGCTTGCTGTCGGTAGACATGGACGAGCTGAAGGCTGCCGGAAAGAAGGAGCTTGAGGGCGAGAAGGCATTCCGCCTCTTCGACACCTACGGCTTCCCACTCGACCTCACCGAGCTCATCTGCGGAGAAAACGGATTCTCCGTTGATGAAAAAGGATTCGAGGAGGAGATGAAGAAGCAGAAACAACGCGCCCGCAACGCCGCTGCCGTGGAAAACAGCGACTGGGTGACGGTGAAAGATGGCGAGCAGCAGTTTGTCGGCTACGACACTGACGCGTGCGACTCGCACATCCTGCGCTACCGCAAGGTGACACAAAAGAAAAACGTGTTCTACGAAGTCGTGCTCGACCAGACGCCGTTCTATGGCGAGATGGGCGGACAGGTAGGCGACAAGGGCAAGTTCGTATTCGACAACGAGACCATTGACGTAATCGACACGAAGCGCGAGAACAACCAAAGCATACACATCATCAAGAAACTGCCAAAGGACATCACCGCTGACCTCCGCGCCGAGGTTGACACGGAGAAGCGCGAGGGTTCAGCATGCAACCACACGGCAACCCACCTTCTCGACTACGCGTTGAAGCAGGTGCTTGGCGAGCAGACTGAGCAGCGCGGCTCATACGTGGATGAGAAGATTCTGCGTTTCGACTTCAACTACTTCCAAAAGGTTTCTCCTGAGCAGCTCAGGCAGGTGGAGCGCATCGTAAACAAGATGATTCGTGAGGACATTCCTCTCGATGAACATCGCGACACGCCTATCGAAGAGGCCAAGAAACTTGGTGCTGTGGCCCTCTTCGGTGAGAAATACGGCGACAAGGTTCGTGTGGTACGCTTTGGACCATCTGCTGAGTTCTGTGGCGGTATCCATGTGAAGAGCACTGGTCATATCGGCTTCTTCAAGATCATATCCGAGAGCAGCGTCGCGGCTGGTATCCGCCGCATTGAGGCCCTCACGGGCGTGGCTGCAGAGGAAGGTATCTATGCCGTACAAGACACTCTCGACGCCATAAAGGGCATGTTCAACAACGCGAAGGATCTCGGCAAGGCCATACAAAAGTCTATTGATGAGAACGCTGGACTCAAGAAGCAAGTTGAGCACTTCCAGGCTCAAGTGGTGCAGCAAATGTGCAACCGCCTCGTAGACAACGCCAAAGACATTAACGGTGTCAAGGTGATAAAGGCCATCGTTCCGTTCGACGCCAACAGTGCCAAGGACCTCGTGTTCAAGATTCGTGAGCGCATCCCCGAGCACCTCGTTTGCGCCATAGGCAGCAATGCCCACGACAAGCCAATGCTCTCAGTGATGTTCTCCGACGACATGGTGAGCGACCACGACCTCAATGCTGGAAAGATCGTGCGCGAGGCAGCCAAGCTCATCAAGGGCGGTGGCGGCGGACAGCCTCACTACGCACAGGCTGGCGGCAAGGATCTTGATGGCCTCAACGCCGCCGTGGACAAGCTTGTAGAACTCTGCAAACTATAAACATACGTTTACAATGACATGAGACCGCAATGTAGTTATATACATTTGTCGGTCTCAAAACAAATTGCCGCGCCATTCCGCGACGTTTACCCGAAGCTCATCAGGCAAGCGTGGAAGAGCGCGGCATTTTCGTAATGCTCGCATTATGCAAATTGATATAATATGGCTCAGGGACAACTTCCGCCAATTCAACAAACGATATTTTGACGACAAACTGCCTGAGCCTCGTTTTTTCATTGGCCGCTCAAAATCGCAACTTGGGTCTTTGTCGTTTAAGCGTGGGTTGATTTTGGACAGACGGATTCTCAACATGGGCAACTCCGCCAACGCGTTCACCCTCTCCATTAGCAATTTCTACGACCAAAGCGAACATCAATTCCGCAACGTCCTTCTTCACGAGATGATTCACCTTAGCATCGCGGCAAGCGGCGTGAAAGACACCTCGCCACACGGCGTTGTCTTCAGGGGCATGATGGCACGGCTCAACCGCGAAGGCTGGGACATCCACGTGATGACAAGAATGGAAGGTGTCAAGAAAGCCTACACAGGGTCAAAGACCATAATAAGGCAATTTGTCGTGCTCGCAATAGAGACCGCGAATGGCAAGCATTACCTCTCGTCGGTAAACCCAAGGTTCGCAAGGGAAATAAACACGAAGATTCGCTATGCCAAGGAAGTGACAGCCGCTCACTGGTACACCACCGACAA
>DAINOS010000275.1:0-2450 GCA_036743855.1 Prevotella sp. | reverse complement strand
GCTATATATATTTGTGCTACCTGCAAAGTTACTATATTTATCACGATTATCACAAAATGACTATCAATAAAAAATGATAATGCCTTTGCAGGGGCGGGTCTTGTGCCCGACCGCGACCCGATGGCATACGCAATCGGCGAAGCCGACATCTTGAAAATCTTTTCTATCTGTGTGGAAAAGAAAGTGTGAAACGAAACTTGTGAAAAAAACGCCCTGAAAACTTGTCGGTTTCAAGATTTTTTTCTTAGCTTATGATGGCAATAAGTGGGTGGACTTGTTGGTATCTCCAGCGTTAGCCTTCGTAAGAAGATTTGTTCTCGGAAAGTAAAGTATACAGCTCCTTTCCAATAATGTCATCAAAATTTCTCTTGGTGATATTGACAAGTTAGAAAAGGTCTTTGAACAGTTGGCGTTGAAATCTATCGTGTTTGAACGTAAAGGCATTGTTGTAGAAGTTTCTCTTTTACGATAGGGAAAATGAAATAATAACAAGGCCCGGCGAAAAGTAGGATTATCTTACTTTTAGCCGGGCTTATTTCTTTCCATTTTGGCAAGGCTAAGCAAATGTTGTGGAGCCTCCAAAATATTCGAGAAGTATTTTGATGTTTGTGGATAAAGATTGCTTGAATTACGCTATGTGAAAGAAGAAACAATGGACATGAAACGACAATGGAGACAACAGGAGACAATTTTAATGGCATTTCATGCCAATGTTTTATCACGACATACAAATGTTGTCCCTCTTTGTCTCTATTGTCGTTAAAAATAAAGTATGGCATTCGCAATCGGCTAAGCCCTTTCCCAGTCCAGGATTCCCTTGCCCTCCTCGTCAAGTTCGATGCCCAGGCCGATGACCTGTCGCTTGTCTGCCTTGAACGGTTCCATGTATTGGCGGTTGAGGATTTGCCGCGTGGCGGCATCCTTGCCGCCGTTGTTGCGCAGCTTCAGCTCTATCACGTAGATGTAGCGTGAGGTTTGCACTGTCATGTCTAAGCGGCCGGTGGCGAGCATGTGCTCCACCTCAACCTTCAGCCCTATGGCGTTGAAGATTGTGCTGATGATGAGGCGGTAGCGCTCTTCCATGTTCATGGAGGCCAACTTCTTGTTGCTGTAAGGCACGTCGGCGACGAGGGCCTTGAGAGCTTTCATGGATTCGTCTACGTTGCCGTTTTGAATCATTTTCAGCAAAAGGCTCTGTGTGGAGATAACTTGCGACTTGCTGCGGAGGGTCAGCGCAGGAACCACCAGTTTGTACAGTGCTTGTTTCACTTCCTCGTTAGGGAACCCCAAGGTGTAAACACCATCTTCGTATCCCTTGATGGTGAGATAGCCTGATTGATAGAGAAACAGCTCGGCACCGCCGTCGCCCACATCGCATGTTTCCAATGTCGTGCTGTCTATATAGCAGTTGCTGAAATGCTCAAGCGACATGTCGAGGTCGTCCACGAACTTTGGAAGCAGTGAGGTCGCTCCCGATGCTGCCCAAAAGTTTCTTAACTTAGATTGGTCTAATGCGTTGACAAGACTGAACGGATTGTAAATATCCACCATATTGTCTGCGCTGAAGTGGTAGCCGTCATAATAATCCTTCAGCTTGTCGTGAGTCTGCGGTAGAGTCCATCCGTTAGCTTCCGCCATTCTTTCCAGCTCAGGTTCGAAGTCCTCTTTTATTTCATGCTCCGTGATGCCGCAGACGGTGGCATATTCCGGCAGGAAACTGATGTTGGTGAGGTTGTTGAGCACGGAGAACAGTGATATTTGCGTGAACTTCGTGATGCCGGTGATGAACACCAATCGCTCATACTCGTCATCGGCTTTCAGTATGGCGAACACTTCACGATAGACCTCCGTGCAGCGGTCGTGCTCTGGTGTGTTCCACGAATGTTGCAGAGGGGCGTCATACTCGTCGATGAGTATTGCCACTTGCAAGCCAGTCTGCTTGTAGGCGGTTTTGATGATGTCATGGAAGCGGTCGGCAAGCTGGGCGGTAGGGTCGGGAGTTATGGCATATTTCTCCTCGTAGTCCTTGAATCGCAAGTTCAGATAAGAACGCAAAGTCTCTGCGTTTGCCCCGCCACGGCTCATGTCAAGGCGGACGACGGGATAATGCTTCCACTCTTCTTCCATCCGCGTGATTTTCAGACCCTCGAAGAGCTCCTTCCTGCCTTCAAGATACATCTGCAATGTATCGACAAGCACTGACTTGCCGAAGCGACGTGGGCGGCTCAAATAGTTATACTGCTGTCCATTGTTAGCCAATTGCCATACAATGTCAGTCTTGTCAACATAGAGATAGCCGTCTTCTCTAATCTTTTTGAACGACTGTATGCCTGCCGGCAGCTTGCGGTTGTTGACGTGTGCCATGGTCTTGATCCTCTTGTTATATATATGTGTACTACCTGCAAAGTTACTATATTTATCACGATTATCACAAGATGACTATCAATAAA
>DAINOS010000274.1:0-2462 GCA_036743855.1 Prevotella sp. | reverse complement strand
TCGCCCTTCTTGGGTTCTTTCTTCAGGCAGTCGCGCTTCTTGCCATAGCCCACGCCACCAGCAAGCATTATGACCTTGTCGTAGCCGTAGACCTCGTTGGCGCTTTGCACGTTTTCTTTCGTGCTCTCCACCACTGCGGTGTCGCCAGTGCTGGTCTCATACTCAAATGTGAGCACGGAGCCCGTGATAAGCGGCTGGCCAAACTTGTTGCCAAAGTCTGAGGCGCCATTGGATGCCTTGATAAGAATTTCCTCTGGTGTCTGATAGAGCCATTTGCGCGGTTCTATCTTCTGCTCGAAGTCGCGTGCGGCCTTGCCGTCATCGTTTTTCAAGCGTGGGTAAGAAGTCATGTACACTGCCGTGCCGGCGATAGGCCATGAACCTGTTCCGCCACCCATACGGTCACGGATCTCACCACCAGTACCAGTGGCAGCGCCATTAAACGGCTCTACGGTCGTCGGGAAGTTGTGAGTCTCCGCCTTCAGCGAGATGACGCTCTCTATTGGTTTCACCTTGAAATAGTCGGCTGTGGTCTGGTTTTCCGGCGCGAATTGCTCTATCATCGGGCCTTGGGCGAATGCCACGTTGTCGCTGTAAGCTGAGATTATCTTGCCCGGGTGCTCTTTTGTCGTCTTCTTGATGAGCGAGAAAAGGCTCGACTCGCGCTCCTCGCCATCGATGATGAACGTCCCGCCAAAAATCTTGTGGCGGCAGTGCTCCGAGTTGATTTGAGCGAAGCCGAAAATCTCTGAGTCGGTAAGCGGACGGCCGTTTTCTTTCTCTATCTTATGAAGATACTCTATCTCTTCAGGGCTCAGCGCGAGGCCTTCCTCCTCATTGTATTTCTCGATGTCCTCGACATGCTTGATGGGTTCGGGCTCATGATTGACGGTGAAGATGGTTTGATCCAAGCCTTTGTACATGCGTTGCAGCATACGGTCATGGGTAGCGTCCTCACTCTTCACGGGGAAGTACTCCTCAATACGCGAAATGCCGGTGAGACTCATGTTTTGCGTGATCTCAACGGCATTGGTGCTCCAGGGGGTTATCATCTCGCGGCGCGGTCCTACAAAGAAACCATCGAGCTTCTCTGTTTCCAGCAGTGTAGCGTCACCGTAAAGCCAGCAGAGGGCCTGCTTCTCCTTGTCACTGGGCTGGTGGTCGATCTCAGTGGCAATGACATTCTCCTTGGGAGTCTTGAAGAAAAGAATCATAATCTTTAGAGATTTATAAAATGTAATATTACTGTCTGCAAAATTAATAATATTTTCGCTAATATCAAGAGCCCACAACTATTTATTATTTATTTGTTGCCCACGAAGTCCCCCACCCTATGCTAAATCCCCAACACGGAAGCGCACAACAGCTCTGGAAACTTACGAATAGTGGTTAAAAACTGCTTAGACTGCAAGCAGGTGGTTAAAGATAGCTAATTATATGCAACTTTTTTGTCCATGTGGAGTCTATTAATTAAATTTGATTGCCAAATCATTGAGTGATTGGATTATAACGACATGAATAACATTAAACATCGAACAATATGAGAAAGACTATTTTATTTGCCATGGTTGCCGGCACGCTTCTCGCGACAAGCTGTGCCAGCAAGAAGGATTTGGTCAATTGCCAAAACGAGAACCGCGAGTTGACAAACAACTACCAGGATGCCAAGGAGAAGCTCGCAGCAGCCAACGCGCGCGTGACGAGCCTGCAAGACCAACTCGCGCAGCAGAAGAAGGACAATGCCGCGCTGCAAAAGAACCTCAGCCAGAGCTTGTCTAACGCCAACTCCAACAACATCAACATCTCAAAGCTCGTCGACCAAATCAACGAGTCGAACCAGTACATCCGCCACCTCGTGGAGGTGAAGAGCAAGAGCGACTCACTCAACATGGTGCTCACCAACAACCTGACCCGCTCGCTGTCGAAAGACGAGCTGAAGGAGGTTGACGTGCAGGTACTCAAGGGTGTGGTGTACATCTCTTTGGCCGACAACATGCTCTACAAGAGCGGTTCTTATGAAATCAACGACCGCGCCGAGGAGACCCTGTCTAAGATTGCCAAGATTATCACCGACTACAAGGACTACGATGTGCTCATCGAGGGCAACACCGACAACGTGCCCGTCAACACTTCCGCGCCAAGCATGAAGAACATCCGCAACAACTGGGATCTCTCCGCTCTCCGCGCAAGCTCTGTGGTGCAGTATCTCATCGACCACTTCAACGTGGCTCCTAAGCGTCTTACCGCTGGCGGACGTGGCGAGTTCAACCCGCTCGTGAGCAACGACACTGCAACAGGCAGACAGCGCAACCGCCGCACGCAGATCATCATCACTCCGAAGCTCGACCAGTTCATGGACTTGATCGACAAGGCTCCTGAGGACAACAACAAATAATCGTCACGCGACATAATCGAGTAGGAGGAAAACGAAGTAGTTTTCTTCCTACTTTCGTTTTCCGACC
>DAINOS010000273.1:0-2508 GCA_036743855.1 Prevotella sp. | reverse complement strand
TTGCGTCTTTGTCTTTGTCCTTTTGGGCAGGTTCACCATTGCGGATATACCAGGCATTCTCCTGGTTCACGATTTTGTCTCGGTCGGCAATCGACTTGCTGTGCGACAAGATGTCGGTGCCATAGATGTCTTTGGTGAACGGAGTGCCATCCACGGTGACGGTCATCGGCTGGTCGTCGCTTGCCTGGATGAGCGCATCGTAAAGAAAGTAACCGGCATCTATGGCTGGACGGCATCTGCCTGACAGTGGAGTTTGACGTGCAAAGACGATATTAATATTCTTACCATTGTTCATAGCCGCATAATAAAAAGGACGGTTTTCCTCATAATCGGCAGCACCTAAATTTGTGAAGACCACGTTGTTTAACCTTCCAACTAAAGGCCAAAGGGAGCCGCCGGCAGAGGCGTCTGCTTGATAGTCCTTGCCATAGATGTCGGTTGTCCAGTATTTCACGCTTACGCTCTTCGGGGCCAACGAGGCTTTCTCTTCTTCGCCATACGAGAAGTTAGCATTGTTCTTGATGTACAGGTGGATGCGCTTTGGCAATACGTTTTTCACGAACACCGGCTTCTCGAAGTCGCCGTTCTTCAACCACACGGTGTCGGCATATTGCTTTATTTCCAGTCGGTATTCCGGGTCAAGCTGCTTGCCTGTGGCGTCGTGCATCTTAAACAAGGTGTGGGGAGCATCTTTAGGCTGCACTATGCTCGTGATAGCGGCTGCATCCTGGGGATAGACCGTGGCGATGTGTCCCACCCCGTCGGCATCCTCATAAGGCTTGGCGTGGCTCGTGGAAGTCTCGTCCTCATCGCGGAACTGAAGGTAGGTGGAGCGGGCCTGATCTATGAGCGTGAGGATGCGTCGGCACTCCTCTTGTGCCTTTTCCGACGATGCCATGCTCTGCTCAAAGGTGCTCTTCTCACCCTCATTATCTCTCACCCAGTAGGCAAGAGTAGGATACTTGCCTTTCTTGTAGGAATAGCCCTCATAGCCAGGATTTATCTCCTTAAATATTAAGGAATTATAGTAAGTGTTGTAATCTTTGTCTTTGGTAAGAACCTCCAATGAAGGTACGCCCCTTTCAAGTCCGTCAATTACCTCACCGCTAACAAGAGACTTGGTCTTTTGGGAATTGACACCACGATAATATATTTCCCAACCATTTCCAGAGTCCGAACCCTGCTCGCTTTGCATTTTCGTTGTAGAAATTGGCTGGATGGTATATTCCTGCTTATCGTACACATTGCCATAACTGAGAACCCTGCCATCGTAGTCATTGTCTGTGGTATTGGCACCGTATGTCTTGCCAATGATATTACCCACAAACTTGTCGGCAGACTTCACAGCTCCAACATTGAGGCAATGAAGAACGTATGAACCTTTCTTTACATTGTTTGAAAAGCCAACATCGGCAAAACCGACTATTCCTCCAGTGCCACGACCACCATACACATAGCCATAGTTAGCACAATTTATAGTTCCACTGGCTGAGTTAGAGTAAAACCCGCGAGCAATGTAACCAGTGATACCGCCCACATAGATATTTTTAGGACTTTTTATGGTGCCTAAATTCATGCATTCTATTATTTGCCCACCTAATTCTATGCCACCCAATATGCCGGCAACATCACCCTCTGTACCTGTTATCTTGCCATAATTAAGACAGTGCCATATCGCTAAGTTTTGAGCTTGAGTTAGAGAATTTACATATGACCTTTGGAATAATACGCTCACGATACCACCGACATGGTGCTTGCCTGACACAGATGCTCCAGATGTGCAATTATACACGGATGCCGTTCCTGCCATTATGTTTTGACATGATAATTCTCCCACAATGCCTGCGACATAATCTTCACCGATGATTTTGCACGACGAATCAAGGTGAACGTCGTGTACTGTGCCATTTATATTTATACTTTCAAACAGCCCTACATAATCTTGCTTGGGCAAATCGATAGTCATGTTGCTGATGACATGACCTCCACCATCATAATGCCCCCCGAAACTACATCCAACGTTCCGAATTCCCGTGAAGTTTGGATAACTCTTCATGTCGATGTCGGCAGTCTGCTTAAAATATTTTCCATCAAAAGTATTCAGACCATTTTTGAAGTTATCAGACATCGCCTGCAAATCCTCTGCCGTGGCGATGATCCACGGGTCATCTTTTGTGCCGCTTCCGCCTGAGTATGTAGGTTTTGTGGTCTCCTGCGCCATGGTATTCATCGGGATGATGGCCAGCAAGCATAGCAGCAATGCCCACCATCGGATAATTTTCCTTGTTTTCATGTTCTTTAGTTTTAATACCCGTTGGCTGAATTATTTTAGTGCACATTGGATAATTCCGCCTATTGGCTTGTTATATAGATGAAATCTTATAGTGTCCTCGTCATACTCACTTATGGTAACCACACTAAATAGGGGATATACAAAGCATGGGGCAACTATTTGTCTGTCCCATGTACTTAGGCTCTCGCAAAGCCTCCAATGTTGAACAGACAGAA
>DAINOS010000272.1:0-2514 GCA_036743855.1 Prevotella sp. | reverse complement strand
GAGGCGGAAGGCAAGCGTCTGCGCAACATGGGCGCCGAGCTGAAGAAGGTCGTGATAGGCCAAGACAACGCCATAGAGAAGATGGTGAAAGCCATACAGCGCAACCGCGTGGGGCTGAAAGACCCCAACCACCCGATAGGCGCATTCATGTTCCTGGGTCCCACGGGCGTGGGCAAGACTTACCTCGCCAAGCGGCTCGCCGAGAAGATGTTCGGCTCGAAAGACGCGCTGATACGCGTGGACATGAGCGAGTTTACCGAGAGCTTCAACGTGTCGCGTCTCGTGGGCGCGCCTCCAGGATACGTGGGCTACGACGAGGGCGGACAGCTCACCGAGCAAGTGCGCCGCCACCCCTACTCCATCGTGCTGCTCGATGAGATAGAGAAGGCTCACGGCAACGTGTTCAACCTCTTGCTGCAAGTGCTCGACGAGGGCAGGCTCACCGATGGCAATGGCAGACTCGTGGACTTCCGCAACACGGTGATAATAATGACCTCCAACGCCGGCACGCGCCAGCTGAAGGAGTTTAGCCGTGGCGTGGGATTCAACGCCGGAGGCATAACCAACGCCGCCAACATGGACAGCAAGGACAAGCAATACGCGCGGTCCATAATACAGAAGAGCCTCTCGAAGCAGTTCTCGCCAGAGTTCCTGAACCGCCTCGACGAGATCATCACTTTCGACCAGCTTGACCTCGGGGCGATAAAGCAAATCATAGACATCGAGCTTGCCGGACTGCACAAGCGCGTGGCTGAGCTTGGGCTGACAATCTCGCTCACCGACAAGGCGAAGGAGTTCGTCGCCACCAAGGGCTACGACATACAGTTTGGCGCAAGGCCACTGAAGCGTGCCATCCAGACCTACATCGAGGACGGACTCTCCGAGATGATACTGTCGGAGGAGGCCAAAGAGGGCGACACCATCGTCATAGACAAGGCCGACGGCAAGGATGAGCTGACCTTCAGCGCCACCAAGCCAGCCGACTTGTAGGGGTTTCCCCCTCAGGGTATAGGGAAAAGCCACGATAACTATGAGAACTATATCATAACTTTGCAACATGAAAAACAACATGAACGACAATTTTAAAACGATATAGCTATGAAAAGGTTATTTACAGCACTCGCACTCTTGCTCACCATAACATTGAGCACTTCTGCCATGAGCTATGAGCAGGCCCGCGACCAGGCTCTTTTCCTGACCGACAAGATGGCATACGAGCTCAACCTCACCGACCAGCAGTATGAGGCAGCCTATGAGATAAACCTCGACTACCTCATGCGTATCGATGACGCCAGCGACCTTTACGGGGCATACTGGAGGCAGAGAAACCTCGACTTGAGCTACATACTGCTCGACTGGCAGTATCGCGCCTATGTTGACGCTTCCTACTTCTATCGCCCACTCTACTGGAACGGAGGCTACTGGCACTTCGGCATATACGCCCGATACCCACATCGCGACTTCTTCTACTTCGGATGCCCTAACTTCGTGTGGACTTACACGGGCGGCCACTCGTGGATTCACAACGGCGGACGCTCTTGGTATTACGGACGCAGGTGGGACGGTCCTCGTGATGGCGGACCACACCCCGGAATGAGACGCAACTGGGACAACGGACGCTACGGCGCCGGATTCGTGTATCAGCCAGGACAGCGCAACTGGGCACAGGCTCCAAGGCGCGGCTTCACACCCAACGGCAATCGCCCCAATGGTTTCGACCGCCCCAATGGTTTCGACCGCCCAAACGGTAATCGCCCAAACAACAACGGTAACCGCACGTTTGGCAACATGAGGCCACAAGGTGGCATCAGCGACAGCCCATTGCGCAACGGCAACCGCTCGTTTGGCACGCCACGCGAAAGCAGCACTCGCTCCACCGTGAATCGCGCTCCTGAGCGCTCGTTTGGCAGCGGCTTGTTTGGCAACCGCAACGACACGCCAAGAGGAACGTTCAACCCACAGCAGAGCAGCCCGTCACGCACATTCTCGGCTCCCACTCGTTCGTCTTCATCAAGTCCTTTTGGCGGACACAGCACAGGCTCGTTCGGCAACAGGGGCAACTCCAGTGGCTCATTCGGCAGCAGCAGGGGCGGCGCTGGTGGCTCATTCGGAGGCTTCGGCAGAAGGTAAGACTGAGAACTTACACATTATTATAATATAAGACTAAAAAAGTTGTTTGCGGACATGAAGGTTCCACAAACAACTTTTTTTATGGTCTTTCTGCACCGTTCTATCATTATTTTAGTAATTTTGCTTCGAAATAAAACAAAGAAAGGAAAAGACAATGCCTTTAAGACTTCCAGATAAACTCCCCGCCATCGACCTCCTGAAGAAGGAAAACATATTCGTGATGGACGAGACGCGCGCTCACTCGCAGCAAATCCGCCCATTGCGCATAGTGATTCTCAACCTCATGCCGATGAAGGTGACAACGGAGACCGACCTCATAAGATTGCTGTCGAACACGCCGTTGCAAATGGAGATTTATTTCATGAAGCTCAAGAGCCACACGTC
>DAINOS010000271.1:0-2575 GCA_036743855.1 Prevotella sp. | reverse complement strand
GCGTGCACGGCTATGACCACGTGCGTGCCTATCGCGCTGATTTCCAGGCCATGTGTGATTCACTCGTGTACGACACGCGAGACTCGTGCCTGACGATGTACAAGGACCCTATCACGTGGAGCGACGGCAGGCAGCTGACTGGCGAGAAGATTTTGGTCTTCACCAACGACTCCACCATCAGGCTGGCCCATGTCATCGGCCAGGCTCTCTCCATAGAGCAGATGAAGGATAGCGTGCATTATGGCCAGGTGTCGTCAAAGGAGATTTACGCCTATTTCAATGGCGGCAACATTCGCCGGAGCGATGCCGTGGGCAACGTGCGCTCCATATTCTATCCGACCGACAAGGGCGACTCCACGCTCATCGGTCTCAACTATGTGGAGTCGGATACCATGAGGATGTTCATATCGCCGACGAGGCAACTTGAGCGCATCTGGATGCCCAAGGCGCAAGGCACTCTTTACCCCATGACGCAGATACCGCCAGGCCGTGACAAGCTCGACGTGTTTCAGTGGTTTGCCGACTTGCGCCCCACGGGACCCGACGATGTGTTCGTGTGGCGTGGCAAGCCGAATGGTTCATCGTTGAAAGTGGTGAAGCGCCATGCGCCTCCATTGCAGAAGTTGCCAGGTGGCGAGGCGAAATCGCCACGGCACAAGGAGACAGCCGACAACAAGCCAGTGATAAGTAAAGCCCCAGAGAATAAAGCCAAAAAGTAAGTGTATGTCTGATGTTATTCAGCTCTTGCCCGATTCCGTTGCCAACCAGATTGCCGCGGGAGAGGTGATACAGCGCCCTGCCAGCGTCATAAAAGAACTGGTGGAGAACGCCGTGGATGCCGGCGCGCGCCATATCGACGTGTCGGTGGTCGACGCGGGGCGCACGTCCATTCAGGTTATCGATGATGGCAAAGGCATGTCGGAGACAGATGCAAGGTTGGCTTTCGAGCGCCATGCCACGTCCAAGATACGTCATGCCGAGGACCTTTTCAACCTTCACACCATGGGCTTCCGTGGCGAGGCGTTGCCCTCCATCGTGGCCGTGTCGCAGGTTGAGCTCAAAACCCGCACCGCCGACGACACCCTCGGCACCGACATCTGCTTCTCTGGTTCCAAGGTGCTATCTCAAGAGCCGTGCGCTTGTCCGCAAGGAGCCAATTTCAAGGTCGAGAACCTCTTTTTCAACGTGCCTGCCCGCAGGAAGTTTCTCAAGTCAAACGCCACCGAGCTCAACCATGTCATCACGGCGTTTGAGCGCATAGCGTTGGTATATCCCGACATAGCATTCACCCTTCACTCAAATGGCTCAGAGCTCTACGACCTGCGCTCTGGCACGTTGAGGCAACGCATAGTGGAGGTCTTCGGAAAGCGAATCAATGCCGACCTCCTGCCGCTGAACGTGGAAACGTCGGTTTGTGGCTTGTCGGGATTCGTGGGCAAGCCAGAGTCGGCAAAGAAGAAAGGCGTGAGACAATTCTTTTTCGTCAACGGGCGTTACATGCGTCACCCTTATTTCCACAAGGCGGTGCAGAGCGTATACGAGCGCATGGTGCCGCAAGGCGAGCAAGTGCCTTATTTCATCTATTTCGACATCAATCCGCACGACATAGACGTGAATATCCATCCCACGAAGACTGAGATTAAGTTTGAGAACGAACAGACCGTATATCAGATCCTTCTCGCCGCCGTGCGCGACGCGGTGGGCACTTTCAGCGGAGCGTCGGCCATAGAGTTCGACGTGGAGGGCAAGCCGGACATACCGATGTTCCAACCAGAAGGGCAACCTGCCGATTTCGCCATGCCCAAGGTCGATTTTGATCCTCAATACAATCCTTTCACGGCTTCTAAGCCGCATTCAGCCACTACAAAGGTTGACCAAGGCTTGTTTGTTGGTCAGGACGATAGTCATGACGCTCCTGATTCTCTCTTCTCTGGCCCTGTTCAAGAGGATACTGTGCCGGAGGTGGAAGACAAGGCTCCTCAGCATTATCAATACAAGGGCAAGTATATCATGACAGCTGTGAAGTCTGGCTTGATGGTCGTGGATCAGCATCGCGCCCATGTGCGTGTGCTCTACGAGGATTATCTCCGTCGGTTGTCAACCCACAAGATGGCTTCGCAAAAGGTGCTTTTCCCGCAACAAGTTGAGCTCTCGCCCAAGGAGATGGTCACGTTGACTACTGTAAAGGATGCATTTTCAGACTTCGGTTTCGAATTGTCGCCATTAGGCGCGTCGTCTTATGGTATCAATGCCATTCCTGAGGGTTTGGAGGGAATGGATGTCGCGAGTCTTTTGCACGACATGCTTTCTGACACCGACACCGAGTCCCCATTGGCCAAGATTCACGAGAGCATGGCAGCGTCACTTGCCTCTGCAGCTGCCATTCCTTATGGTCAGGTGCTGTCAAACGATGAGATGGAAGACCTCACGAATCGTCTTTTCCAGTGCTCCAATGTCAACTACACGCCCGATGGCCATGCCACCTTGTGCATCATCAAGCAAAAGGACATTGAGGCCATGCTTGGCTGAGCCCTTTAGCCCTGTCGGCTTTACACTTGAATCGCGTCGCCTTTAC
>DAINOS010000270.1:0-2579 GCA_036743855.1 Prevotella sp. | reverse complement strand
CGCGCATGCCATTGCGGCAAGACACACGATTGCTGTCTTGTTGTTCATAATATGTTAAGGTAGAAATGATGTATTGTGTGGGTTATTATCTCAGCGTGCGGCGACCGTGCCGCTTCAGGTAGTTGATGAGCATATCAGGCCGGTCGGTCTGTATCATGGTGGCGTGGTGGTTGAGCACCCATCCCCAATGCTTGTCCAGTCCCTCGATGAGGGCGTTCTCGTCGTCGTGGCCGGCGCAGAGGGTGTCCCAAAGGGTGTTGATCCACACGCGGGAACCAGACTTGAGCACAAGCTTCACGAAATCGGGGTCAAGCTGCTGTTCCGTCCGAAAGCACATCTCGAAAGCCACGGGGTGCATCTTCTTAGCGAACTCCGCGCCACGCGCCACGGCAGCCGAGTCGTACATGTCCACGATGGGCATATAAAGCATTCCCTTGCTGTTGCCGTAATCGGCCTTCACGCGGTCGAGGGCGTATTTGCCCTTTATTATCACTTGCCTCTCGGTGCCCGTGCGCTGTATCACGGGCAGGATCTCGCGAATGTAGTCACCGCCCTTGTCGATGTTCACCAGCACGCGGCCGCGACACGCTATCAGCGCCTCCTCAAGGGTAGGTATGGCGCGACGGGTCTTGATGCCATTGCCACTGCGCAGACGAAACTGCTTGATTTGCGCGAGCGTGTAGTCGGCAATGCGGCCCTTGCCAGTGGACGTGCGGTTAAGGGTGGCATCGTGCATCAACACGAATTGGCCATCGGCAGTGCGATGGATGTCTATCTCCACCATGTCCACGCCCATGCGTATGGCGTTCTCAATGCCTTGGATGGAGTTCTCGGGCGCGCCACGCCAATCGGCACGGTGAGCGATCACAAACACGTAGTTGGATTTTGGATTGTGCAGGCAGTTGAGCAGCGAGTCAACGTGGTTGGCGGCTCGCGAGGCGAGTGCCACAAACAACAAGGCGGCACTCAACATGGTTTTCTTGATAAAAGTTTTCATATACACACTTTATTTGGCAGATTTATGTTTCGGTTGCAAAAATAGTAACACTTTATAAAAACGAAAAGGTTAGGCAGGTTAAAAATTATTAATGCAAACGTTTTCGTTTCGTTTAGTAACGGCTTTGAAACACTCGAAGCCAAAATACGAAAGAAGCCTTGACTCAATCGAGCCAAGGCTTCTTCATATCGTTTAATGGCAATCCTCAGGTGGGTTGCCGTTGTCAAGTCTATCAATTGTCGTCGTTGTCGTCATCGTCGTCCCAAGCATTGTAACCCCAGTCACCATGCTTTTTTGCGCCCCAAGGGGTGTTAGGGTCGAGCGTGCCGCCGTTTTCGATGTGGCCATTGTAGTTGCCATTCTTGTCGTTGACGGAACCCGTAAGCATTTGCGAATCCATCAAGTCGTCATCAAGGTCGAGTTTCACCACTTTGGCATTTGGCCTGCTGTATTTTGTTTTCATCTTTTTGTCTCCTTTTGTTTCTGATAGTATCGTGTGCCGGCTTATGGTGGCTTACTTCACGATATATTTCTTGCCGTTCACGATATACACGCCCTTTGGCAGGTCGTTCAAGGATCCATTGGCTTTAACCAACTGTCCGTTGAGGTTGTATACGTTCTTGCCTTGCTTCGTGGCGGTGCTGTCGCCAAAGAGCTGGTCGATGCCAGTCACCTCTGTCTCGCTCACCGTCTCGCCATCGACCGACACGTTTATCTTGGCAGGCATGGACGTCTCGGTGAAGCAGAAATATCCCTTCATGCCGTTAAGGCCAAAAGGACTTGCGAGGTAGTAAATCTTGCCATTACGTATAATGTACTTGCCCACGAGGTCGAGCTTGGGGTTCTTGTCCTCAAAGGTCTTGACCAGCGTACCACGGAACTCCAAGCCATCGTGCTCTACCTTGGCGCCGCCAAACAAGTCGTCCTGGTTGTCCATGTACTTCGTGTCCACGGCGCTTGTGATCATCGTTGTGGCGTATGGCGCGGTGCAAGTCACGATGATGGGTTGGTTGTCCTGGCTCGTGTATTGTACCTCCATGTTGGTCAACTTGCCATCGTTGTCTTTTCCGCCTTCGCCCTCAGCGCGTGTCGGCTTGATGATGTAAGGCACATTGGCCTCCATCACAACCTCGTTATCACCAGTGTTCTCATCCTCCACGCGGTCGAATTGGATGTGGCCGTCGTCGTAACTTACAAACTTGGCTATCTGGGTGTTATTGCCAAAGAGGTCACGACACTGCCCCATGGTGAGGCTCACTGGCAACACGATGGTGTTCCATTTGTTGGCATCCAACGTGCGGTGCAGATAGAGCATGGCACCCTTGAAGCCGTTGTATTGTGAGTTGGCGTTGGTGATATAATTCAGGTCGTCCTTGTTCTCGTCGAGCACCAGCTGCGCGTTGTCGCTGCCACAGAAGGCGAGCTGGAAATCGTCGAATGCCGTCCAAGAGTTGGCGCCTCGGAACTCAAGACCCATGTCGAGCGTCGAGCCTTCCTTGGCGTAGATATAGAGACTGTTTGAGTATTGCTGCTTGCGGAACATCTTGCCAGCCTCAGTGAGGTCGGTAGGCGCGGTGCCCTC
>DAINOS010000269.1:0-2586 GCA_036743855.1 Prevotella sp. | reverse complement strand
CACGTCGGCTTGTGCTTCGGTGGGCGTTGTGCCAATGCTCCTTGGTGGCAGTTCGCTGTGGATGCCCATGGCTGCCGTCATTTTCCTTGGCACCATCTTCACGATGTTCTTTATCCTCACCGTCATGCCGGTCGCCTATTGGCGCTTCATGGAAGACCCGAAGGTGAAACTTGCTAAGGACGTGGAGATGATGATGGCGTAAAAGATGTTTTATGACAAGAATGCTTACGCCATCAGGTGGTAGGTGCCGCCGGCGTAAGCTTTTACCACGCCTTTCATTTCCAATTGGAAGAGCAGGGCGGTGAGTGTTCCGGCATTGATGCCTGTCTTTACGGATATTATGTCTTGACGCAGGTCGTTGGCGCGTTGCAGCAAGCCGACGACCTTTTTTTCGTCCTCGGTCAAATCGGGAAACAACTGTCTCTCTATTCCGTTGCTTCTCGCTTTCTCCAATGTCGCCTCGTTTTCCCATCCCATGTCTTCGACGAAATCCTCGGCAGACGTGATGAGTCCAGCTCCGCAATTGCGGATGAGGTTGTTGCAGCCCTCGCTGTAAGGCGCTCCTACTGGGCCAGGGAAGGCGAACACGTCGCGGTTGTATTCCTTGGCTATGCGAGTTGTTATCAGTCCGCCGCCTTTCCGCGCGCTTTCCACGAGTATGGTCGCGTCGCACAGTCCGGCGGTTATGCGGTTTCGCCTCACGAAGTTGAGTTTGTCGGGTCTTGTGTGCGTCATGTATTCGGTCACGAGACCGCCTTGGTTCACCATTTTGTTGGCGTCGTCGCGATGCGAGGGCGGATAAAGTGTGTCGAGGCCGTGAGCAAGAACCGCCACGGTTTTCATGCCGTTGCCCAATGCCTCGCGGTGCGCGTGAATGTCAACGCCATAGGCCAGACCGCTCACCACTATGGTGTCGGGCACCATGGCGTGCAAGTCCCTGACGAAAGCCCTTATCAAGTCTTCGCCGTAGCGCGTGCAGTGACGTGTTCCCACGATGTTTATTATGTGGCGCGCGTTGAGGTCGGCGTTGCCTTTGTAGAAAAGCATCAGTGGCGCGTCGGTGGCTTCCTTCAGCCTGTGTGGGTATTCGTCGTCGTTGAGGCACAGTGCCCTCACGCCGTGTCCGTCAGCCCAAGCCAACTCCTCCTCCGCGCGGTCACGAATGCACGCCGTGTCGTTGAGGTCGTTGATGATTCGTTGCGGAAGGCCAGGAAACATTGAGGCGAGCTCTTTCCTTCGTTCCATTATGGCGGTGGCGGAGCCTAACCTTCTATACAGTTCCACCATGGTGTTGAGGTGGAAGTAGCTGAGCCGTGTGAGAATGGCGGTGTTGAGCCTCTCTTCCCTATTCTGCATTTTCCTTGTTAAACTTCTCAATTACCGGCAGGAAGGCGTTGTCGTAGTCTTCGCTGTTGCCGAGTCTGCCGTTTATGAGCATCACGAGCTCCACGTCGCCATGGAAGCATAGCTTGCTGTCGGCCTCGCGATATATGTCGTGCGTGAAGATGTAGCGCAAGCCTTCTTTGCGCACGTTGACGCACGACAGCATGACGTCGTCGCAGCGCAGCGGTGCCTTGAACCTCAAGTTCATCCTCGCTACCACGGGGTCAACGTGCTTCTCCTCGTGTAGCTTGGCGTAGCTGATGCCAAGGCTGTTGATGAACCGGTGACGCGTGTGCTCAGTGTAGTGCAGGTAGTTGGCATTGTTCACAATGCCCTCGATGTCGCACTCGTAATCGCGCACTTCCATGCGCGTGGTGAATAAGTATTTTTTCATTGATATTGTTTTTAGAGACGCTTTAGACGCTTTAGACGGTTTATAGACAAAATAGACTTTATAGACTTCATAGACTGCCATAGACTCTATAGACTATTAAAGACGTATAGGCTTTTAAAGTCTATTTTGGTCTATAAAGTCTATTTCGTCTATTCTGTCTATTCATTCCATCTATCTTTTCTATCTCGTCTTTTCCATCTCGTCAATCGTCTTTCTTAGCCGTTCTATCTCTTCTTTTTGCCCATAATATGCTTTCAAGGCGCGCTGTTTCAAATCTTCATACCTTGCCTTCCAAGCATTGACGGCTGAAAGCAGCCTGGCGTTTTCGGCCTTGAGCTTGTCGTTTTCTGTTTCCAGACTCTTCATCTTGGCATCCTGCTCTTTTCGGTAACCAGTGCGGGCAGCATACATTCGCTCCTTGATGCCACCCTCAGTCACGAAGTCGTTTTGCAGCTTCTTTAGATAAGAGTTGATCATGGCATCCACTTGGTAGCAGAGGGTGAGGCACGTGTTGGCAAACTCTTCCGCCGACCATTTCTCGGCAAAGGAAAGGTAATCCTTTGGCTCATTATGGCTTCTCGTATACTCCAACAGTGTGTGGTAGCGTGGGTCTTCGTCTTTCCATAAAGGGTATCTCCCATTGTGGAGAAAGTCCTTGTAGTCTTCCAGCAGTTCTCTAATGCTTCCACGCGCTACGTTGACCAGTTTGAGTTCCATTTCCGTTGACGACTTGCCGTCTTCAGAGCCTTCTACAATGTTTTGCTTGCCTGAGCGCGCGGCTTGCACCATCTGATCCACCGTGCGGTCTC
>DAINOS010000268.1:0-2609 GCA_036743855.1 Prevotella sp. | reverse complement strand
ATACTCATCAACCCCTTCACCAACAACCGCACGGTCACGGAGAAAGAGAAACTCAACATGGACGAGAAACGGCTCATCGGCATGGAGGCCGCCAAGCTGATAACGCCCAACGACTCTATAGTGCTCGCCTCGGGCACCACCATCCACGCCCTGGCGAGAAACATCCACCCCGAGAGCCGCCTCACCGTGGTCACCGCCTCGCTGCAGGTGGCTGAGGTCTTGGCGCCACTCGACACCATAGACCTCATACAGCTCGGCGGCATGGTGCGCCACACCAGCCTCTCGGTGGTGGGCAAGTATGCCGAGATGATACTCTCCGGCTTCTCGTTCAGCAAGCTCTTCCTTGGCGTCGACGGCATCGACCTTGAGTTTGGCATCTCCACGACCGACATGCGCGAGGCTGAGATAAACCGCGCCATGATGCAAACGGCGCAGAAGACCATCGTGCTGGCAGACAGCACGAAGTTTGGAAGGCGTGGATTCGCGAAGATAAGCAACATCGAGGACGTGGACATGATCATCACCGACAGCCGCCTGCCGGAGACCACAAGGCAGCAGGTGGAGGCCTTAGGCATAGACATAGTGACCGTCCAGGAATGAAAACAACAACAAGAATCACCCAATAAAAAACATAAGTCGTATGAAAATACCTTCTGAATTTGACCCAATAAGACCTTACGAGCCCGAGGAGCTCGCCGCGGTTTACGACAAGCTGCTTGCCGACAAGCAGTTCCAGCAAGTAGTGGCATACGTGTATCCCAACGTGCCCATGGAAATGGTATTGAAGAAGATGCACGCTTGCAAGACCAACCTCGACTTCCAGCGCAACTTCTGCTACCCCATACTGCAAAAGCTCATCTCTGAGCAAAGCAATGGCATCGACATGAACTTCTACAACGTGGACATACACAAGCGCTATACCTTCGTGAGCAACCACCGCGACATAGTGCTCGATGCCGCCTTCCTCGACAAGTGCTTGATAGACACTGGCTTCGGCACCACATGCGAGATTGCCATTGGCGACAACCTGCTGCAGCTCGACTGGATTCGCGCCTTGGCACGAATCAACAAGACGTTCACCGTGGAGCGCGCGTTGAAATCGAGCGAGATGCTCCGCGCCAGCAAGCGCATGTCGGAATACATGCACTTCGTCATAGCGCAGAAGCACGACAACATCTGGATAGCGCAACGTGAGGGTCGCGCCAAGAACTCCAACGACCTCACGCAGCCGTCAATACTCAAGATGATGGCCATGGGTGGCGAGGGCACCATCATCGACCGCCTCACGCAGCTGCACATAGCGCCAGTGGCGATAAGCTATCAGTATGACCCGTGCGACTATCTCAAGGCGCGCGAATACCAGTTGCGCCGCGACCTGCCCTACTGGAAGAAGGCGCCTGGCGACGACCTCGAAAGCATGAGCGTGGGCATAAAGGGATACAAGGGACACGTACACTACAGTTGCGCGCCTTGCATCGACGAATGGTTGCAGACGGTGAACCAGGAGCAGCCTCGCAACAAGATGTTCGAGCAGATAGCCGAGCACATAGACCACGAGATACACCGCAACTACCTGCTGTATCCTCAAAACTACATTGCCCTCGACATGATACAAAACACGAGGATGTATTCCGACAACTACACGCAGGAGGAATACGACAACTTCGAGGAATACATAGCCAGCCGTCTCGCCCTCATCGACATCGAGAACAAGGACGATGCTTACCTGCGCCGCTGCCTGCTCACGCAGTATGCATACCCCACCCGCAACTACATGACGGCAACGGAGTCGACAGGCAGGCTGAAGCAGTTCTTCAGCAAGTTCAACTTCACGAAATGACAATAAAGAAGCCCCACTACGACATGACTTGGAAGACATCTTTTTACATTATGGCATTGGTGGGGCTTTTGTTTTTTTCCGCGTCTTGCACCAACACGGCTTACGAGGATGGCGACTCCAGGCTGAGCTATCTCCGCACCGACTTCGTGGACGCGACCACCGACAGCCAGGCAAGGCTCGCCGCGGCGACCACCGACGACGACGTGGCGTTGACCTTCACGCAACCCTTGCAAACAAGCTGGAAGACCACGGCAGACAGCCTTTGCCGCGTGTTGCTCAACTACAACATGTACGCCAATGGCGTGGACTCCAACGTGGTGGAGCCGTTGGCTGCAAAGATGGTTTACACGCTCAAGCCTACGGAGCCATCCAAGCAGACGTTGACAGCCACCGACCCCGTGAGCCTCGTGAGCGCATGGAGAAGCAAGAACGGCAACTACATCAACCTCCGCCTGGGCTTGAAGACGGGCAAGGCAAGCGACGAGGCACTAAGGCAGAGCATAGGCTTGAGGCTCGACAGCACGGTGACGAGAAACGGCGTGACGACCTATTGCATGAAGTTTCTGCACAGTCAGGGCGGCGTGCCCGAATACTACACCGCCGACACTTACATCAGCATACCCATAAAAAAAATGACAACCGGCAGCAAGGTGCGGTTGTCATTGAATACTTACAAAGGTTTAATCGAGCGTGAGTTCACGAGGTGAGCCCACGCCCTTTTTGTTGTATGCTCGGCATGAGCTTATTCTAATGGGTGCAAGTCCCTAAC
>DAINOS010000267.1:0-2612 GCA_036743855.1 Prevotella sp. | reverse complement strand
TGAAGGAACGCCCCATGGAGACCCTTCACACCGAGTTTGTGGCAAGGCCTAAGTAACAAAATCGCTTTTATTTAGCTACGAACACTCGAAAAAGCATTTCGTAGCTAAATAAAGGCGATTTTGTTTGTAGTAATTGAAATTCCGTGCTATCTTTGCATTAGATAAATCAAGACGCTTATGTGCGAGATAATAGGAAGGAAAAACGAGATAGCAGAACTGAAACGCTATTACAAAAGCGGCAGACCAGAGTTTGTGGCTGTATACGGGAGGAGGCGTGTCGGCAAGACATTCCTCATAGATGAGGTATTTCACGACGACATGGTGTTTCATCACACAGGCTTGTCGCCATACGATCGCAAGCGTAGGGTCTCAACGAATGACCAATTGCAAAACTTTTATTTTTCGCTCATTCGTCATGGCATGGAAGGCATTAGCCAACCTAAGTCGTGGCTGGAAGCTTTCTTCCTTTTGGAACAGTTTCTCGACATCAATGACAATGGCAGTCGCCAGGTGGTGTTTATCGACGAGTTGCCTTGGATGGACACGGCGCGTTCTGGTTTTCTCACGGCGCTCGAAGCCTTTTGGAATGGTTGGGGCAATACTCGCCACAACCTCATGCTCATTGTTTGCGGGTCGGCGACTTCTTGGATGCTCGACAACCTTATCAACAACAAGGGCGGCCTATATGGTCGATTGACGGGCGAGATGAAGCTCGCGCCATTCACCCTCAAAGAATGTGAGGACTTCTACCTCAGCCGAAACATCAAGATGACCCGCTACAACGTGGTGCAGGCTTACATGATACTTGGCGGCATACCGTTCTATATGAACTTTTTTAATCCGTCCTTGAGTCTCGCGCAAAACATTGATGCGCTGTTTTTCGCGCGCAACGCCAAGTTAGGCGATGAGTTCAACCGCCTTTTCAACTCGGTGTTCGACCATGCCGAGGAAAGCATGAAGATTATCCGGGTGTTGGGTCGGAGGCATGCCGGATACACGCGTCAGGAGATTGCCGAGAAGACCGGCATCAATCCCAACGGTGAGTTCACCAAGATGTTGAAAGCCCTCATTGGCAGCGACTTTGTCATCAAATACGTTCCTTTCGGGGCTTCTTTGCGAGAGGAGCATTATAAGTTGACCGACTCATTCTGCTGGTTTTGGTTGCATTTCAAAGACGGCAAGCAGATTCGCCAGGAAGACTACTGGCAACATCATTTGCGTGAATCGGAAATATCCTCATGGAGAGGAATAGCCTTTGAAGAGGTGTGTTTGCAGCACATCAGGCAAATCAAGAGGGCCTTGCAGATAGGTGCCGTCTCTTCCACGGAGTCGGCTTATATCGTGAAAGGTGATGAAAAGACGGAAGGCATGCAGATAGACCTTATCATCGACCGTAGCGATGACGTGATAAACCTGTGTGAACTGAAATATTCCAAGACACCATACGTCATCACCCAAGCATACGCCAACCACTTGACCGCTCGTTTGGAGGCCATGGAGGAAAAGAACAGAAACAAGACGTTCCTGCTCACCTATATAGGTTGTTCGCCGCTTGCCGAGAATGAATATTCGGATATGTTCCCATGCCAGCTCACATCGGACGACTTGTTCACATAATCTACATTGCATAACTATCCATTTGTCGCCTGAAACGACACTTTTCCTTGCATAAAGGTTGTGCTCGCCAATGTTTATGCTTATCTTTGCATACAGATAAAAAGATAGAAAGGGAGAAAAGGAAATGAGACTGGAAGAGACTTTCAAAAGGGCGAAGGCGGCAAGCAAGACCTTGGGCCTGCTTGCCGATGACAAGCGCGACGAGATACTGCGGGCGGTGGCTGATGCCATCGTCGCTGAGACGCCTACGCTCCTTCGTGCCAACGCCGAGGACTTGGCGAAGATGGACAAGGCCAACCCCATGTATGACCGACTGCAACTCACGGAGCAAAGGCTCCAGGGCATTGCCGCCGACATGCGCCACGTCAGCACCTTGCCCTCGCCACTTGGGAGGGTGCTGAAAGACAAGACGCTCGACAACGGCTTGCACTTGCAAAGGATAAGCGTGCCTTTCGGGGTCATAGGCATGATTTACGAGGCGCGCCCCAACGTCACCTTCGATGTCTTCTCCCTGTGCTTCAAGAGCGGCAACGCGTGCGTGCTGAAAGGCGGCAAGGATGCCGAGGCGTCTATCTCGGCGAGCGTGGACCTTATCCACAGGGTGCTGACGAGGTTTGGTGTCAACCCCGACGTGGTGACGCTCCTCCCAGCCACCCACGAGGCCACGGGCGAGATGCTCAACGCCGTGGGCTACATCGACCTCTGCATTCCTCGTGGGGGCAAGAAGCTCATCAACTTCGTGCGCGACACCGCCAAGGTGCCTGTCATCGAGACGGGTGCCGGCGTGGTGCACTGCTATTTCGACAAAGACGGCGATGCTGAGATGGGCGAGCGCGTCATCACCAACGCCAAGTGCCGACGGGTGAGCGTGTGCAACGCCCTCGACTGCTTGCTCATCCACGAGAGCCGTTTGGGCGACCTGCCCAAGCTGTGCGAGGGCCTCGCCAAGCACGCGACGAGGATTCACGCCGACACCAAGGCTTACGAGGCGTTGA
>DAINOS010000266.1:0-2621 GCA_036743855.1 Prevotella sp. | reverse complement strand
GTGTATCGCAGGTCCGAGGTGGAGATGCCGGCGCGTCTGGAAGAAGTGAAGCACGCCAAGGAAGAAGGCATACACTTCCTGACCTTGCATAATCCAAAGAAATATCTTGCCGATGAGCAAGGGCGCGTGCGTGCCGTGGTGCTCGACGTGATGAAACTTGGCGAGCCCGACGCTTCCGGTCGCCGTCGTCCGGTGCCTACGGGCGAGACGCAGACCGTTGATTGCGACCAAGTGATTGTGGCAATAGGCGTGTCGCCCAATCCGCTTGTGCCGAAATCGGTTTCGGGGCTCGAACTTGGTCGCAAGGATACCATAGTCGTGGGCGATGACATGCGGTCGTCAAGGCAAAACATATATGCCGGAGGCGACATAGTGCGTGGAGGCGCCACCGTGATCCTTGCAATGGGCGATGGAAGGCGAGCCGCGGCAAACATGGCAAGCCAATTAATAAAAGAACAATGAAAAAGACATTTATCTTACTGTTATTATCTTTCATTATTATCGGGGCAGACGCGCAGCGAAAGAAGCTGCCTGCCCCGCAAAAGTCAAAAGAGACCGCGCAGAAGGCATCGGCTGAGGGCGTGAGGCTTTTCAAGAGCTTGTTGCCCGCCACGGCGAAGGTCATGTTCATTGACAGCGTGGTGGTGGACAAAAACGATTTCCTAAAGCACGTGCCATTGGGCAAGGAGGCGGGAACGCTAACGATGAAGAACCCTAACGCCGACATAGCCAACCAGATGGGAAGCTACGAGAATGAGTTGGGATTGCGCAGGATTTACGCCGATGGCGACTCCGCCAATTCAGTGCTTTACACTCAGACCAAGTTGGGCGATGAATGGGGCAAAGGCGCGCGCGTCACTGATTTCAACAGTCAATTGTACATGAATCAGAACTACCCGTTTCTCGCGTCCGATGGCGTGACGCTATATTTCTCAGCAGAGGGAAGCGAGAGCATGGGCGGGCGCGACATCTTCATGAGCACGTTCGACTCTGACAAGGCATCGTGGTATAAGCCGCAAAACGTGGGATTGCCGTTCAACTCCACCGCCAACGACTACCTTCTCGCCATAGACGACCTCGACTCGCTTGGATGGTTGGTCACCGACCGTCGCCAACCTCATGGCAAGGTGTGCATCTACACGTTCGTGCCAACGGAGAAGCGACAGAACTTCAACGATGATGACCTCGACGACGAGGAGCTCACGCGCTTCGCGCGTCTGCTGAGCATCAAGTCGACATGGCATTTCGGCAACCGAGACGCGGCGATGAAGCGACTCCAGAACCTGATAAAAAGAAACGCCGCCAAAGGGAACAATGGCGACGTCAACGCGATGTGTTTCGTGGTGGATGACAAGACGGTGATAACGAGCCCCACGCAGTTCAAAAATGACAAGAGCCGCCATCTCTATAAGCAACTTGTGGAGCTTCAGGCGATGCGCGCGTCGGGGAAAGCTAAGCTGGAGACATTGCGAGAGGATTATCATCGTGGCAACAAGTCGTTGTCGCAAACCATCTTAAAAGCTGAGAAACAGATGGAAGGCACCATGAAAGACATATCTGATACGGAGAAGCAAATACGCAGATTGGAGAAACAGAACTGATAACCACAAAACTAAAAAACATAACCAATATGAGTAGATTCTTTCCTGAGTCGGAGCTCGTCATCAACAGTGACGGCTCCATTTTTCATCTTCATATCAAGCCAGAGCAACTTGCCGACAACGTTGTCCTCGTGGGAGACCAAGGCAGGGTAGGGCTTGTGGCCTCACATTTCGACAGCAAAGAGTGCGAGGTGTCAAACCGTGAGTTCCACTCCATTACCGGCAGTTATAAGGGTAAGCGAATAACCGTGCTCAGCACTGGCATAGGGTGCGACAACATCGACATCGTGCTCAATGAACTTGACGCTTTGGCAAACATCGACTTCGCCTCGCGCACGGAGAAGCCGACGCATCGTGCCCTCACCATCGTCAGGGTTGGCACCTGCGGAGGCCTTCAGCCCAATACGCCTTGCGGCACCTATATTGCGAGCGTCAAGAGCATTGGCTTCGATGGCTTGCTCAACTTCTACGCCGGGAGAGACGAGGCGAGCGACCTAAAGCTGGAAGACGCGTTCAAACGCCATGTGGGATGGAATGAGAAGATGGGCAATCCCTATGTGGCGACGGCTGACGCTGAGCTGCTCGACCGCATTGCCGGTGACGACATGGTGCGTGGCATCACCGTGGCCTGTGGCGGCTTCTTTGGTCCGCAGGGTCGCAGGCTCCGCTTGCCACTGATGGCCCCAGACCTTAACGAGAAGATAGAGAGCTTTGAGTATGAGGGCTTGCGCGTGGACAACTTCGAGATGGAGTCGTCAGCGCTGGCTGGCCTTTCCGCGCTCATGGGACACCATGCCATGACGTGTTGCATGGTGATAGCCAACCGTCGTGCTAAGAAGATGGAAACCAACTATAAAGGTGACATTGACGGCTTGATAGTGCGCGTTCTTGACAGAATAGCATGAAAACAAAAAAGCCATTCATCAAAAGATGAATGGCTTTTAAGCGGTGCGTACGAGATTCGGACTCGTGACCTCCTGCGTGACAGGCAGGCATTCTAACCAACTGAACTAACGCACC
>DAINOS010000265.1:0-2641 GCA_036743855.1 Prevotella sp. | reverse complement strand
TCATGATAACCGTCGACGGCAAGGATCGCAACTGCTGGGAGACCGTGAAATACTGCGTTGACCAGTTGCAGGCCCAGGGCTACTCGTTGCAGCCCAAGTATGCCGACAATTTCATAAAGGCAAACGAAACATCCGTGGAGAACATCTTCGTGCGTCCTAACGACGACAAGACCTACAAGATAACCGACTACAACCTTGAACGCTCGCTCCACTACAACCACGCTTCCGCCATAGGCTACTCTGGCTGGAACGGCGCATGTGCCACCGTGCGTGCCATGGAAGTGATGGGTTACGGCAAGGACGAAGACCCACGTCTGAGGATAAACTATTGGTGTGACCGTGACTTCGAGAAAGAGCAGAACACTGGCACGCTCAGCGATGGCGCTACTGACAAGCCTTTGGAATATGAGCCTCTCAAGGCTGTGGTAGACTTTGGCAACACGGCGGACCCACACGACGTGAAGTGCGCCGGCGCGCGTTTCAAGAAATACGAATATGACGGCACCGCCTCGTCCATGGGACAGAACAACAACGACCTCGTGATATGGCGCTATGGTGACGCCCTCCTGCTCAAGGCTGAGGCAGAATACCGTCTTGGCGACAAGGCCGCTGCCCTTGCTCTCGTCAACGAGATACGCAACCGTGTCAGCGCGAAGCCACGCACCACGCTCACCCTCAATGACATCCTCGACGAGCGCATGATAGAACTCGCGTGGGAAGGCACGCGAAGGCAAGACCAGATACGCTTCTGTACCTTCACCGAGCCGACAGTTGACCGCTATCCAGGCGTGTCGCACAGTTCACTCTCTGGCGACTATAATGATGACAACACCGGATACACGTGCGTATATCCAATTCCTTACTCGGTGCTGAACCTCAACAAGAACCTGCACCAAAATCCAGGATATAGCAAATAACCCTTAAAAACTACACTATCATGATGCGAAAACTTTTATTCACAGCAGCCATGGCAATGGCGTTGACATCAGCCTCTGCCCAAGGCACTGACCAACGAGGCCCCAACTGGCTTCACGATGCCGTGTTCTACCAGATTTATCCATCGTCCTACATGGACTCCGACGGCAATGGCATAGGCGACCTACCAGGCATAACATCCAAGCTCGACTACATCAAGAGTCTTGGAGTGAACGCCTTGTGGATTAATCCTTGTTTCGAGTCGGGATGGTTTGACGGTGGTTACGACGTGATTGATTTCTACAAGATAGACCCACGTTTTGGCACCAACACCGACATGGTGACCCTCCTGCGCGAGGCTCACAAGCGTGGCATCAAGGTGTGCCTTGACCTCGTGGCAGGCCACTCCAGCGTGAAATGTCAGTGGTTCCAGGAAAGTGCCAACGGAGACCGCAACAGTCGGTACGCTGACTACTACATCTGGACTGACAACATAAGCGACAAGGACAAGGCTGACATCGTGGCGCGCCACAAGCAGCCACTGCCCGAGGCCTCGACCATTGGCAGATATGTGGAGCTCAACGCGCCACGCGGAAAATACTACGAGAAGAACTTCTTTGAGTGCCAGCCAGCCCTCAACTATGGTTTCGCCCATCCAGACCCTAACCATAAGTGGGAGCAGCCCGTCACGGCTCCAGGCCCACAAGCCCTTCGCCGCGAGTTGCGCAACATCATGGCGTTCTGGTTCGACAAGGGCGTTGACGGCTTCCGTGTTGACATGGCCGCGTCTCTCGTCAAGAACGACCCAGGAAAGGTGGAGACATCGAAGTTGTGGAACGAGATGCGCGCGTGGAAAGACAAAAACTATCCACAGTGCGTGCTCATCTCTGAATGGGCAGACCCGACAGTCGCCATCCCGGCAGGTTTCAACATCGACTTTATGATTCATTTCGGTGTGCCAGGCTATGGCTCGCTCTTCTTTGACCGCAATACCCCTTGGGGTAAACCGTGGCCAGGACAAAAGGAAACCTACAAGTATTGCTACTTTGACAAGGCCGGAAAGGGAAGCCTCGATGAGTTTGTGACCAATTACTCTCACTCTTATTTCAACACACGCGACAAAGGTTATGTCGCCATTCCTTCGGCTAACCACGACTATCAGCGCCCGAATATCGGTATGCGCAACACTCCAGACCAGTTGAAAGTGGCCATGACATTCTTCCTCACCATGCCTGGCGTGCCGTTTATCTATTACGGCGATGAGATTGGCATGAAGTATGAGATGAATTTGCCAAGCAAGGAAGGTTCCAATGAACGTGCCGGCACACGCACGCCAATGCAGTGGGCACCAGGTGCCACGGCAGGCTTCTCTACCTGCGCTCCCGACAAGCTCTACTTACCAGTGGCCACCGATGGCGGCAAGATAACCGTGGCATCGGAGGAGAAAGATCCCAACTCAATGCTCAACTTCACTCGCCGTTTGATCAATTTGCGCCATGCCACGCCAGCCCTCGGCAACCTCGCCGACTGGAAATTGATTAGCGATCTGAAGCAGCCTTATCCAATGGTTTACCAGCGCACGCAGGGCGACCAGATTTGCGTCGTGGCGTTGAACCCGAGTGGCAAGGCCGTGAAAGCCGTGTTGCCACATGTTGGCACAGCCAAGGCCAAGGCAAAAGCCCTTATCTCAACAGGCAAGGCAAGTCTCAAGACTGGCAAGAACGAC
>DAINOS010000264.1:0-2652 GCA_036743855.1 Prevotella sp. | reverse complement strand
CCGACGGGTTCTACCGCGACGTGTTCAAGAAGTTCAAGGGCAACTTCGAGCGCATATTCATGATGGGCGTCTGCCCGGTGACGCTCGACGACGTGACGAGCGGCTACAACGTTGGATGGAACATCTCCGTCAAGCCCGAGTTCAACGAGATGTTAGGGTTCTCCACCAAGGACGTGGTCGAGATGTTCACATATTATAAGCAAGCAGGGTGCCTCCCCGCCGACAGCGATGTAAAGGCGATTGTGGAAGACATGAAACCGTGGTACGACAACTATTGCTTTGCAAAGGAGTCGCTGGGCAAGGACAACCGTATGTTCAACTGCGACATGGTGCTCTACTATCTCCGCAACTACATGGACTACGGGCATGCGCCCAAGCAGATGATCGACCCCAACACCCGCACCGACTACGGCAAGATGAAGAAGCTGCTGCAGTTTGACAAGCTCGACGGCGAGCGGCGCGGCATCATACACAAGATTGCCGAGGAGGGACAAATCGTGGCGCAGCTTGAACCACAGTTCTCCGCCTATCAGATCCCCAAGGCGGAGATATTCCCGAGCCTGCTGTTCTATTACGGCATGCTGACAATCAAGGGCACTCGTGGCTCCAAGCTGATTCTCGGCATCCCCAACAACAACGTGCGCAAGCAATACTACGGCTACCTGGAGGAGGAATACCAGGCCAAGTCGTATGTCGACACCAACCGGCTCACCGACTACTACTACGACATGGCGTATGACGGCATCTGGGAGGAGGGACTGCGCTTCATGGCGGATGCCTACGCCAAGGTGTCATCGGTACGCGACGGTATAGAATCGGAGAGAAACCTGCAGGGCTTCTTCATGGCCTACCTCAACCTCAACGACTATTACATCACCGCCCCCGAACTTGAGCAGAGCCACGGCTATTGCGATTTTTTCCTCCTGCCCGACCACACCCACTACGCCAGCAAGCACAGCTACATCCTCGAACTGAAAGTACTCTCCAAGAAAGAATACGATGAGGTGCTGAATGATGCTCTCGACGAAAACGGCAACCCCATGAAAAAAGCGGAGAAGCAATGGCGCGAGGCCGTGGATCAAATAAAGCGATATGCCGCAGCACCAAGAGTGGAGGCACTGCGGCAGGGCACGACGCTGCACCGAATCATCATGCAGTTCAAGGGATGGGAACTGGCGAGGATGGAGGAAGTGTAAGGAGCTCGTCAATCTTGGTGATTCCCATGCCAATGGCATCATATAGGGGAGTGCCTCCACACGGTCTAATCACATATTATTCTACAAGCAACTATGACATTTATAAAAACAAAGGTATGGAAAGCAAGAAGACTGACAGGATTACTCCTCAATGGATAGAGCATCTGAAGGAGAATGAGATTTTTGTGTTTGGTAGCAACTTGGCAGGTATGCACGGTGGCGGTGCCGCGTGCATAGCCCGATTGTGCTTTGGTGCCGTCATGGGACAGGGCGTGGGACTGCAAGGTCAGAGTTATGCCATTCCTACTATGCAAGGTGGCGTGGACACGGTTAGACCATACGTTGATGATTTCATCGCCTTCGCCAAGCAGAATCCCGACAAGCATTTCCTCGTCACCCCGATAGGTTGCGGCATTGCCGGCTTCGAGCCTGAGGACATCGCCCCACTGTTTGAAGATGCAAAGGATGTCAAGAACATCAGCTTACCGGAAAGTTTCTGGAAGGTGATAGAATAGACACCATCGGAGCCATCGTAGGATCCAGGCAGAATCGCGAGTCGGTATACCCTACATTATCCCCGTCACCTTGTCCTTGTTGTTCAATTTGCGCTCCACGTCGCGGTATTTCTTGCCGCGGTTCAGCCTCCACGTCACGCTCAGCTGCACGGCGTTGCCCACGTCCTTGGAGTATTGGCAGGTCGTCTTGCCCACGTATCGGTTCACTATGATTGAGCGATTGCGCAGAGGGCTATGCTGAAATGGGTTCACCCAGTAGGCCGTGATGTTGCAGTTGCCGATGCGGTAGCCCACGTTCAGGTTCACCATGCCGCCGCTCAGTCCCTTCATCTCGCCCTCCATGAAGCGCCAGCCGCTATCGGCTGAAAGTTGCATTGTCCAGTTGCCGAAATAGCCCGTGATGTCACCGATTATGCCACACGAGGTGTAGCAATGGTTATAGTCATCGCCCCGATTGAAGAAGCGCGCCATGGTGCCGTCAACGGTGAGCGACAGATGGTCGGTAACTATGTCGAGGCGCGTGTAGCTGTCAAGATAAAACATGTTGCAGTGTGGCTGGTTGGCCATGGTGTAGAGATACTGGTTGTCGTCGGTGCGCGTATACTTGCCTAAGTTGCATTTGGTGTTCACGCGATATGTTGCCGACAGTTGCGTGCTGAACCTTGGACGGTTGTAGGCCAGCGTGAGGTTCTGTTCCAATAGACCGTTGGGGGTCAACGCCGGGTTGCCCACCTTCCACTCCATGCTGTTCTGGCGTATGCGCGTGTCGGAAATCATCGCAATGTTGGAGATGTGTTGCGACATCTCTATGCTGTACATAAGGCTCATGCCAGCTAACAGCGGATAGGACAACTGCGCCTTGGGTCGCCACAGCCAGTAGTCGAACCTGTGACCGCCCTGCCGGTAGCGTTCGTTGCTTACGCCCACTCCTGCCATGTAGC
>DAINOS010000263.1:0-2655 GCA_036743855.1 Prevotella sp. | reverse complement strand
TGGTTTTGGAAGAACGTGAGGTCATGGCCTGTGGGCATGTCGGTGACGGCTATCGGACCGCCAGCCATGAGAGGTAAGGACACGGCGGACATCTTCTCGTCGTCGTTGTCGAAACTGCCTATGCGTATGAAGTCGCCATCGAGACGCACCTTCTCGCGTCCGGAAATCTTTGACCAATTGATGAATCCGTCGAAGGCGTTCTCGGAGTTGGGCCATCCACCTCGGAGCGTGCCGCGATTGTTGTCGGAGAAGCGATACCATGAGCCCTCCAACACGTCGGCGTCGATACGTATCATGTTGCCGGCATATTTCTCAATGATGGCATTGTTTTTCAGATGCGGCATGACGAGCGATACGTATATCCCGTATTTCTGAGCGTACTTGTTGATCCATTGCAGACCCTTGACGTAGCGCTCGCGTCCATAGCCTCGGTCTATTTGGTCACTGTAGTTCATGCCGTCCTCGTACCATGAGAGGAAGTCGATGCGGATGAACTTCACTCCGAGGTCGGCGTAATGCTTGAAGAACCCCTCGAAAAACTGCTCCGCGCCAGGATGGTCGGTCACGACCCACCAGAATTGGTCGTTCTTGCTTGGGTGCAGCACGTCGGTGTCTTTTGTCGGGTCATATCGCAAGCTGCTGACTTTGATGCCATCGGTGCCTGGGATGATGGCATCGGGATTGGAGTAATGCAGCCAGAACGGGCTGTCGTATACTCCCAGCTTCAAGCCCTTGGCTTTCAGTTTGGCAATGATGGTCGTGAGTTCCACTTGGGAAGAGTTCTCGTCTTTCTCGGTATGGCTATAATGTGTCATGTAGCCATCCTCGCCAGTCATGCTCGCGAAGCCATCGGTGACAAGCATGTCGTAACCGTAGGGCTTGAGGTTGGTTGCCACGTAGTCGATGGCCTTGTCCCAGTCGGCTTCCGTGAAGATGTTTGGATAAGAGCCGTCTTTCTCTTGTTGGCGGAGCGCGCCGTAGACGCTCCAGTAAAGTGGAGCGTAATCCATGCCTTCTTGCTCGGCCAATGGTGTCAGACCGACGGTAGGGTCTTCCTTGTCGACAGATAAGTCGCTGGACACGTCCCACTCGTTGCTGTTGCAGCTTAGAAGAAGCGTGGCGAGCGCGAGGCTATAAATATATTTCTTGATCATTTGAAAAGTCGTTTTGTTGTTTCGTTACTTCTTGTTTGTCGCGGTTATTCGCCAATGTACTCTGCCTTTATGGTGTGGTCTTTCATGTTGACGGTCAGCTTGTACGTTCCAGCCTTTGTCACATTCCACTGATTGTCGGCGGCATTGCCGTTGCCGTAGACGACCTCCGACTTGGCAACGCCTTTCTCGTTGACAACAACCCCGTTCTCAGGGGCGTAGAACCAGTCTTTGTCGTCCGTGCCGAAGCCTCCCTCGTTGGTTGCCATAAGCTTGAACGTGCCCTCGTTCAGTTTGCCACTGTAGGTAAACTCTTGCCCGTCGCCTTTGGTAAATGCGAGAGCTTCCCCGATGGCCCATCCGTTGCCCGCGCTTCCGAGGAGGTAAAGGGTCTCCGTGGCCCATGGGTCTTTGGCAGGAGCCACTGGGTCAGGCGTGCACGACACGACGTTGACTTTGAGATTTGTGAGGTCGAACACTATCTTGTAGTTTCCAGCCTCGGTGACATTCCACTTGTTGTCGGCTCCGCCGATGGCCATGCCTTGCTTTGACACGCCCTCGTGGTTGAGCGTCACGTTTGCGTCCGGCGCCTGGATATAGTTGCTCCAGCCTGGTATGTTGGTCTGGTCGTAAGCCAACTTGAACTCGCCCACGTTGAGGTGCCCCTCATAGGTGAATTGCAGCGGATTGTCGGAAGTCTTCGCGAACTTTTTCGTTCCGTCGTTTATTCCAGCGTTGAGGTCGTCGCTGCTCCATCCCCACGGCGTTGCGCTGCCGATAAACGATAGCCATTCTGACGTGATGGGCGTGGGCGGCTCCTCACCTTCGTACACCGCGGATATGGTGCGATCGCGCAGGTTGAGGCTGATGGTGTAGATGCCGGCCTCGGTCACTTTCCACTTGTTGTCGTCTCCGCCCTTGCGCACGTCTATGTCGCTGCTGGCAACGCCTTGGGAGTTGATTTCCGTGCCCGATTCTGGAGCGTAGGCGAATGTGGCACCCCAATCGCCTTTTGACAAAGGAAACTTGAGCTCGCCAACGCTTAGCTTGCCATGATACGTGAAGACGTAGCTGTTGTCGGGGTCCTTCGTGAGCTCCGTGGGGTCATCGATAGACCATCCGGCTGGCGTGGCATCGCCAACCATGTAGAGATGGTCAACCTTCAGAGGAAGCTCCTCGGTGATGATGACGATGTCCTTGTCATCATTGCACGACTGGAACGCCATGGTTACCAACATGGCGAGCAAGGCAAACAGTCCATATTTAATAGTCTTTCTCATTTCAAAAAACTTAATTTACACATTATTCTATTAATTGTCTCCGTATCCCGGGTTTTGCTTCAAATGCTTGTTGGCTCCGAGAATGTCGGGATGGAATGGGAAGATAAGCGTGTGGTCATCGGCATCGGCATCCTTGTCCCACCAAGCCTTCAAGAACTTGTCGAATCGGATGAGGTCTATGCGTCGGCGCCCTTCGGCGAAGAACTCGCGCCCCCACTCGTTGA
>DAINOS010000262.1:0-2664 GCA_036743855.1 Prevotella sp. | reverse complement strand
TCAGGTCCTATGGCGTGAACCTCCGTGATGTAGAAGCGGCGGCCACGGCTCAACCTGCGGAACTGGTCACGCATGCGGTCGGTGAATTCTGCACCTTGCGAAGCCATCTGTACGGCATTGCCCATGGCGTCGTAGAACACTGTCGAGAAGCCTGTCACGTGGAACTGTATGTCGAGGATGCCATCGTCTATTGCGGCGCTCAAGTGTTTGGCACCTATCAAACTCGCCTTAGTCATGTTGCCACCCTTAAAGCGGTCATCGCCAAGGGCTATGTAAGGTGTCGGGTTGGGCAGCTTACGCACGCGGAAGGTGAACGGTGGGAAGGTCCTTGTCATCTTGCCATCACGCGCGGTGACACGGAAAGTGACATCATGGCCAACCGCGGCAGGCACGGCTACATACTTACCAGGCCCCTTGGGTATAAGTCGGCCTCCCGTCATGCTCACGGAGACCGCGTTTTGTGGTACGCCTGGCACGCCAACGCTTATAGGATTGTTATATCCTGCATACAACATATTCATCAAGTCAGCGGCCACGGTAGCTCCACCAGGGACAGGAATGACATTGTATTTCTGTATGAAATTGCGACGGAGCACGTCTCCACGGGAGTTGCGCATCAAGATGTATCCACCAAACTGATGCTCACCCACTCCACTGGCCATGAAACTGTATTGACCATTCTTGGAAGCTACACGTGAGCCATTGACATAAATCTCCGGCTGGCTGGTCGTGTCCACTGCTGCCATAACTATATTGGCGTTGAAACGTTCCCCTGGATAGAGGGTCGTCTTCTCTGGCACAACGAAGGCTTCAAGTTTGTTCACGCGAATGTCTTTAAGGCCAATGTTCGCCTCCAAGGAATGAAGCACCTCGCCCTCGGCATAACGCACGTCATTTTGCAGCTTAGACAACAAGGTGACAGCAGCGGCCACAGGCATATCCTCAAACATGTATTCTTGCCAGTTCTTTCCAAGGTTGTTCTTGCCAGCTGGCACTTTCGTGGAAAGGTTGCTCGCGATTATGGCATATTGCCGAGGATCGGTCACAAACCTCAATATGCGGTCGCGGTAAGAGTTTATGGCTTTAAACAACTTCTTGCCTTTACCTGTCAATGGAGCCAACATCACTGTACCCGCTGCGTCAATATTGTCGGTGTTCTTTATGTTTTTCAAGTTGCCGTCAGCTCCGTCGGCTTCCTTGACTATCGCGAGTTTCAATGTCTCGGCAAAGTCATAGAGCGAATCGCTCATGTTCCTTACTTCAGTTGCCTTCTCGTACCAGACCCGTGCCTTCTCTGGATTTCGGAGCATCTGGTCGCGGAAGTCATTATATATGGCGGCATTCTCCTTCGACGCGTTGTTGGTGGTGCGGTCAAGGCTCTCCTGCACTACGGCAAAGCCCTGAAGCACCTCTGTCGACACATTAAGTGCCAACATTGCCAGAAGGACGATATACATGAGATTAATCATCTTCTGGCGTGGAGAAACCGGTCGTTTCTTGATTGCCATTTATCTTATATTACTTAATTCTACTGAATCCTTCATCCTCTATATTACAAGAGAATTCTTCACTCTTCGTTCTTCACTCTTCCCTCTTCACTCTTCACTCCTCACTCTTCACTCCTCACTCTTCATTCTCCCTTCTTCGTTTACTTGGGGGGCAGCCGCACGCATGTTGACAGTCATTGCCTCAATCATGCGAGCATATATACGGTTGAGCTGGTCTATCTGCTCAGCCATCTTTTTAGTTTGGGCATTAATCTCATCAATGGTTCCTATCTGCTTGCTTGCGCCCTTGAGCTGCATCTCGTAAATCTTGCTTATGCCAGTGAGCGTGCGGTTGAGATTCTCCATCTCCTCGCTATCACGCGTGAGATGCGAGCTCTGCTCGTTCACTTTCTTGAGAGTCTCCACAAGCGTTTTGAGCTCTTCCACATAGTTTCCTTGTGCCTCATTCATAGCCTCCGCGTCTTCCTTGCTCATCTGCGGCACGTATGCCGGTTGTTGTGGCACTGCCGCAGCCGTTACGTTTGAGGTGTTATCAGCCGCGACTTCAACATTAACCTTATTGTCGCCGTTTGCGTTTACGTCAGGACGCTCCACACTTTCCGCATGGGTTTCAGCACTTTCGTTGGAATATTCGACCTTCCCTGTCTCAAGGAAATCTTCCGTCAGACGCGTTGGCATTTCCCTGCCCTCAGCGGTCTTGTCGAATGGACGGTCAAAGGCTGATATGAAGAACACGAATACCTCTGTGCCCATACCTATAAACAACATGAAATTGGCACCAGGCAGATGGGTCAACTTAAACAACGCTCCAAGAATAACGATAGAGGCACCCCAACTATACGCATAGTTGAGAAAAGTTTGACCCGCCACGGTGTCCATCCACTTCTGCAGGCGGTAGACAAAATTATACTTACTGTATCTTGACATAATTATTTTCTTTTCTGTTTTCCACTTATCGAGTTAGCCAACGACCTTACGCAACGGAATCCGATATAACTTCTTGGCTGATTCTGATACTCCCACGAGCGCCAAGCCGAGCGGATAAGGCTCTCGGGGTCTTTCCATGAGCCACCGCGGACACTCTTTTTCTTCAAGCGATAGGGATCTTCCAATGCGGCGTTATATTTCAGTTGCGGGTTGATGTCGTTCATGGCAT
>DAINOS010000261.1:0-2717 GCA_036743855.1 Prevotella sp. | reverse complement strand
ATAACTTATCGTATAAGGTAATATAGTGGATGGTAGTCTTTAAACGCGAACATGCCGGCACGAGGCTTTAACGTCCGTGCCGGCATGTCTATTTGTGGATCATCGATGGTCGCTTCTCTCCTGCTCTGCAAGGGTGGCAGCCATTATGCGCCAGCCATGCCACGTGAGCGGAGAAGAGCCTCGCCATAGTTGTTCATGGCCTGAGCGTACTTTGCCGCGAAAGCGGTCAACTTAGCTGCGATGATCTGCTTGAAATTCTTGTTCTTCATAGTTGTTATCCTTTCTACATTATTAATAATTAAACATCGTGGGGTTCGCTTGCCCCATTGAAACCTAAATACACTTGTTCGTGTGGCAAAGTTAGTACCAAAAGCGGCATTTCCATCGCTTTTGTCACAGGCAAATGGCAAAACTGCGCCTTTTATTGACCAACGTCAAATGAAGGTCTCGTCATGGCACCCCTTGTGGCGCCCCCATGATATTTGCATGGCATGATGAAAGGCAGTACCTTTGCAACCGTCGAAAGGAATTCCACGACAAACAAAACAATTTACTAATCAATCATCAATTAAAGAAAGGAGAAAACAATGAGTGTACGTTACAAGAAGGAAATGGGTAAGGGCGAAGGTGCCCCAGCAGCCAACAAGTGGTATGGCCGTGCGGTGAGCATGGGTCGCGTGAAGACCGAGGACCTCGCCGAGGAGATAAGCCACTCCACCACCGTGACTCGCGCCGACATCATGGCTGTGCTCATAGAGCTCACCCAGGCGATGAAGAAGCACTTGCAAAACTCCATGACCGTGGAGCTCGACGGCTTGGGCGACTTCCGCGTGGGGCTCAAGACCAAGGCGGTGGACAAGGCCGAGGACTTCACTGCCGCTAACATCTACGGCTACCAGATACTCTACCACCCGGAGGTGAAGTTCGTGCCCAGCGGCCAGATCAGCAACAAGGGCAAGCGCAAGGGTACCTATGTGAAGACCTTGCTCGACGGTGTGTCTGCCGAGCTCTTGCCATCCACTGGCGCGACCGCTGCCGCCGACAACGACAAGGGCACTGACGAGAACGCGTAGGCCACACGAAACAACAAAATTCATGATTTTTTTAAGAAAGGAAAGGAGGATTAGAATGAAGAAGGAAACTTGGAAGATGGTAATCAACATGCTCATCTCGGTGCTCACCGCCATAGCCACGACTTTGGGGTTGACCTCGTGCATGTAGCATAAAAAAAGTCCGCCGCTCCTCGAATGGGAAACGGCGGACTTTCGATATGCAACGAAGTAGGGACAATCGGGCTCGAACCGATGACCTCTGCAATGTGACTGCAGCGCTCTAAACCAACTGGGCTATGCCCCTCTATCTTTATTTGCGAGTGCAAAGTTAGGCATTTTCCGCTGCCCTGCCAAATTTTTTACTGCTTTTTTCTTATGGGCAAACGATTTTTTGTTTGTTTCCGTCTATTTTGTTTGTTCATAAGGCTCGTTTTGGCAATACAGTAATGCCATGACTGGCTTGAGGCGAAAAAATGCCTGACATTATTATTGCGTATGTCAAGGAAAATGCTTACTTTTACGGCAATAAAACCAAAAAATAAAAATCGATGGTAAATGGTAAGAGGCTGACGCGCTCAATGAGCGACAAGTGGATAGCTGGCGTGTGTGGAGGAGTTGCCCGCTACTTTGGATGGGATCCCGCGATAGTGAGATTGGTGTACTTGCTGCTCACGGTTTGCACCGCCTTTTGTGGTTTTCTCATTTACATAGTCTTGTGGATCTGCATGCCGCAGGACATGTGATAAACGACAGGTTTTTCGACAAGGATGTCATTCGGTGCTGATCAGTGCCACGGCGTAGGCTGAAATGCCTTCCTCGCGTCCCGTGAAGCCGAGCTTCTCGGTGGTGGTCGCCTTGATGCTGATTTGGTCTTCATCGCACCCCATCACCTTGGCGAGGCATGCCTTCATCGCCGGCACGTGGGGGTTGAGCTTAGGACGCTCGGCGCACACGGTGGCGTCGATGTTGCCGACCTTGTAGCCCTTGGTGGCTATGAGGTCTATCACCTTGCGCAGTATGACCTTGCTGTCCATGTTGAGCGTGTCTGCCGACGTGTCGGGGAAGTGATAACCGATGTCGCGCATGTTGGCGGCGCCGAGTAGGGCGTCGCAGATGGCGTGGATGAGCACGTCGGCATCGCTGTGGCCGAGGAGACCCACGGTGTGAGGTATCTCTATGCCGCCGAGGATGAGTTTCCTGCCCTCGACGAGCTTGTGGACATCATAGCCCATTCCTATTCTGAACATGTTTATGTGAGTTTTCTTATTTTATCGTGAAACGTGTGAAGGGTTATTTCCTGAACAAGTCTTTCAGGCCGTCCATGTCGAATGTCAGCGAGAAGCGGAGGGTCTGGTCGAGAGGGTTCGACTTGGCCGTGGCGATGACATATCCCGCGTCGAGCTGGAAGGCGCTCATCTTGAAGCCCGCTCCCACGGTGAAATATTTTCTGTTGCCCTTGTTCTCGCTCTCGTGGTGATAGCCCGCGCGAAGCGAGAAACGGTCGTTGTAGGTGTATTCGGCGCCCACGCTCCATTGTATCTCCTGCAACTCCTCCTTGAATCCGCCTGGCGCGTCACCGAAGCTCTTGAAGATGCCGCTGATGCTCGACACGTCGTAGTAGTCTTTCTGCACGCGCTGCTGATATTCCTCCGTGGTCTCGCCCTC
>DAINOS010000260.1:0-2751 GCA_036743855.1 Prevotella sp. | reverse complement strand
TCCTTCAACTTGGCCAATTGCGCAGCCTTTGCCACGGCCTTGTCCATGCCGCCCAAGCCGTCAACGAGTTTCAGCTTCAAGGCATCCTCACCAAGGAAGACATGGCCTTGCGCACGCTCTTCCACGGCCTCCATCGACATATGCCTGCCATTGGACACACGCGACTTGAAAAGCTTGTAGCCACGGTTTATCGCCGCTTGAAGTTTTGCGCCTTGCTCTTGGTTGAGAGGGGAAATCATGAGGCCGTAAGCCGACATGCCCATTGAGGCATTGCGATTGGTCTCCACGCCATCAAACTTCAATCCGAGTTTCCGTGCCATCTCAGCACCGTCTTGCACCAATCCAAAGATTCCGATTGAGCCTGTGATAGTGGTTGGCTCAGCGAATATGTAGTCAGCTCCACAGCTAATGTAATAACCTCCCGACGCGGCATATCCACCCATTGACACCACAACGGGCTTGTGGGCCTTCTTCAATTGTTCTATGGCATGCCATATTTGCTCAGAGTCGTAGCTTGATCCACCGGGCGAGTTAACGCGTATTACCACGGCCTTGACATCATCATCGTTTGCCAAGTCCTCCATGTCCTCACGCATGTCGTTGCCAACAATGTAATTGGCGTTTTGGTAAATGCTACCCGAAGGCTCTTGATTGACGATGTCTCCACAAGCATAGTAAACAGCAATTTCGTCTCCCGTGTTGTCGCTTGGCTCAGCGCAAAGATCCGCGACAGTCGCTTGAGGTATGTCATCGTCCTTGTCGATGCCAAGTTTATTCTTTATCACGTCTCTTATCTCATCGTTGTACATGAGCCCATCGAAGAACTTGTCCTTGACAAGCACATCGGCACTCTCAAATGTCATCATCTCGTCGGCAAGGCGATTGAGCTCAGCCTTGCTTACCTTGCGGCTTTCTGAGACGGCCGTGACGATTGTGTCCCAATAGCCATCAAGGAAACGCTGGGTCTGCTCCCTGCTCGGGTCGCTCATCTTATCCTCCGTGAAACTCTCTGTGGCACTTTTGTACTTACCGCACTTGAAGGCCATGGTGTTGACACCAACCTTTTTGAACAAGTCTTTCAAGAACACTAACTTCGTGCCAAGGCCTTGCCATTCGAGACCACCCTGAGGGTTGACGTATATCTTGTCGGCTATCGAGGCAATATAATAATCGTTGGTGTTGAACTGTTCTCCAAAAGCTATAATCCACTTACCCGACTTCTTGAAATCTGCCAATGCATCGCGTAGCTCTTGAGCCTGGGCCAAGGCAGACCCCATACCATTGGCTTCAATGTAAATTCCCTTTATCTTGTCCGAAGCCTTTGCCTTTTTTATGGCCGACAGCATATCGGCAAGTCCTGGGTTGCTCGCGCCATTGCCTTGAAGCATGCTTAGCGGCGAAGCATCAGTGGCTCGCTCGTCAAGCGTGCCATGAAGGTTAAGCACCAGCACGCTGCCATTCTTGACGGTCGGCGTGGAGCCTGCCACTGCCGCCATACCCAAGAGGCCTATTACGCTAATGGCGGAAGCCACGACAAAGAAGAGTATAATGCCAATGAATGTGGCGAAAACGTTTTTCAGAAAGTTATTCATTTGCGTTCGGGTTGAATTGTTGTGAGAATAAGTTTGCGACTCGCTCGAATGTCAACTACTCGTAATCATCGACCACGCTGTTTACAAAATCCATCATAGGTTTGGCCACCTTGCATATATGAGCTACCTTGAGCACCCAGTCTGGTTCCTGAAATATGGATTCGTCCACGCAATGCCAAGCGCAATAGTCCTTCATCTTCAAGTAATTGAGAAACTCATAATCTTTCGGGAAGTCCTTAGGAGCCTTTTTCAGGCAGTTTATGCCAAAACCTTTCTCCCCCACTGGCACGTCTTCTTCCCATGTGGAGGCGTTTGGATAGCCGAAATAGTGGATAAACTTTCCATCCTCCACCCGCTTTCTCCATTCATCTATGTTGCCCATTATCTCATTGCGCATCGCCGTAAGGATATTGGTGGGCAACCAATAAGACCCTACTGCCACAAGGCAATGACCCGGCTGGATGTGCAAATAATAACCGCCACGCAGTGCTTTCCTGCCATGCGCGCAAATATAAGCCCCGAAGTGTCGCTTGTATGGAGACTTGTCGGCTGAGAACCTCACATCGCGGTAGAAACGATAGCAACAGTCCTTGACGGTAAGGTGACTTATCTCAGGGTCGAATGTCGACAACTCTTCCATGAGCCTCTGCACCCCACCCTCAAACTCTTGCTTAGCGTCTTCATAATCCGCCTTATGCTCTTGAAACCACGGACGGTTGTTATTTGCGGCAACGTCAGTGAGAAATCTCTGTATCGTTTTGATGTTCATGTCTATTCCAGTTTACTTCCTTTAAGCAATTTCGGGCAAAAGTCATCGAATGGGCATCTGTCGCACTTTGGCTTCGCGCTTTGGCAAACATATCGTCCATGCAACAGCAGCCAGTGATGAGCCCTTGGTATGTCTTCCTTTGGTATGTCTTTTTCAAGAGCCTCCTCGACCTTCAGCGGCGTGTTGGCTGTTGCCGGCACCAATCCCAAGCGGTGGGCCACCCGATATACATGAGTGTCAACCGCCATCACGGCCTTGCCAAACCATACAGCCTGAACCACGTTGGCGGTCTTGCGCCCCACTCCAGGCAGCTTCACGAGATCAGTGGTGTTGTGTGGTATCTCACCATTGAAGTCGGTCATTACCCTCCTCGCCATTTCCACGAGATGC
>DAINOS010000259.1:0-2789 GCA_036743855.1 Prevotella sp. | reverse complement strand
ACAGGCCGCAACGACTGGCCCTCGATGTTGGCAGGTCCCCACTCCAACAAGTCGTCCTTCTTCTACCCATCAGTGGGTCTGTCGTGGGTGGCTTCGGAGACGCTGAAGTTGCCCAAGCAGATTGACTACCTGAAGTTCCGTGGCTCGTTCGCCTCGGTGGGTATCCCATTCCCACGCTGGTATTCCAACCCCGTGTATGAGTGGGACAACAACTCGAAGCAGTGGAAGACACAAACCATATACCCCATGTACGACCTGAAGCCTGAGACCACCAACTCGTGGGAGTTTGGCATGCAGACGCGCCTGTTCAAGCACTTCCACATGGATCTCACGTTCTATTGGACCAAGACATTCAACCAGACGTTCAACCCCGACATCTCCGTGTCATCTGGCTACAGCGCCATGTATATACAGACCGGTAACGTGTCGAACAACGGTATAGAATTGGCAGTGGGCTACGACAACCATTGGGGCAACTTCGGATGGTCAAGCAACTTCACGCTGTCGCACAACAAGAACAAGATAAACGAACTGGTGAAGAACTACGTGCACCCCGAGACCGGAGCCATCATCAACAAGGACCGCCTCGACGTGGGCGGTCTCGGCACCACACACTTCATCCTCAAGGAAGGCGGCTCATTGGGTGACCTCTACTCCATGGCCGACCTCGTGCGCACCGACAACGGCAAGATATATGTAGACCAAAACGGCAAGGTGTACAAAGACAACAACGTGGGCGACATCAAGCTCGGCTCAGTGTTTCCGAAGTGCAATATGTCGTGGCGCAACGACTTCTCGTGGAAGGGCCTGAGCCTCGGCGTACAGGTGTCAGCACGTTTGGGCGGAATAGTCTACTCGGCCACACAAGCGGCACTCGACTCCTACGGCGTCTCGGAGGAGTCGGCCAAGGCTCGCGACCGCGGCTACGTGCTCGTCAACGGCAACGACATGGTGAACCCAGAGGTATGGTATTCGACCATCGGCGGCAGCGACGGCATAGGACAATACTATACCTACAGCGCCACAAACGTGCGCCTGCAAGAGGCCAGCATAGGCTACACCTTCAAGAAGAACCAACTCTTCGGCATCGGCGACCTCACTCTGTCGCTCGTGGGCCGTAACTTGTTCTTTTTCTATTGCAAGGCACCGTTTGACCCTGAGGCAACGGCATCGACAGGCAACTACTATCAGGGCATCGACAAATTCATGATACCGAGCACACGCAACTTCGGCTTCAACATTAAACTCAAATTCTAATTATCGAGGAGAGTAACAACTATGAAACTCAACAACAATATCATCATATCCGCAATGGCCGCCAGCCTGTGTCTCGCCACGGCAAGCTGCACCAACGGCTACGAGGACTTCAACCGCAACCCTTACGGCGTGACCAAGGACGAGATGCAGCGCGACGCCTACGCCATGCGCTCGGCCATGCTCAACCTTGAGAGCTGGGTCATACCCACTGACGTGAACACCAATCAGTTCACCGAGTGTCTGCTCGGTGGCTCCTACGGCGGCTACATCGTGGACTCCAACTCAGGATTCAACAACAAAAACTTCGCGCAATACTGCCCGGAAGACAACTGGAGCCGCGTGCTCTACAAGGACATCATACCCAAGGTGTTCATCTATTCGGGCGAGGTAGCAAAGGCTACCGATGAGCCAGTGCCCAACGCCGTGGCTACGGTGCTGAAGGTTGCTTCCATACAGCGCGTCACCGATGCCTATGGACCGATACCTTATTCAAAGGTGGGTGCCAACGGTGAGATAACCGCCGACTTTGATTCACAAGAAGATGTCTACAACCTAATGATAAAACAGCTCGACGATGCCATCGCCACAATGACAGCGAACCGCACGGCCGATTTTTCTTCTCTCGCCGACCGCATCTATGGGGGCAAGGTGGAGAAATGGATAAAGTTCGCCAATTCGCTGAAGCTGCGCCTCGCCATGCGCATATCCAAGGTCAGCCCTACCCTTGCCAAGCAAAAGGCAGAGGAAGCCGTGAGCCATGAGGTGGGCGTAATGAGCGGCAACGATGACAACGCCGAGCTTACTCTCGTGTCCACGAACCCATTTGAGATAATAATGTATGAGTACAACGGTGGCGACTCGCGCGTAAGCGCCGACATCACGAGCTACATGAACGGCTACAAGGACCCACGCCGCACGGCAATGTTCACCGAGTGCACGTTCGACGGCAAGGGATACTGTGGCCTGCGCACTGGCATCAACATTCCCGACGGCACCATAGCGCACGCTTACAGCAACTATAACGTGAAAACCGACTCGAAAATACTCATCATGAACGCTGCCGAGACTGCCTTTCTGCGTGCCGAGGGCGCATTGAGAGGATGGAACATGGGCGGCACGGCAAAGAGCTTCTACGAGGAAGGCATACGCCTATCGTTTGAGCAGTGGGGCGTGAGCGGAGCCGACAACTACATTGCCGACAACACCAGCATGCCCGAGGGCTACAAGGACCCCGCTGGACTCAACTCATACAGCGGCGCGACATCGAAGATAACCATTGCCTGGGACGATGCCGACAACTCCGGCAACCTGGAGCGCATCATCACGCAGAAATGGCTTGCCAACTTCCCGCTCGGCCTTGAGGCATGGGCAGAATACCGCCGCACAGGATTCCCGAAACTCATGCCAGTGGTGGTTAACAACTCCGGCGGCACGGTGAGCACCGAACGCGGAGCACGCCGTCTGGCCTACCCGCAAGACGAGCGCACAAACAACGCCGAGCACTACCAACACGCCTTGCAATTGCTCGGAGG
>DAINOS010000258.1:0-2791 GCA_036743855.1 Prevotella sp. | reverse complement strand
GGGTCGCCGAGCAAGGAATATTGCAACTTGTTCACGGTGGGGTCGCTCCCGAGCCTTATCACCTCGTTCTTGGCCATGCGTTGTGCCTCGCCAATGGTCGTGGGCTTACCGTTGACGGTGCCGAGAACATATTTCATGAAAGCCTTGTTGAGGATGTGGTTGTAGTTCTCATACACTGTGCGCGTGGTGCCAAACACCGCCACGGCCCCTCCGTCGGGGTTGGTCATCGCCGTCACGCCGATATTGTCTTCCACGCCGTCGAACGCCATGATGTCGCAAGCGGCAAACACCCACAAGGGCAGGTTCTTGTTGCTGAACGCCTTGAAGTCGTTGAGTGTCAGCACCTTCTCGTGCGCCATTTGGCTGGCGCTGCCGTGACCGTAGTAGTCCATGATGAGCGCGCCCTTGGCCTGTTGCCTCTTTATGATGCTGGTCACTTCGGGATAGGTGTTACCCGTCGATGATGTCACCTCGTTGTAAGCGTCCCACATCACCTTGCGCACGTGGTATGCCGGACGCATGGCTTGCAGGAGCGTGGCCATCTCGTCGGCATCGCGCATGTGTATGTTGTTGTTGCCGTCGTCGCCCATCACCATGATGGTGTTTTCCCAGTCGCCGGCATTGTGGTTTTCCACGTAGTTGATGGTCTTGTCCACCATCACCTTGGCATCCGCCTCCGAGTAGGCGGGCAGACGGCCAACCGCCACGTCGCCCATGTCGAGCTTGTCGCTTGGCGAAGAGAGGTTGGTGCCCTCGCCATCGTCGAGATAGGTGAAGAATCCGTCATCAACATAGCAATTGATGGCGTTGAACGAGTTGTCGCTCTCGTAGGCAAGGAGAAAGTTGTCGGGGTCAAGGCTTCTGCACTCCGTGGTGAGCATGCGGTTGTCCCACACGCATGGGCCGAAGAGCAAAAGGTATTTTGGCGCGTCGCTGCTGGATTGCGCGCGATCGTACAGCATCTTGACGTATCTGCGGTAAGCGTTGGCATCTGGCGTGCCGCTGGCGAACTCGTTGTAGAGTTCATCGGCAGCCACTATCTGTACGCGCAGCGAGTCGTGCTGCTCATGAAATTGCGCGAGACGCTTAGCCTGCGCGAGCAACTTGCGCGACGTGGGTATGACGATTACCATGTCTATCGATCTGTCGGCGTGCAAGTCTTGATTGGCCACCATGCCAACATATTCAGGAGATGGGAAAACGCTCTTGAGGTCGGGTGCCGCAAAGGGATTGTTCCACGCCGCCGACACGTAGTCTAATCGCATGGGACCGCCGGAGAGCACCTTGAGCGTCACGGTATCGGTCTTCGTCGCGCTCACTGGCATGGCATAGGTGTCGCTGGCAACGTTGCCGTGGTCGTATTGGCTGCCAATGGACACCGTGAGCGTGCCCACCACCTTGCCGTTGACACTGACTTGCGTGGTGGTATTGGTGCCAGCCGACAGGCGCACGGAGAACCTGCCCATTGTGGCACCATCGGGATGAGTGAGCGTCACCACCTGACTGTTGCCAGCTGCCACTGGCGTGGGGTCGAAAAGATTGCGTCCGCCAGGGTACCAACTATAACCGTCTGTCTCGTGCAGAGTGTGATAGAAGTCGGGCGAGGGGTAGAAAGAATCTATGAACGTGGCGGAGTCGACACTGGCAGGGTCGGCATCGCCCTCCGTGATGAAATAATAACCATAATCGGAATAAGGGTTACGGGTGCGCTGCTCGGTGTCGTTGCTGCTCCAGCTCACAGGTCCCTTGGCATAGAAAAGCCGCCTGCCGTTAACCGTGCACGTGGCGACCTCGTGCAAATCGTCGGTGGCCGCAAGCGTGGAGCCATCGAGAACCTCGTCTTGCAAGTGGCCGCCATAACCATAGACGCGTACACGGCTCAAATCGCTGAATCCGGCACGATTTGCGAGGCTCTTGGTGAGTTCGTATACGCCCGATGCCGGCACGCGAATCTTTGCCCACCTGCCACTTGCCAACACCGAATGGTCGGCATATCTGCCCGTTTGCGGGGCGTGGCTTGCGCTCCTTGTCCTTGCTTTGGCGTGAATGTTAGCCTGGGCAGACGCAAGGGTCTTGACGTTAGCCTTCTTGCTGTCGACCCGGAGCATGAAGCTCACGAGAAACTGGTATTTGCCGTCGCGCTTGACAACAGGGCAAAAACTCATGCGGAGCATGGGCTGCTTGCGGTCGGTCACTATGCGTTGCGTCAGCGTGGGCAAGACAGAAGGCTCAACGCCGCCGAGCTTGCGGTAACGCTCAAGGTCGAGAGGCGTCATGTCGATAAACTCAGGGTAGAGTATCGTGGCGGTGTAAAGGGAGTCGCCGTAGTTGGGCGGCAACGGCATGGTGTAGGCAAAAGACGGCATGACGCTGTCAACGCTCACCTGGTCGGAAGTGAGGTTGAAGAATCGCTGGGCGTGGGCTGAAAGTGTAGCGCACGTCAGCAATAGAAGTAGGGACAGGCGTAAGAGCCTTGCCTTGAAAATATGTCTTGCCACTATGCTATGTCTTGCGATAATAAGTCTTACTTGCACCTGCATTCCAGCACTTTGCGCTCTTCGACCCATCCTTCGAGCAGGTCGCCGATATGCACGGGCCCCACTCCGGCAGGTGTGCCAGTGAAGATGAGGTCGCCCGTCTTCAAGGTGAAATACTTGCTCACGTATGCCACGATGTCGTCCACTGTCCACATCATTTCGCACGCGCAACCCTCTTGCACAGTGTTACCATTGACGTTGAGGTGGAAGCGCAGTCGTTGCACTTCGGGCAGCAAATCCTTTGGCACCCAGTC
>DAINOS010000257.1:0-2810 GCA_036743855.1 Prevotella sp. | reverse complement strand
GGCATGAACACCATAGTGTTCCAGGAACTGCGTGAGGCGCGTGGCTTGGCATATTCCGCTGGAGCTTACTATTCAGCGCCTTCAAATCATCCTTATAAGGACACTGAAAGTTTTACCACTTACATCATAACCCAAAACGACAAGATGATGGATTGTGTAAACGAGTTCAACAACCTGCTCAACGACACGCCATCACGCGAGGCTGGGTTCCATTTGGCACAGCAGAGCTTGATGAAGTCGCTCGCCACTGCCAGGACCAACTATGAGAATGTGTTCTGGAGATGGATTGACGCCAAGAAGAAAGGTCTCGACTACGACATTCGCCAAAAGGTCTACGAGGCTCTGCCAAAGCTCACGCTCAACGATGTCATCAACTTCGCCCGTGAGAACATCGCCCACAAGCCGTATCGCTATCTCATCCTCGGCGACGAGAAAGACATCGACATGAACGCGCTGCAAAAGTTGGGCACGGTGAGAAAGCTGACCACTGAAGACATTTTCGGATATTAAAAGGCTTCTCATGAAGACAACTGTTGGAAACAACATTAATTAATGATATACATATTATACAATAAACATTTTATGTTATGGCTAAACCAGTAGAATTCAAGTATGCCCCAATGTTCCAGTTGGGCAAGGACGATACCGAGTATCGTCTGCTGACCAAAGAAGGCGTTAGCACCGCCACTTTCGAGGGTAAGGAGATTCTTAAAGTCACTCCTGAGGCTCTCACCCTGCTTGCGCAGGAGGCTTTCCACGATGTGGAGTTCTGCCTTCGCCGCAAGCACAACGAGCAAGTTGCCGCTATCCTCAGCGACCCAGAGGCTTCCGACAACGATAAATACGTGGCCTTGACTCTGCTTCGCAATGCCGAGACTGCCGTGAAGGGCGTGTTGCCTTTCTGCCAGGACACGGGTACGGCCATCATCCACGGCGAGAAAGGCCAGCGCGTGTGGGCAGACTTCGATGAGGAAGAGGCTCTCTCAAAGGGTGTCTACAACACGTTCACGGAGGACAACCTGCGCTATTCTCAGAACGCTCCGTTGACAATGTACGACGAGGTGAACACAAAGTGCAACCTGCCTGCCCAAATCGACATCGAGGCAACGGAAGGCGAGGAATATCGCTTCGTGATGGTGGCAAAGGGCGGTGGCTCTGCCAACAAGACTTATTTCTACCCCATGACAAAGGCCACTATCCAGAACGAGGGCACGTTGCTGCCATTCCTCGTGGAGAAGATGAAGAGCCTCGGCACGGCGGCTTGTCCTCCTTATCACATCTGTTTCGTCATTGGCGGAACATCGGCTGAGAAGAACCTCCTCACCGTGAAGCTCGGCTCAATTCACTATCTCGACAGCCTGCCAACGTCGGGCGACGAGACTGGCCGCGCCTTCCGCGACCTCGACCTTGAGGCTAAGCTCTTGGTTGAGGCTCACAAGATTGGCCTTGGAGCACAGTTCGGTGGCAAGGCTTTCGCCCACGACGTGCGCGTCATTCGCTTGCCTCGCCACGGCGCGAGCTGTCCTATCGGTCTCGGCGTGAGCTGCTCTGCCGACCGTAACATCAAGGCAAAGATCAACCGCGACGGTATCTGGTTGGAGAAGATGGACACCAATCCTGCTAACCTCATCCCCGCGGAGTTGCAGAAGCCAGGCGAGAACGGCGGCGTGGTAATCAACCTCGACGAGGGCATCGACAAGGCCCGTGCCATTCTCACAAAGTATCCTGTTTCCACACGTGTCATCCTCAACGGCACTATCATCGTGGCGCGCGACATCGCGCACGCCAAGCTGAAGGCCCGTCTCGACAACGGCGAGGACTTGCCCGACTATTTCAAGAATCATCCAGTGCTCTACGCTGGACCGGCAAAGACACCGGAGGGCTATCCTTGCGGTTCCATGGGACCAACGACTTCAAACCGTATGGATCCTTATGTGGATGAGTTCCAGAGTCATGGCGGCAGCATGATCATGATTGGTAAGGGCAACCGTACCAGCGTCGTGACGGATGCTTGCCAGAAGCACGGCGGCTTCTATCTTGGCACGATTGGTGGCGTCGCCGCAATCCTCAGTCACGACTGCATCAAGAGCATTGAGTGCGTGGAGTATCCGGAGCTCGGCATGGAAGCCGTGTGGAAGATCAAGGTGGAGAACTTCCCTGCTTTCATCCTGGTTGATGACAAGGGCCACGACTTCTTCAAGGAGCTGAAGCCTTGGAAGTGCAGCTGCTAAGCAATTCCGATAACTTTATAGGCGAGGGGCGGCCATTGGGTCGCCCCTTTTTACATCACGTCGCAGCGTCTTTATATTATCACAACCTCGCGACGCTTATTATACCATTATTATGGAGCAAACCTTACAGTGGACACCCGACAAGTCGCAACAGGAAATCCTTGACCTCAAACGTGGGCAGCATCTCGTGCTCGCGCCTCCTGGATGTGGCAAGACGCAGATTCTTGCCGAGCGCATCGGCCAAGCACTCGCCAGCGGAGTGAGCGCCGACGACATGCTGTGCTTGACTTTCACCAATCGCGCGGCTCGTGGCATGCGTGAGCGTGTTGACCTCAGGGTGGGGAAGGAAAAGGCCGAGGATGTCTTCGTGGGAAACGTCCACAGGTTCTGTTCACGGTTTCTTTTCGCCAACAATATCGTGCCGGCGGAGAGCGCCATCATAGATGACGACACAATGGACAGCATTCTCGCCCAATACCTTAACGAGGATGAGGATGCCATAAGGCGTGATTTCAAGAAGAGAAGGGCGCATGCGCAAATCATGTTCTTCTCGCATTTCATGCACGACATCATAAATGG
>DAINOS010000256.1:0-2953 GCA_036743855.1 Prevotella sp. | reverse complement strand
GTGTCCATCATGCCTGGCATTGACGCGCGTGCGCCTGAACGCACGCTTACAAGCAATGGATTCTCGGCATCACCAAAACGCAAGCCCATCAAACCCTCGATATGTTTGACGCTTTTCTCAACATCATCTTTCAATAGAGACACCACATCAGCCTTGCCTTTCTCAAAATACTCGTTGCAAACGTCTGTTGTTATAGTGAAGCCAGGAGGCACAGGCACACCGATGAGATTCATCTCAGCGAGGTTGGCGCCTTTGCCACCAAGTAAGTTACGCATGTCGGCACGGCCTTCCGCCTTGCCATTACCAAAGGTATATACCCTTTTCTCGTTCATATAGTTATATTGTTTATTGTAAATTGCGTTAGTATAGGGTGTTTTGTAATGCTGACATTGCAAAGTTAACAAATTAGTTTTAGTATTGCAAATTAAACAATGAAAAAAGCACGTCTCTAAACATCTTTTTTCATGTTAACGCAAACAAAAAGCGAAAAGTTTTGCCAATGACACACTTTTCAAGTAATTTTGCATAAGAAACAAATACGTTATGAGCAGAAACCGCAAACCAAACACCATTCTTGAGGGTGTCACCATCGAAGCCATTGCCGCTGAAGGCAAGTGCCTTTTTCATCACGACAACTATGTAGTCTTCGTACCATTTTGCGTACCAGGAGACGTGGCCGACGTAGAGATACTCAGAAAAAAGCACAGTTACGCCGAGGGGCGTATATTGCGATTCATCAAAAAGAGCGACGTGCGAGCTGAGCCGTTTTGCCAGCATTTTGGAATCTGTGGCGGTTGCAAATGGCAAAACCTGCCCTACGAAGAGCAATTAAAGGCAAAACAAAAACAAGTGACAGACCAACTTACGCGCATCGGCAAGGTGGAACTGCCAGAGATCAGCCCTATCCTCGCCTCTGTCAAGACGAAAGAGTATCGCAACAAACTGGAGTTTGGCTGTTGCAATCGCCGATGGTTCACAAAAGAGGAGCTAAACGATGAGAGCCTCAACCTTGCCGAAGGCAACCATTCTGCCATTGGCTTCCACATCACAGGCGCGTTCGACAAGATTTACCCCATAAGCAAATGCTGGCTCATGGACGACTTGCACAATCAGATACGCAACGAGATTGAGCGTTATGCAAAGGAGATTGGCATGACTTTCTATGACGTTAAGGCGCAGAAAGGATTGCTTAGGAACCTCATGTTCCGCAACTCAAACACTGGCGAATGGATGCTGCTCATCCAGTTTCATTATGACAACCCCAACGACGATGGGCTCGCCAAGCAACTCATGCAGCATATAGCCGACAAATTCCCTCAAATTTCCTCTTTAATATATGTGGACAACCAAAAGGGAAACGACACCATCGGCGACCAAGAGTTGACCACATTCAAAGGTACTGACTTCATCTACGAGATGATGGGCGATTTGAAGTTCAAGGTCGGGCCAAAGAGTTTCTACCAGACCAACACCGAGCAGGCGCATCGCCTTTACGATGTAGCCAAGGGCTTTGCGTTCAAAGGCTTACCAAACAATGCCACCCCACTTATCTATGACTTATACACTGGCACTGGCACCATCGCCAACTACGTGGCACGAGAGGCAAGCGAAGTGATAGGCATTGAATATGTCCCTGAGGCCATAGAGGATGCCAAGGTAAACAGCTCAATAAACAACATAACCAATACAAGGTTCTATGCCGGTGACATGCGCAAGATCCTCACAGACTCATTCATCGAAGAGCATGGCCGCCCCGACATCATCATCACCGACCCGCCACGTGCCGGAATGCACCCAGACGTTGTAAGCGTCATCCTTAACGCGCAACCCAAACGCATAGTTTACGTCAGTTGCAACCCTGCCACGCAAGCCAGAGACCTCCAGCTGATGGATGTGAAATACAAGGTTGCCGCCGTGCAACCAGTGGACATGTTCCCACATACTCCGCACGTTGAGAACGTTGTCTTGCTTGAACTGCGTGAGGCTTCAAGCGGCAAGTAAATCATTTCATCACAATGGCCTACTATTTCATATTCTCCAAGACCGACCTGCTGCTTGAACGTCAGGCCGACGGCACTCACACCATACCACGCTCAGACGACGTGCCCGTGAAAATCCACCCATGGACTCACGTCATGAGTGTCAGCCCTATGGAGGACGGCACCGAGGTATACACTTTCAAGGTTGAGAACCCTAAGCAAATAGAAATCCTGTCGGAAAGCCTTAAAAGCGATGGCTACGATTTCATCGGACTTCGCGAGTCGTTCTACCACCTCCCCACAGAACTGTACTTGAAGGCTGGCAAATGTCAGGAGCTGCTCTATTGGGACTTCAACACCCAATATTGCGGTGTTTGCGGCTCACCAATGAAGATGCACACCATCATATCAAAGCGGTGCACACAATGTGGCAAAGAAGTATGGCCCCAACTCGCCACAGCCATCATCGTGCTCATCCACAGAGGCGACGAAGTGCTACTTGTACACGCCAAGAACTTCAAGGGCGATTTCTACGGACTCGTGGCAGGCTTCGTGGAGACGGGCGAGACATTGGAAGAAGCCGTCAGGCGCGAGGTCATGGAAGAAACACACCTCACCATAAAGAACCTTACATACTTCGGCTCCCAACCATGGCCCTACCCTTGCGGTCTAATGGTTGGATTCATGGCTGAGTATGAGTCGGGCGACATACACCTCCAGCGCTCCGAGCTGTCTCGTGGAGCATGGTTCCGTTATGACAAGTTGCCTCAGATTCCACAAAAACTGAGCATCGCGCGCAGAATCATAGACAAATGGCTTGAACAATACGGCATCACAAGCCAGCAACCATAACATTTTTGCAAGCCACACATATTTATAATTAAGATAATTGGTTAAACTAAAAATAATTTTTCTGCAAAGAGCTCTTTTGACAATTAAAAAGAGTATCTTTGCAGAAATTTTATAACAAACTA
>DAINOS010000255.1:0-2957 GCA_036743855.1 Prevotella sp. | reverse complement strand
GCCGCCCAGCAGTTGGGCTTCAAGGACAGCGACCTCGACGCCATAATGGAGCAAAACAGGCAAGAGCTGAACCAGCAGTTGCCGACGTTTTGCAAGATAAGCAAGATACAATTGCAAGACAAGGAGTTTGAGAAGACCCCGAAGAAGTCGATCAAGAGGTATCTCTATGCCGAGAACAAATAACCAAGGATTACAGCTTTCACTCAGAAGATATTGACCTATGGAAAAGATTCCAAGCTTCAACCAGCTCATCCAAGACAGCATCGTCAAGAACTGGGATCGTGACGCGCTCACCGATTACAAGGGTGCCACACTGCAATACCACGACGTGGCACGCAAGATCGAGAAGCTCCACATCATGTTCGAGAGTTCAGGTGTCGAGAAGGGCGACAAGATCGCCCTATGCGGTCGCAACAGCGCGGCGTGGGCGGCGGCATTCCTCGCCGTGCTCACCTATGGTGCCATCGCCGTGCCCATACTCCATGAGTTCACGCCAGACCAAATCCACAACATCGTGAACCACTCCGACGCGAAGCTCCTTTTCGTGGGCGACGTGGTGGCGACACAGATTGACCCTGAGAAGATGCCCGGACTTGAGGGGATAATCTACATTCCCGATTATTCACTGGTCACCTCACGCACCGAGAAGCTGACTTACGCACGCGAGCACCTCAACGAGATGTTCGGGCGCAAATACCCAAAATATTTCCGCAAGGAGCACGTGCACTACTACATTGAGCAGAGCCCCGACGAGCTCGCGCTCATCAACTATACCAGCGGCACCACAGGTTTCTCAAAGGGCGTGATGATACCCTACCGCGCCATGTGGAGCAATGCCGACTTCGCCGAGCACGTGCTTGGCAAGGTCATCGCCACGGGCGACAACATCATCAGCATCCTCCCCATGGCCCACATGTATGGCATGGCCTTCGAGTTCCTGTTCGAGTTCATAAAGGGATGCCACGTCTTCTATCTCACGCGCATACCGTCGCCGGCCATCATCGCCGCGGCTTTCGCCGACGTGAAGCCAAGGGTCATCATATCGGTGCCTTTGATTATCGAGAAGATAATAAAGAAGAAGGTGTTCCCCAAGCTCCAAGACCCTCGCGTGCGCCTGCTCCTGAAGATGCCTGGCTTGAACAAGCGAATCTACGAGCGCATCAACGAGCAAGTGACCAAGGCTTTTGGCGGCAACTTCTACGAGATAATCATTGGCGGAGCAGCCTTCTCGCAGGAAGTGGAGCAATTTCTCCACCGCATCGGCTTCCGCTACACCGTGGGTTATGGCGCCACAGAGTGTGCCCCAATCATCGGCTATGAGGATTGGTCGCGCTTCGCGCCGGGGTCGTGCGGCAAGGAAGCATACCACATGAAAGTGGAAATAGACAGCCCTGATCCAGCAAACATCCCTGGCGAGATTCTGTGCAAGGGACCCAACGTGATGTTGGGCTACTACAAGAACGAGGAGGCCACCAAGGCGGCCATCGACGACAACGGATGGTTCCACACGGGCGACCTCGGACTCATGGACAAGGAAGGAAACATCTTCATAAAAGGCCGTTCCAAGAACATGCTTCTCGGCTCCAACGGACAAAACATCTATCCTGAGGAGATTGAGGACAAGCTCAACTCCATGACACTGGTCAACGAGAGCGTGGTAATCCAGGAGGGCGACAAGCTCGTGGGCCTGGTGCATCCCGACTACGACGCGGCAAAGGCCATGGGCATCAGCGACAACGACCTGAAAGGCGTGATGGAACAAAACCGCAAGGCCCTCAACGCCGAACAGCCTGCCTATTGCCGATTGTCGGAGATAAGAATACACGAAGAGGAGTTTGAGAAAACACCAAAACGCTCGATCAAGAGATTCCTCTACACGAAATAATATTCATAACGAGAATCAATGCAAAAAGGCCTTTCGGCCTTACGCTTGAATCGCGTCGGCTTTACGCTTGAATCGCATCGCGTTTACGCTTGAATCGCGACGCGATTCAAGCGTAAAGCCGAAACACTAAAAATGGGACAATGGTTGGCTGTGTTGTCAACCATTGTCCCATTTGTTATTAACATAGTAAGAGAACCTATATTTGGCTGACAGTAATAAATAGGAAACTTGTTACAATTGTTCAAGTTTTGCGCAAAATTTTAGTAACTTTGCAACATAAAATACAAGGAAACAGATTGTTGGTAAATATGGAAGATTTTTTCAGGGCTGGACTTGACGTTGGCTCCACAACCGCCAAGATGGTTGTCATCGACGCTCAAGGCAATATTGTTTACTCACGCTACGAACGACACAACGCCAAGGTCAAGGAGCTCGTCGGCTCCTACCTGGACGAGATAGGACAAAAGTTCCCTGGCATCCGCATGAGCCTTTGCGTAACAGGCTCCGTCGGCATGTCAACCGCCGAGACACTCAACGCCGAATTCGTGCAAGAGGTGGTGGCAGCCACAGTTTTCGCCCGCAATCGTTTCCCGCAAGCAAAGGCATTGATAGACATTGGCGGCGAGGACGCCAAGGTGGTGTTTTTCAACGGCAAGGGCACTGAGCTTCGCATGAACGGCAACTGCGCCGGCGGCACGGGAGCCTTCATCGACCAGATGGCGGTGCTCATGGGCTGCGACAACCAGCAGATGAACGACCTCGCCTTGCAATCGACACACCTCTACCCCATGGCAGCCCGCTGCGGCGTGTTCGCAAAGACCGACATCCAAAACCTCATGGCGCGCAACCTTCCCAAGGCAGACATCGCGGCGAGCATCTTCCATAGCATAGCCGTGCAAACGGTGACAACCCTCAGCCACGGCTGCGACTTCTCCGCGCCAATACTCCTGTGCGGTGGCCCGCTCACGTTCTTGCCCGCGCTGAGAAAAGCCTTCGCCGACTACCTCAACATGCCTGCTTCCGACTTCATCGTCTTGAAAGAGAGCAACCTCATACCAGCCCTCGGCTGCGC
>DAINOS010000254.1:0-2963 GCA_036743855.1 Prevotella sp. | reverse complement strand
GCCGTGTCGATGACGTTGCTGACAAGCGAGTTGAGTTCAAAAAGTGTTAGGGCGTGCCTATCCATGGAAAAAATATTTTTTGCAAAAGTAGCTTGAAAAACGCAAAAGCCCAAATAAAAATGTTACTTTTGCAATATGGATAAAGAGAAAGAAAGTAAAAAAGCCACGCTTGCCCTTGGGACCCAGCCCGTGGGCAAACTCTTGCTTCAATATGCCATGCCTGCCATCATAGCCATGGTAGCCTCATCTTTGTACAACATCATTGACCGTGCCTTCATTGGTCAGGTCGTGGGGCCGCTTGCCATATCTGGTCTCGCCATAACCTTTCCCTTCATGAACCTTTCGGCGGCTTTTGGCGCGGCAGTGGGCGTGGGAGCTTCGACTGCCATCTCAGTGAAGCTCGGGCAGAAAGACTATCTCACCGCCGAGGAGTTGCTTGGCAACACGGTCACACTCAACCTAATCATAGGTTTCAGCTTTGCCGTCATCTGCCTGATTTTCCTTGACCCGATACTCTATTTCTTCGGCGCGAGCAAGGCCACCATACCTTACGCGCGCAGCTTCATGCAGGTCATTCTCTGTGGCAACATGATTTCCCATATGTATCTTGGCATGAACGCGGTGCTTCGCGCGGCGAGCAAGCCACGCCAGGCCATGAACGCGACCATCTTCACCGTGGTCATGAACGTCTTGCTCGACGTGTTGTTCATCCTCATAATGAAATGGGGAATACGCGGCGCGGCTTTCGCCACGGTCATATCGCAATCGTTGGCACTGGTCTACCAGATGAAGCTCTTTACCAACAAGAATGAGCTGTTGCATCTCAAGAAAGGCATCTATGGGCTCAAGGCGAGACTCGTGAAAAACATCATAGCCATAGGCATATCGCCTTTCTTGATGAATATATGTGCCTGCATCATCATCATTTTCATCAACAACCAGCTCGTGAAATACGGTGGCGACTTGATGGTTGGTGCTTATGGCATAGCCTCGGCCATTTCCACGGTCTTCGTGATGATAATCATTGGCCTTAACCAGGGCATGCAGCCCATTGCTGGCTACAACTATGGCGCGCAGAAGCTCGACAGGCTGTTGAAGGTGCTCAAGCTGGCCATGATCACGGCGACCATCATCATGTCAACGGGTTGGCTCATAGCTATCACGTTGCCGAGTCTCCTGGCACGAATCTTCACCAACGACCCGTCGCTCATCAAGATAGCCGTGACGGCGATAAGGACAAATATGCTCGTGTTTTGCGTGGTGGGATTCCAAATGGTGGTCACCAATTTCTTCCAGTGCATAGGCAAAGTGAAGATAAGCATCTTCCTCTCACTTTCGAGGCAGTTGCTGTTCCTTCTCCCCTTGCTCTACGTCTTCCCATTGTTCTTTGGTGTGAATGGCGTGTGGTATGCCTTGCCAACGTCCGACTTCGTGGCGGCTACCGTTGCTGGTGTCATCATGACTCTATATATGAGAAAATTCAAGCAGCAAATAAAACAATCTAACCATGAATACTGATAAGAAGATCATCATCAATGTCGGCAGGCAGATAGGCTCTGGCGGCAGAATAATAGCCAAGATGCTTGCCGAGGAGTTCAACTGCAAGTTTTACGACAAGGAACTTCTCAACCTCGCCGCCAAGGAAAGTGGTTTCAGTGAGAAGTTTTTCGAGCAGAACGACGAGCAGAAGGGCTTTCTCAAATCCCTCTTCCACGTCAGGGTGCCGCTGATGGGCGAGAGCAACTTCTACAAGGACAACTTCTCACAAGACTCTCTCTACAAGTTCCAGAGCGATGCCATAAGGAAAGTGGCCGATGAGGGCAGTTGCGTCTTCGTGGGACGCACAGCCGACTACGTGTTGCGCGACTATAAAAACACCGTGAGCGTTTTCATCACCGCCAACATCGACCAAAGGATAAAGGCTGTTTGCAAGCGGCACGACTTTGACCGTGCCACGGCACGAAAATACATCCATTCGCAGGAGGAGACCAGGGCCTCATATTATAATTACTACACTGGCAAGGTATGGGGACACTCCGAGAGCTACGACCTGTGCATCAACTCCAGCTTGTTGGGGCTTGAGGGCACGGAACTTTTTATTGCAGAATTCATTAAAAAACGCTTTGATTTATGAAAACGTATCTTGTCACGGGAGCCGCGGGTTTCATCGGCTCAAATTTCATCAAGTATCTATTGCACAAGAAATACGTCAACGACGACATCAAGGTCATAGTGCTCGATGCCTTGACCTATGCTGGCAACTTGGGCACTATCAAGGACGACATCGACAACAAGCGTTGCTTCTTCGTGAAGGGCGACATACGTGACCGTAAACTCGTGGACAGACTCTTCGCCGAAAACGACATCGACTTCGTGGTCAACTTCGCAGCCGAGAGCCATGTGGATCGTTCCATCGAAGACCCACAACTCTTCCTCAGCGTGAACATCCTTGGCACGCAAAACCTCATGGACGCGGCACGCAAGGCATGGGTCACGGGCAAGGACGCGCATGGTTATCCCACGTGGAAGGCAGGCAAGCGTTATCATCAGGTGTCAACCGATGAGGTATATGGCGCGTTGGGCGCTGAGGGGTTCTTCACCGAGAAGACGCCATTGTGCCCACACAGCCCTTATTCGGCAAGCAAGGCAAGTGCCGATTTCTTCGTGCAGGCCTATCGCGACACATATCACATGCCGGTGAGCATAACACGTTGCTCAAACAACTACGGCCCATACCATTTTCCCGAGAAACTCATTCCGCTCATCATCAACAACATCCTTGAAGGCAAGAAGTTGCCTGTCTATGGCGCTGGACTCAACGTTCGCGACTGGCTCTACGTGGAAGACCACTGCAAGGCCATTGACCTCGTGGTGCGCGAAGGCAGGGCAGGAGAGGTCTACAACGTGGGCGGCCACAACGAGATGCGAAACATCGACATAGTGAAGCTCACCATCAAGACCAT
>DAINOS010000253.1:0-2967 GCA_036743855.1 Prevotella sp. | reverse complement strand
GACATGAGAGGTCATTGTAAACCACGTAATCGCGAAGCCACGGCGACAAGTATTTACTCAACTTAGGCTCAGTTTTCCGATAAGCCTCATTGATTTCGCTTAATATCTCATATCCTTCCTCTGCAGTGTTGATTCCGACTTTCATCAAGGTCTCGTAAACATACACGAAGAGATAGCTCAAGGACACATCGGGAAACTTACCTAAACGAAGTTGGCGGCGAATGGCGAAATAACTCCGCAACTGTGGGACTGACATGTCGCGGAAAGAAGGAAAATAGCTCATGAAACTGACTATGGGCGCGTCTTCCTCATAATCGGCCATGAACAAAGCCTGCTCATAAAACGCCTTCGCGGCCGTGATTTGCCATGGTTGTTGACGTATCATCCGCAGAAGCGAACGCAAAGGTTCGCTTACGTCGGCATCGTTTTCAGATGTGTCAGAAAAATCATCACGCCTCTTTGTCTCTTCAGGAGCGAAATAGTCCCAACTGTGGATGCTATCAAGGCCATCTGGCAAATCATTATCGCCTGCTTGGGAAAAGTCTAAGTCCTCGTCTGTGTAAAAGCTATCCTCACACATATTATATTATACTACGCCAACTATATCCGAGACTCTCTTGCAGCCGTGTCGCTCCAACCAAGAAGCTACGCCATTCTTGATTTTCAAAGTGACAGTTGGGTCAATGAAGTTGGCGGTGCCAATCTCCACCGCCGTAGCTCCTGCCATAAAGAACTCTATGGCATCCTCTGCCGTCATTATACCACCAAGACCTATCACAGGAATCTTTACAGCCTTGTGAACATCGTGGACCATACGCACTGCAACAGGCTTCACGGCAGGACCGCTGAGTCCGCCAGTGCCAATGGACAACTTAGGACGACGATGTTCTATGTCAATCGCCATGCCCATGAGCGTGTTGATGAGCGATACAGAGTCGGCGCCCTCCGCCTCACATGCGCGGGCGATGTCAGCAATGTTGGTAACATTGGGTGAAAGTTTCACGATAAGGGTCTTGTGATATGATTTTCTGACTGCTTTAACAACACTCGCCGCACCTTCACAAGTCACGCCAAAAGCCATGCCTCCGTCCTTTACATTGGGGCATGAAATGTTTAATTCTATGGCAGGAATCTTGTCTAAAGTGTCAATTCGCGCAGCACATTCAGCATAGTTTTCGGGAGAGTTTCCGCTAACATTGACAATGAAATTAGTGTCAATGTCCTTAAGTCTTGGATAGATGTTTTCACAGAAATAATCTACACCTTTGTTCTGCAATCCGACACAATTTAACATGCCGGAAGCAGTCTCTGCCATGCGTGGATAGTCATTTCCTTCACGCTTTTCAAGGGTTGTTCCCTTTACTATGATGCCACCCAATTCCTCCAATGGCACTAAGTCTTGAAACTCCAAACCATAGCCAAACGTCCCGCTTGCCGTCAAAATGGGGTTGCGAAGCGAAAAATTATTTATCTTTACATTTAAGTCTACCATATTGCGTAATTTATTTTTACATTCTTAGCATCCTTCAATTCACCACAACAACTTGTTTACATTGAATACGGGACCATCTTGGCACACGCGAAGATTACCTTCCACCGTCTTCTCAACACAGCACAGGCATGCTCCCAAGCCGCACGCCATCATGTTCTCAAGCGATGCCTCGCAGTCAATTCCACTGGTCTTGGCATAGTTCGCTACGGCCTTCATCATTGGCTTTGGCCCACATGTTTGAATGAAATCGAACTTTTCACGATGTAAAATGGAATGGTTGGTCACAAAGCCTTTCTCTCCCACAGACTCGTCTTCTGTTGTGATATAAACAGACCCAATCTTCTTGAAAAGGTCCAGCTCCAACAAATCCTTTGCAGACCTGGCTCCTAAAAGAAAAGAAGGCTCGGATCCTTCCTGCTTCAACTTGCAGCCTTGCCAAAGAAGGGGGGCTACTCCTACACCGCCGCCTACAAGCAGTACCTTTTTATGGGAAACTTGACTGAAACCATTGCCAAGTGGCAAGAGGCAATTTACGGCATCGCCTTCGTGTAACTGGCAAAGGTGGCGGGTGCCATCGCCAATGCCTGCCACAAGGAGCCACAACTCATTGCGATCATAGTCCACGTAATTGATGGAGATTGGACGACGAAGAAATGTGCTTGGGGAATTATCTACGCGAACTTCCACAAACTGACCTGGAATCATGTCGGGAAGAGTGTTGTCATGGGTCAACTTCAACAAGACATGATGGTCAGAAAGATGCGTCGCGGATACAACGCGAAGGTCTAAACAATGTTTTTTCATGGTTGTAAATTAGTGAAGGTAGTCGTGATTACCTTTCTTATATATAAGATTGAACTTTACAACCACAAAGATAATTGTTTTATCCGTAGATGCCAAAAAAGGAAAGCAAAATTATTTTTTAGGGACAAATGACTCCCAAGTTTGGTCATCAAAAAAGACCCTTATCTCAGTGATTTTACGCTGTCGATTGTTTAATATTTTGACAATGTTTTTATCGTGTCCTTGATTCCCAAAACTGTCTTTATAATCACTCTGGTCAAAAAGGGTAGAGGTTCGAACGTTTGAGCTACTACCTACGCCTGGAGTGGCATTATTTAAAGGAGACGCTTCGCCTGACATAGAATTGTTTATCGAGGTTATCGTCTGTGGATGGTTCACGGAAGCATCAGCACCAGACTCTGTAGGGGCCTGATTTTGATACATTGGTCCTTTACCATCGAAGAGCCATTCCATGGCAATGTCAGGAAAACGAGTATGAATGGCCTCATAATGTTTTAGGGTAGGTTGGGTCTTACCACGAAGAAGCAAACTCAAGGTTCCTTCGTTGATGCCTGTCTCGGTTGCAAACACTTTATTGTTCATGTGCTTGCTGTCCATAATCTCCTTGATTCTATCCTTCAAATTCTCGTTTTCCATTGTTCAACTATATTTTTGGGCCATTAGCACCACTT
>DAINOS010000252.1:0-2972 GCA_036743855.1 Prevotella sp. | reverse complement strand
GGGGCAAGTGGCCGAAGCCATGAAGTCGCTCAAAGCCCTCGTCGCCGACGTGCCTTACAGCAACAAGAAACTTGCGTCGATGAACATGGAGGAGCGCTACCGTCTCATCATCAGCACCATTTTCAATGCCATCGGGCTGAAGGTAGAGGTGGAGCACATGCTCGCCACCGGTCGCATAGACATGACGGTGCAAACCTCACGCTACATTTACGTCATTGAGCTGAAGCTGCGCAACAACGGCGGCAAGGCTGCCGCCACGCGGCAAATCCTCAGCCGTCAATACCTTGAGCCTTTCAAGGCCGACAAGCGACAAGTCATCGGTCTGGGCATCGAACTTGACGAGGAAGGCAAGGGAATTTTGGACTGGGAAAGGGCAGAATAAATGCTATGTTATTTTTAACGAACTATTGTTTCTTTGTATCGTCATGTTAAAAACATAGCGGAAGCCAAAAGGCCTCCGCTACGGAAAACTATAGATAGAACACCTGTAATGGACTATTTCTCGAAGATGCTGATGGCATAGCCACCGCCGGCACCTGCTTTCAACTTGAGCACCGACTTGCTGTTGACCGCGCGCTTGGTGATGGTGTACGACTGCTGGTTGGCCTTATAGCTCGCATCCTTGCCGTCGGCATAGATTGTGGCAACATATTTCTTTCCAGGAGTGAGGAAGTCGAGTTTGAGGCTTGACTGGTGTGGTGTCTCGCCAACGGTGCATCCTACAAACCAGTTGCCGGAATCCTTTGCCTTGCGGGCTATGGTAACGTATTGTCCGGGCTCTGCCTCAAGGTAGCGGCTCTCATCCCAATCTATCGCCACGTCCTTGATAAATTGGAAAGCGTCAGCATACTTCTCGTAGTTTTCTGGAAGGTCGGCAGCCATCTGAAGAGGACTGTACATTGTCACATACAGGGCCAACTGGCGTGCCAAGGTGGAGTTGATGTGATGATGCTTGTTGGGGTCAACCTTGTGCATGTCGCCCTCCAATATGCCAGGAGTGTAGTCCATTGGCCCACCTTGCAGACGAGTGAACGGCAGCACCGTGGTGTGGAAGGCCTTGTTGCCTGCAAACGACTCATACTCCGTGCCGCGCGCCGACTCGTTGCCAATCAGGTTGGGATAAGTGCGGCAAAGTCCCGTGGGGCGAGTGGCTTCGTGTGCGTTGACCATGATTTGGTGCTTGGCGGCTTCGGTCACGCAATAGAGGTAGTGGTTGTTGAGCCATTGGCCGTAGTGGTGCTCGCCACGCGGAATGATATTGCCCACATACCCGCTCTTGACGGCGTTGTAGCCATACTTGTCCATCAAGTCGTAAGCAGCCTCCAGATGACGCTCATAGTTGCGTATGGAGGCGGATGTCTCGTGGTGCATCATCAAGCGCACGCCCTTGGAGTGGGCGTAATCGTTGAGACCCTTGAGATCGAAGTCGGGGTAAGGGGTCAGGAAGTCGAAGACATAATCCTTGCTATGCCCGAACCAGTCTTCCCAGCCAATGTTCCAGCCCTCCACGAGAACCTGTGAAAAACCGTTCTTGGCGGCGAAGTCGATATATTTCTTCACGTTGGCGGTGTTGGCAGGGTGCTGGCCATGAGGCTTGCACTTGCTGTAATCGGTAACGCCAAGCCTTACCGAAGGGAAGTCGTAGGTGTAAGACCATTGCTTGCCACCGCCAATCATCTCCCACCACACGCCGATATACTTCACGGGCTTGATCCATGAGGTGTCAGTGTACTTGCATGGCTCGTTAAGGTTGAGAATCAATCGTGAGGCCAAAACCTTGCGGGCATCGTCCACTACCATGATGGTGCGCCAGGGCGTGGTGCATGGAGTTTGCATGTGGGCCATGTTGCCTTGGGCGTCGGGCGTGAGTTGCGACTCGAATATCAGGTTCTTGTCGTCGAGGTTCAGATGCATGCAAGAGTAGTCTACGAGTGCCGCCTCGTGGATGTTGATGTAGATGCCATCGGCTGTCTTCATTTGCAGGGACGTTTGCACGCCAGTGGGCGAGAAGATGGTTTGTGAGGCATTGCTGCAAACCGCCTTTGGCAAGAGGCTCCTTATTTCCGAGAGTTTAGACTCGGTGTAGTCGTACTCTTGAGTGTCGTAGTCGCCAGGAATCCACCACGCCTTGTGGTCGCCAGTCATGGCAAACTGGGTGTGCTCCGCCTTGACCACGAAATAGGGTAGGTATTTTTGTTGCGGGAACTCGTAGCGGAAGCCCACGCCGTCGTTGAAGACACGGAAGCGGAGGTTCATGAACCTGCCATTGGTTGGCTTCTCCATCTCCACGAGCATCTCGTTGTAGTGGTTGCGTATCTCTTTCTCCTCGCCCCAGACCGGTTTCCAAGTCTCGTCGAAGGTTGACGTGGAAACCTTGTTGACGCGAAACTTGTCCATCAAGGAGTTTTCCTCGGCGAGTTCTATGCCGAGCGTGCTGGGCTTGATGACAGGCTTGCCCTTGTAGCTGACCTCGTAGGTTGGCACACCGTCGCCCGTGAGGGAGAACTTGACAGTGATGTTGCCGTCGGGAGAGCTCAATGTTTGCGCAGAGGTGGACAACGCGAAGAAAGATAACAGCAACGTGAGTATGTTGCGCAATGCGTGTTTCATATATTGAAAGTCTTATTTGCTGAGTTTTATGATTTTGCATCCATGAGATGGTATGAGAGCCTCAATCTTGTCGGTCACGGTGCCCTCGTCGGCGTGTTTCCAGAGGTCACGGGCTTTCCATGAGCCTGTAAGACCAATCTTTGAAAGCTCGATAGTGCGAGTGGCGGCTGATTGCTCGCGGTTGAACAACCCCACTACCCACGAGCCGTCTTTCATCTGCCCGTACCATATCTCTCCGTCGGAGTTCCAAAGGTCACGCTTCAGTGGCTGCCCCACGAATCCGTCTTTTTGCAAGGCAAGCATCTCCTGGTTTTGGAAGAACGTGAGGTCATGGCCTGTGGGCATGTCGGTGACGGCTATCG
>DAINOS010000251.1:0-2977 GCA_036743855.1 Prevotella sp. | reverse complement strand
GGTCGGAAAACGAAAGTAGGAGAAAAACCACTTCGTTTTCCTCCTACTCGATTATCTGTGCGTTCACTATGCGGGCCACAGCCTCGGAGAGGGTCATGTCCTCTCCGTTGAATGAGGTGAGCCGCCGCATCGACACGCTTTGGTCTATCAGGAATATGAATGCCGTGGGGTGCTCACGGTCCACTCGGGCGGTGTAGGCGTTCTTGCTCTGCAGCTGCTGCGGCTGACTTGGCACGGGAATGCCGAAATTGCCGATGTTGAGTATGTATTTCAGCGGCACGCAATGTTTTACCAGTACCTCGGCCTGATAAAAAGGCTGCTCGTCGGCATCCAGGTCGAAATGCTTGGCGGCCTTCACCGTCTGGAAATGTATCTTCTTGAAATCGTCCAGCGTGCCGCCCACATTGGCGCCGTTGCGCGTGGCGTTGCGGTCGGCATAGCGGGTGTCCTCGTCGTAAATCACGGCTGGGTCTATCTCCAAGATGACGGGGTTGGACATGCGACCTTCGTTCATGGCCACATACATCATGGGGTGCTGGCGCGTGAACCCGATACGGACATAGTGCTCCAGGCCGTCGCGCTGGTCAAGCGACCACGACAGCGAGCCCTGTCCTCCGCCGCCAGGCTTGGCGATGTCGATGCCGCGCTTCTCGCAGCCGCTCTATAATGTCGGCCACCTTGTTTTCGAGCACCCACCGATATGCTGGCAGGTAAATTTCTTTCCGTGCTTCTATATAGCCCAACAGCTCGGTTCCGTGCACTCCCTTCCGGTGTCCCAATGGCTTTCCATATCGCCGCACGGTACGCTTCAGGTTCTTCATGGTGTCGTTGCCGAACAGGCTCACGTCCACATCTGCCGATTCAAACACCTTCAGCCCCTGCCATATAGCCTCCACGCATGTCGCCATATAGCCTTCGCTGAACGGCACGGGTATGCCGCCATGAGGATAGAATGGGCTTAGCTTTATCAGTCCGTCCGTTGCTTGGCTGGTGACATCGGCGATGATGGCACCATGGTATTGTTTCAATATGTTTTCACGCTTCCTGCGCTTTGATTCGATAGCTATTATAATTCAAATACTTTTTCTCCAAAGCGTTCTATTATATCTGACTTTGTTTGTGGGTTAATATTATCGCACCCATAAAAAGCCCTGCCTCCAATGCTTGTTACGCTATTCGGAACATGGATGTTTGTCAGGGATATGCACTTCGCAAAAGCACCGCGTTTAATGCTTGTCACGCTATTCGGGATGTTGATGCTCGTCAGAGATTCGCAACTCCAAAAAGCAGAGTCCCCAATTCTTGTCACGCTATTCGGGATATTGATGCTTGTCAGAGATTTACACCACCAAAAAGCATAGTCCCCAATTCTTGTCACGCTATTCGGGATATTGATGTTTGCCAAAGATTCACACTCTGCAAAAGCATGTTCCCCAATGCTTGTCACACTATTCGGGATATTGATGCTTTTCAGAGACATGCACCATGAAAAAGCCTCGTTTCCAATGCTTGTCACGCTATTGGGTATATTGATGCTTGTCAGAGACGAGCACCATGAAAAAGCATTGTCTCCAATTACTTTTACTCCATCTTTAATGAAATACTCACCTTTGAGTTTTTTTGATAGTGCCATAAGCAATCTTTTCCCATCCCTGCTATATTTCGCTCCATATTCATCCTCAACAGCATCCTTCAAGTCCTCATCAGTCACCTTCGTACTCAGTGCCTCCTCAACCTCCGGCTTATGCACCGAAGCTGCACGGAACGAGCACATGCTTAGGTTTTTCTTAGCGCTTGCTTCCTCCACTGTCCAGTCCGTGATGTTGTGCTTCTCCACGTCGAAGTTGATGCCAACCTTCACTATCGGCAGTCCGCACAGCATGAAGCGCTTTGGGTATTGCTTCAGGTCAATCTGCCGCATGGCTGTCGCCGCGTCCTTGTTGAGCTTAAGCTCGAACAGGTAGAGATGCGTCGCTGTGCGCAGCACCATGTCCACACGGCCGCGCGGCGTGCGCACCTCAACATCCACATAATGGTTGAGTATGGAGAAGATGACGTACATCATCTGCTGGTAGTGGCCTTCGGTGTTGGCGCCTTGGCAGTAGGGCACGGTCTCCAGGAAAGCCTGCAGCATTTCCAATGCCCCGTCCATGTTGTTGCGACGTATGAGGGCGGACATCTTGGCGATGGTCGTGGTGCCCTTCACGGTGTTGGTGCCTATGTAGTTGGGCAACAGGCAACGGTAGAGTCCGACGCGTATCTCCTTGTTGGGCAGGTCGAGCGTGTAGAGCTCGGTCTCGGGGTCGTAGCCTTTGATGGTGATGTAGCCGCTCTGGTAGAGCAGGGGAATAATGGATGTCATGTTCTCTGTGGGCGCGTCAAACTCCGACTTGTCGGCATCGCCGCCGCCGATTTCCGACGGCATGACGTGGAATTTCTTCAGCATCTCTATCAGGTATGTCGGCGTGCCGGAAGAGAACCAGTAATAGTCGAGTTGCCCTGCCGCCATTGCGTTGAGCAGACTGTATGGGTTGAACACGTCGGGCGACTGTGCGGCGAAATGATAGCCGTCGTAATACTCGCGCAGCTTGGCGAGTGTTTCCTCCCTTGTCTTGCCCAGTTTCTCAGCCAAGGCGTCCACGTCGGCCGACATCTGTGTCGTGAGCTCGTCCATGGTTATTCCGCAAATTCCGGCATAATCGTCACGCATGCTGATGTTTGTGATGTTGTTAAGCTCGCTGAATATGCTCATCTGCGAGAATTTGGTGATGCCGGTGAGGAACACAAACCGCAGGTAAGGCTCACAGTCTTTCAGCGGACTGTAGAAGTTGCGCATGACGTTGCGCAATACGGGCAGTTCCTCGTCCTCATGCACCACGTCGAGCAACGGCGCGTCGTATTCGTCGATGAGCACGACTACAAGCTTGCCTGTCTTGTGGTATGCAGCCTTAATGAGAGCAATTAAGCGGCTGCAGGT
>DAINOS010000250.1:0-2983 GCA_036743855.1 Prevotella sp. | reverse complement strand
TGCCATGAGGTGAACGAGGCCAGCGTGCCGCCTATCAGCGGTGCGCATACAGGCGCGATGCCGTTGATGGCGCCAAGCAGCGCGAGGAAATTGGAAAGGGCCTTGCCGGTAAACAGGTCCGTGGCAACGCTCTTGGCAAGCACCACTCCGCCTGCGCCTGCCATGCCCTGCACCACACGCAAGGCATTGAACACATGAATAGTGGGTGCCAGAATGCAGAGCACCGAAGTGATGGCAAACACCATCATCGATAGCACCAGCAAGCGTTTACGACCGTATTTGTCGGAGAGTGGCCCTATGAGTATCTGTCCGCCGGCAAGTCCCACCATGCCAGCTGTGAGCGAGCCGCTGACGGCTGAGGGCGATGTCTTGAAATAATCCATAAGTTCCGGCATTGACGGCAGGTAGAAGTCGGTCATGAATGGACCGAAAGCTGTGAGCATACCTAAGGTTATGGGCAGGAATATTCCCACCTTCTTTAATGCGTTATCCATAAAAACATTGTTTAATTTGACGCTGCAAAGTTACTAACATTTTGTTTCTCCTTCCAAATGTCATGGGGCGCGTGCAGGGTTATATGTGTTATGTTTATATAAGTTTCACATTTCCAACACGATGTTTGAGCGTATTTACGCATGATATACAATATTTGGCAGTATCAAGCGTTTCTATAATAGTGGTGCGGGCGTGATTGCCTGTGACAAAGTGTTTTGCGAATCATAATTGTAAGTATAGGGAGATGAAAATAGTTATATCAGATGAGATAGAGTCGGTATGCCCCTCGTTTGTAGGCGCGTGTGTCGAGGCTCAAGTGGTCAATAGCAGGTATTGTCAGCCGTTGTGGGATGAAATCAACGCCCTTGGCGAACGTTACCGCCAGACGCTTACCACCGCCACGCTGAAAGAACTTCCTGGCATTGCCGCCACGAGGCGTGTGTATCGTGCCTGTGGCAAGGACCCATCGCGCTATCGTCCGGCAGCTGAGGCCCTTATCCGTCGCCAGCTCACGGGCAAGGATCTTTACCAGATAGACACGCTTGTAGACTTGGTTAACCTCGCGAGCATAGCCTATGGCTACAGTATTGGTGGCTTCGATGCCGACAAGTTTGAAGGTGACACCCTTACGCTTGGCATCGGCCGTGAGGGTGAGCCATACGAGGGCATCGGCAGAGGCATGATAAACATTGCTGGACTTCCTGTGTATCGCGACAGCAAGGGTGGGGTAGGCACGCCTACGTCTGACAATGAACGCACGAAGATGAGCCTTGAGACAACTCATCTCGTGGTGCTCATCAATGGTTACGACGGCAATGAGACGCAGGTCAAGGCCAACGCGGAGTATATCCAGGAGTTGATAAGGAAATATTGCGACAGCGATGGCGGAAGTTTTTTCTTGTATCATTAAAACAGGCAGATAGGTTATTGTCTCAAATAGATTTAGTAATTTTGCAGCGAACATAATCTCGACAAAATGATAATAGGAATAGACGTTGGCATAAGCACGACAAAAATAGTGGGCATCACAGGTGACGAAGGCGTGGTGTCGCCCATACGCATACGCGCCACAGACCCCGTGACATCCCTTTACGGGGCGTTTGGCAAGTATCTGTACGACAATCAGATAGCCCTGTCCGACATTGAGCGTGTGATGATAACGGGTGTTGGAGCCGCTTATGTCAATTCGCCTATTTATGGCTTGCCGACCGACAAGGCAGAGGAGTTTATCGCCGATGGCTTGGGCGCGCGTTACGAGACTGGTCTCGACCGCATGATAGTGGTGTCAATGGGCACGGGCACGAGCCTTGTGCAGTGCGACCATCAAGGCATCCGCCATATAGGTGGTCTCGGGCTCGGTGGTGGCACGTTGGCTGGCTTGAGCCGTGTCATACTGAAAACCGATGACATAAAACAGATAATCTCGCTTGCCATGCAAGGTGAGATTTCCAATATCGACTTGCAGATTGGCGACATATCGCCCAATCCATTGCCAGGCTTGCCGAAGCACGTCACGGCATCGCTCTTTGGCAAGGCTAAGAGCAATGCCTCGCGCGAGGATATAGCGACAGGCATCATTACCACTGTGCTACAGACCATAGGGTCGAGTTGCATACTTGCCTCGCTCAACTCAGGAATCAGGGAATACGTGCTCATAGGCAACCTGACATTGCTTCCTCAGTGCAAACAGGTGTTCCCAGGACTTGAAAAGCTCTATAAGGTTCATTTCATCATCCCTAAGCATTCCGAGTTTTGCACGGCAATAGGGGCGGCGCTCAGTTACAGGCACGCTTAGTTTTTCAAATCATGATAAAACGGCAAGACGCCTTTGGGTAAATGTCCCAAAGGCGTCTTGCCGTTTATGCGTGTTTGCCGCTTATTCGTATTTCATGCTCTTGGCAGGATGAATGTGCGATATGAGGTAGCTTGGGCCTATCAGCACTATCACGCTTACGATGAGCGTGGCCACGTTGAGAGCCACAATCAATGGTATGTTAAATTCTATTGGCACCGTGCTGACGTAGTAGGTGGCAGGGTCGAGCTTCACAATGCCTAAGTGTTTCTGCAACAAGCAAGCGCCAATTCCAATCACGTTGCCTATTATAAGCCCCTTTCCTATCAAGAAAGTGGCAAACCACAGGAAAAGATGCCTTATCGTCTTGTTGCGCGCGCCGAGGGCTTTCAGTATGCCTATCATCGTCGTGCGTTCAAGGATGATGATGAGCAGTCCCGAGATCATCGTCACGCCTGCCACGGCGGTCATCAACGCGAGTATGATCCACACGTTCATGTCGAGCAAGTCGAGCCATCTGAATATCTGAGGATTAATCTCCTTTATGGTTTGCGATGTATAGGTCTCGCCGTAGTGGTCTTGTCGCTTGTTCACTTGCTTAATGAACTGCCTCTCCACGTCGTCCACGTGGTTGAAGTCGTTTACGGCCACTTCTATTCCCGACACCTGGTCTGGCTTCCAACCGTTCAGTTTCAC
>DAINOS010000249.1:0-3008 GCA_036743855.1 Prevotella sp. | reverse complement strand
CGGATGGCGTGCCACAGGCACAGCGTCTCTATGAGGTGCAAGTGGTTATGCTGCCTGAGTAGTTTATTAAAGGTATAGCGCGCGTTTGCGTGCTATACACTTACAAGCATAGAAAACAAGAAGAGCCAGTGAACGCGATGTCCACTGGCTCTTCTGCGTAATATTGTCGTCTGATAAATGCTTACCTACGTCATCCCAGCCGTATGCTCTCTATGCGGAGCTCGATGACTCCGGCTGGAGCCTTTACCTTAACGGTATCGCCTGGCTTGTGCCCTACGAGGGCCTGGCCTATGGGCGACTTGATGGATATTTTCCCATCGTGGATGTTGGCCTCGTGTGGGCTCACTATGGTATATGTCGCCTTGCGGTTGACGCGCAAGTTGGTTATCTCCACAGTGCATAGCAGCTGCACAGTGTCGGGCGAGAGCTGCCTGGTGTCGAGCACCCTGGCGTTGGCAAGGATGTTTTGCTTGTACCTTATCTTGCCGAGCAACCGCCCATGCGCCCTCCTTGCCGCGTGATACTCGAAGTTCTCGCTCAGGTCGCCCTTGTCGCGAGCTTCCGAGAGCTCATCTTGAGCCTTGGGCAGCTCAACCTTTATGAGATGTTGAAGTTCTGCCACGAGCTTGTCGTAGCATTCTTGTGACATGTATTCCATTGTTTGTTTTCTTTTGCGGGTGCAAAATTAAGAAAAACATTCCATGTGGGGACACGTGTCCCCGCTTTTTTCTTTTCCTTGCCTTTGGTTTTTACGACTGTTTCAAGGCGTTCAATAAGGCAACGTCACTTTGAATATCTTACTTTCAGTGTGTTCCTTCTTTATTATATCCACGAGCTGCTTCACTATGTCAGGATGCTCATTTGCCACGTCGTGGTCTTCGTGCAAGTCGGTCGCGAGGTTATAAAGTCGTGGCTTGCCCTTCACCACGACGAGTTTCCAGTCGCCACGCCGCACGCCTATCTGGTCGGTCTCATGAAACTCCCAGTAGAGGTGGTCGTGGTGTTGCTGCCTCACGGTGTCGCCAAGCAGCGTCGGGGCTATGGAGATGCCGTCGAAACCATCGCCTGGCAGCGACTTGTTGGTGTAACGCTTGCGGAAGTTCTTTATCCCGGCGATGTCGCAGAATGTTGGCATTATGTCGTAGAAGGCGAACTGCAAGTCGCTCACCGTGCCTGCCTTGACATGGCCTGGCCACCACGCTATGAATGGAATGCGTATACCGCCCTCATAGCATTGGCGTTTCAGTCCGCGCAATTTGCCGTCGCGCCCGAAAAACGCGGGGTCGGCTCCGCCTTCCTCGTGAGGCCCGTTGTCGGAGGTGAAAATCACGAGTGTGTTCTTGTCAAGTCCCTTCTCCTTGAGCTTTGCCATGATTTCCCCCACGTATGTGTCGAGACGCGTTATCATTCCGGCAAACTGCGCGTGGGTGTGCTCCACGGCGTTGTAGCGAGAGCCTTCCTGTCCGCCCCAAGTCTTGTCCACGAAAAACTTTTTCTTGTATTTCTCGAGTATTTGGTCGTCGGGTTGAGCGAGTTCAGCGTGAGGCAAGGTATATGTGAGGAAACCGACAAAGGGGTGTCGCGAGTCTTGCTTGCCAATCCATTCCAACGCCTTGTCGTGGATTATCTTTGCGGAATATTGCGTGCGCTTGAAATAGTCAGGCCCGAACATCGGGTACTTGATGTTGTCTTTCAGCACCTCACGCACCACGGCGGTGTCGCCAAGCGAGCGTGAGAAGCGGTTGAGGAAGTTGGGATAGTACAGGTGAGCCTGAAATTGGCAGATATATCCATAGAACTCATCTATGCCGCGCTTGTCGGGAGTCGATGGCGAACCCTCGTAGCCGCCAGCCCACTTGCCAAACAGCCCCGTGCGATAGCCTTGGTCCTTGAGCATCTCGGGCAGAATCTTGTGAGCCGGGTCGTATGGCTCCTGTCCCACAACGGCAAAGTCGATGTTGTCGCCATATTTCACAGTCTTGTCATACGACCAGTATTCCTTGTTGCCTCTCACGTGCGAGTGTCCCGAGTGTTGGCCTGTCATGAGTGCCGCGCGCGATGGCGCCGATACGGGCGAGCCTGCGTAAGCCTGGGTGAAGCGCATGCCCTCGTGTGCCAGACGGTCAATGTTGGGTGTGGAGATGAACGGCTGGCCATAGCAGGCAAGGTCGCCATAGCCCATGTCATCGCACATGATAAACAATATGTTTGGGCGTGAGCCGTCGGCCTTCGATGCTTTGGCAGGCTTGGCTGAAAGCAGTGCTGGCATGCAAATGAGGCTCGCGGAAACAAAAAGAAGTTTTCTGTCCATAGTCATGTATGTATTCTTGTTTGCAAAGTTACAGACTTTTCTCGTAACGATTATCCTTTTGTGATGTTAAGTTCATTGATGAATTTTTCATGGTATTGTTTGCGTATTTCAAGTATTTTGACGAATTTTGTATAAAGGTTTTACATACAATAATCAAAACTTAATGTTATGGACTTCATATAGTTAACAAAAACAATGATGTATTTAGCTATTCGTTCATATTTATCAACCTAAATTAATTTTGGAGACTGGTTAATAGTGAAAATTCATGGGAACATTCCGCTCGATAGATGAATTGGTGAGAGCCCTCGATAGGGAGAAAGTGCTGCTGAAGGAGATGTTTGCGAAGCGACATTCCCTTCAGTTCCGCTATGACTATGCCCTGGAGTTGACGGAATATAAGGAGGAACGCATCCGATTCTTGATAGAGAATGGGGTGATACGTGATACGGGCGACTGTCTGGAGATGGAGGATGTCTACCAAAAGTTCTTCGAGGATGTGCTGGAGGTCAACGAGGAAATCAATGTTTCCTCCGTGCGTGATTATATCTCGGTCTTGAACGAGAACATCGACTACTATCTGAAAGAAAACAACGAGACTCGTAAGTACAAGTATTTGAAGGAAGTGCGTCGATGCCTGAAGACGATAGCCTTGGCCACGGTGCGCAATGTGTTCGATCTCAAGCGCAATATGGAC
>DAINOS010000248.1:1427-3019 GCA_036743855.1 Prevotella sp. | reverse complement strand
GAGAAGAACTATGGCGCCGACATCGACGCGCTCGACGACTACACGTTTGGCAAGATGAAGGAGTTTGTGAGCAAGGCGGAGGCACTGCAAAACAACAAGGAATCAATTAAGCGTTTCCAAACGTCACAAAGCCTTGAGTTCAAGCCCACGCGTGACCTCACCCTGAAAGCTACGCTGGGAGTGGACTACCGCGTGAGCAGTAACAAGCTCATCACCACCAACGAGTTTCTCATTCACATACAGCAAAAGCCACAAGGCACTTCCAACGCCGGAAGCATCAGCAACTTCGACAGGAAATACTTTGGCCTCACGGCGGACATCAACGGGCAATACAAGCTCAGGTACAAGGAATGGCTCAGCGCCATCACCACGGCTGGATTCCAGTTTTTCAGCACCAACGACCACCAATCGGTCTACAACGGCAGCAACGTGCGCGACGGGGCGCAAATCATAGCCGGAGCCGGCACGCTGACTGCCAACGAGTGGCTCAGCTACCTCTACAACTACGGTGCCTTCGTGCAGGAGAACGTTGGCATCCTTGACCGCTACTACATAGACCTCGGCTTGCGTTCCGACTACAACACGGCCTTCGGCGACAACGTGGGGTGGCAGTTTTATCCCAAGGTGGGCCTGTCTTACGTCATGAGCGAGGAACCGTTCATGAAGCCGCTCACGCGGAGCGGACTTCTCAACAACCTGCGCCTCATGGCCAACTATGGCGTGGCGGGCAGTTACCCTCCGGCGTTTGAATACCAGCGCACCGTGGACCTTGGCTCATACCAAGACCAGCAAGCCGCCTATTTCGGGAAATACGGCAACCCGAACCTCGCGCCGGAGAAAAAGCACAGCTATGAGGCGGGACTCAACGCCACGCTCTTCCACAACGTGCTGAACATCGGCTTCACCTATTATTATGCCTTGACCAAGGACGCATTGTTCTACGTCCCATCGCTGCCCTCATCAGGACAGGCGTCAAACTATCTCGCCAACGTGGGCAAGATAGAGAACAAGGGCGTGGAGCTCGCCTTGGGCGTGCAGGTGCTCAACACCAAGGACTGGAAGTTGCGCCTCAACGCCTCGCTCAACACCAACCGCAACAAGGTGCTCGACATCGGCACTGCCGTGCCCTTCGCCATTGGCGGCTTCTCATCGCGCACCATACAGACCGTGGTGGCGAAAGGCAAGCCCGTGGGATTCCTGCGAGGCTCAAAGGCAGAGCTCAACGCCGACGGCTCGCTGAAAGACGTCTTGAACCTGCAAGACCTTGGCACCACGCTGCCCACGAAATACGGCAACTTCTCAGTCACGGGCGGATGGCGAAACCTCTCGTTCATCGTCAGCGGCGACTGGCAGACGGGAGCCTACGTCCATTCCTTCGACCGCCAGTTCCGATTTGCCAAGGGATTGAAAGACCCAGCCGTGCCCGACAAGGCACTTGAGGGTACCACGCAAGCAAAAGAGTGGCTCAACTTCACCAACTTCTTCGTGGAAAAGTCCGACTTCCTCAAAATAAGGAACATCGGCGTGAGCTATGAGTGGGACTTGAAGCACGTCATCAAGACGGCGACATTCGGCTTCAATGTCTACAATCC
>DAINOS010000248.1:0-1327 GCA_036743855.1 Prevotella sp. | reverse complement strand
CTTGAGACATGGGTAAACGGCACCAACAGCAAGTTCGCCACCACGATAGGCGAGTTCGTGGAGCTCACCGAGATCCTGTCCGACGACTATTTCAACAACTCCACCCAGGGCAGCAAGGTCTTCGACTTCCCGACCATACTCTATACCGACCCCGACGTCACCAACCTGCAACGTGGGGTGGGGGCGATACGCGAGATGGCACTCAACGGGCTCAACAACATATCCAAGACCGACCAGACCATGACCGAGGAACAAGAGTTCAACCTGCGCTACATTGAGGGCTATTCGTACCTTCTCGCCGGCGAGTATTTCGTGGGTCTGCCCGAGGAGAACGGCGGCGAGATACGCGACTGGAAGCACAACCTCCGCAAGGCCATCGACACCTTCAACGCCTGTCTCTCGCTGGCGAAGACCGCCGATGACAAGGCCTTCATTCACACCCTCATAGCCAGGGCTCACTACAAGCTCGGTGACAAGCAGGAGGCGGTGAGCCAAGCCCAAGCCGCGCTGGAGCTCTCCACCGACTTCATCAAGCAGGTGACCTTCGACGGCAAGAACGGCGTGGACAACAGCTTCCAAGGCTTCGTCTACGGCATGCCATACGGCACGGCATACCAGCCGCTGCCACGCCTCGACTTCCTCGACCCAAAGTATTTCCAGACCACTGACCCGCTGGAGCAGCGACCCATCTGCATAGCCAAGGCTGAGGAGCCTTACCTCATCATGGCCGAGGCGGAGATAGCCGACAACGACATCGACAAGGCCAAGCGAACCATGACCGCGCTTCTCGCCCTGGTGAATGGTAGACCCGTGCAGCGAGGCGTAAACGACCAACTGGAACAGCGCGATAACGGCGGCTACAAGAGATACCCCAACAGCGCGGCTTTCAAGGTGGCGGCATCGCCCACCGACACGTTGCGCTCCGGATTGATTCTCGACCGCCAGGCGCCAAACCTCATCGACATACCCTACATCTCAGGAACGTCTGTCACCCAGCCGATGATAGACAGGTGCGACAGCCAAGACAGCCTGTTGCGGCTGCTCTACCTCATGCGCCAGGAGATTTTCTTCGGAGAGGGCAGGAGGGCGGCAGACCTCGGCCTGCGACTGCCCGTGTGCGAGGTGGAGGCCGCCAACACGCCTTCCGAAGGCTACACCCAAGCACAGATTCCGCCGTTCATACCCTTGAACCAGGACATGGACGCCTTCACCATCGACGACGAGGCAAAGACGGTGGTGATAAAATATGACATGAACAACATTATCGTAGAAAACAAGCACTCTGAATATGTCGCGCCTTTCTTCCATTAAGACCTTGGCCATGGCC
>DAINOS010000247.1:0-3028 GCA_036743855.1 Prevotella sp. | reverse complement strand
TTCTTTTTTGTTCGCTCCACATATTATATAATATGTGTGGGCGACATTGCCCCCACAAACAGGGCATACCCATAATCAAAGTATTTAAAAAGAGTGAAGCCTGCTCCCAATGGGAACAGGCTTCTATGTTTGTTTGGAATAAGTTTTGAATTTTATCTTAACGACTTATTAACGTTAAGCGTCAGCTCTCTTTGTCTTAGCTGCGTAAGCCTCAGGGCTGAGTACGGAAACCGTGCTCTTGTCACGGGCACCTCTGTGGAAGTAAACCACACCGTCGGTCAAGGCATACAAAGTATCGTCCTTGCCCTGTGCCACATTCTCGCCTGGGAAGTGCTTGTTGCCACGCTGGCGAACAATGATGTTGCCGGCAACAATCTTCTGGCCACCCCAAATCTTAACACCTAAACGCTTTGCTGCTGATTCACGACCGTTACGGGAACTGGTCTGACCTTTCTTGTGAGCCATCTTGTTTTACCTCCTGTTTTAAGCGTTAACTGATTTAACTTCTACCTCAGTGAAGTGGGTGCGATGACCATTCTTCACACGGTAATCTTTACGGCGTTTCATCTTGAACACCACTACCTTGTCGCCCTTTACGAGTGGGTTAACCACCTCAGCGACAACCTTGGCACCTTCCACTGTAGGCGCACCGACCTTCACGGCGCCGTCGTTGTCGACGAGCAGCACACGGTCGAACTCAACAGTCTTGCCGGCCTCAACATCCTTGATGTGATTGACAAAAAGCTTTTTGCCTGCCTCTGCCTTGAACTGTTGACCGTTAATCTCTACGATTGCGTACATTTTATTTGTTATAAACGGTTTTCTCCGCAAGGCGGACGACTTAAAAAGTGTCGTCACTTGTTTTTAGCCTCCACGGACTCAAATTCGGTGCAAAGGTACATATTTTGCGCGATATGGCAATGTTTTGTCCCATGATTTTTTCTTCTATTTCGTAATTTTATTAATTTTGCACACTGCTTACGAAATGAAGATAAGAAAGTCATAATAAAATGGAAATAGACAAGGAAAAAAACAAGGAAGAGTTTGAGAACCTGTTGCGTTCCACTAAACGCGACGGCATCGACTTCGTGATCGAGGATCTTGAGAAGGGCGGCTTCTTCGAGGCTCCGGCATCGGCAGGCCACCACCTCAACGTTGAGGGCGGCCTTTGCCAGCACAGTCTCAACACATGCAAAGCTGGCTTGATGATATACGAGGGATTGAGAACCATCGACGCTGCATCGGCAGGCGAGGTGAAGAAAGAAAGCGTCATCATCGCCACATTGCTCCACGATGTCTGCAAGACTGACATATACAAGAAGACGATAAAGAAGCATAAGAACAAACTCGGACAATGGGAGGAGGCCGAGGGTTACAACGTCAGCTACAAGGACTTTCCGATGGGTCACGGCGAGAAATCGGTGATGATGCTCCTGCTCAGTGGCCTTGACCTGCACGATGATGAGATGCTCGCCATAAGATGGCACATGGGCGCGTTTGGCCTCAACATGAACTCTTATGAGGACGAACGTTGCTATGACACGGCAAGGCAAGAATACCCATTGTGCTGCATTGTGCAATGTGCCGACTCCATGGCTGCCGCCATCCTTGAGGTGACACCTGAAGACCGAGAGTCGTTATAGGTCTTCACTGAGCCAGAAAACTTAAAGTTTATGAGCAACAACACATCGCACCCCACCCCACTTGTGAGCCTTTTGCCGCTTGCCGTACTTATAACCCTCATCGTGCTCGTGGTGCGATTGTTTCCTGACGACGCGCTCAACGGAGCCTCGCAGGTGGCGTTGATGATAGCGTCGACGGTATGCGTGGCACTGTCGATGATTGTATACAAAACAAGGTGGGCAGTGTTTGAGGAAATGATAAAGAAAACCGTTGGCGACTCAGGCGTGTCCATTCTCATCTTGCTGCTCATCGGCATGATGTCGGCCACGTGGATGGTGAGCGGTGTCGTGCCCACGATGATTTACTACGGAGTGCAGTTCATGTCGCCCATGTTTTTCCTGCCGTGCGCCTGCGTCATAGCCTCGATAATATCCGTCGTGACAGGCACGTCGTGGACTACCATCGCCACGATTGGCATCGCCCTCATGGGTATTGGCGACGCCCTCGGAATCCCGCGGCCATACACGGCCGGAGCGATAATATCCGGAGCCTACTTTGGCGACAAGATGTCGCCCATGAGCGACACCACGGTGCTCGCTTCGTCGATGGCTGGGGCCGACCTTTTCAGCCACATTCGATACATGCTCTACACCACCGTGCCAAGCATCTGTGTCTCACTGGTGCTCTATCTCGTCATTGGGTTGTTTTATAACGGCACGGAAGTGGAAATAAGCCAATATCTCGTCGGACTCAACAGAGGTTTCGACATCTCGCTTTGGACAATGCTCATACCGGTTTTCACCGGTTTCCTTATCTACAAGAAGATGCCGTCGCTCATAACACTTCTGCTCTCATCGCTCGCGGCGTGCGTGTGCGCCGTCATACTACAACCACAAGTGCTGATGCATATTGCCGGTGAACAGTCTATCAATGCTCGCAGCATGTTTGAGGGGCTGATGCTCACGTGCTACTCACATACCAACGTCGACACCGGTTTCAAGGCTATAAACTCGCTTGTTGCCACACGAGGAATGGTCGGTATGCTCAGCACGGTGTGGCTCATACTATGCGCCATGTGCTTCGGTTCGTGCATGGTGGCGAGCGGTATGCTCAAAAGCATTACCCACATGCTGCTCAAGAGCATTCGCAGCACTGTGTCGCTTGTGTGCTCTACGGTGTTGTCAGGCGTGCTTCTTAACCTCGTGATGGGCGATCAGTTCCTGTCCATAATCATGAACGTGTCCATCTATCGCGATGAGTATGCCGAACGAGGCTACCGACCCGAACTTCTCAGCCGTTCCACAGAGGACTCCGCCACTGTCACCTCAGTGCTCGTGCCGTGGACGGCGTGCGGAATGACGCAGAGCACGGTGCTCGGCATACCGACACTTGTCTATCTGCCATT
>DAINOS010000246.1:0-3030 GCA_036743855.1 Prevotella sp. | reverse complement strand
CTAACGTTTGTTAACGCAATCACGATTGCACGCAATTTCTGTTAAACAACCAATAAAAAACTCTTGAGCCAAATCAATTTTGACATAATTTTTATATCTTTGTGCGTGCAATTGAAACATATTCTACTGTCTCATTGCAAACCTGAAAGAAATTACACTGAATGACATTAAAAAAGAATATCAAGATATTTGGGGCATTATTGTTTTTTGTTTTCACGGCCGGCACCACAATGGCACAGGACCTATTAGCAAGGCAAGCTCCAATAGACAGAAGGGCAAAAAAACTCGACTCAATAGAAGTAAGGAGCATGGTAGAACGCGAGAATTACCAATCGCCAGCCGCACAACTCTACGGTGACGAATGGGACAACACGTACGCTCACCGTGCCACAGAGCTTCCCGACTCTTTCACCATTAACCTCCGTCACTTCTGCATGCCGACGCCAAGCCGCGTGGTGACAAGCAATTTCGGCTCAAGATGGGGTCGCCAACACAAGGGACTGGACATTAAAGTATATACTGGCGACACCATCCGCGCCGCTTTCAGTGGAAAAGTCAGAATCGTGAGATATGAGGCTGGCGGTTATGGCAATTATATTGTAATAAGGCATCCCAATGGCCTTGAGACAATTTACGGACACCTTTCCAAGCAACTTGTGACAGAAAACGAGAACGTTAGGGCTGGCGAACCTATTGGACTTGGTGGCAACACCGGTCGAAGCACTGGCTCACACTTGCATTTCGAGACTCGTCTTTGTGGTGTAGCCCTAAACCCGGCGCTTTTCTTTGACTTCCGCAACCAAGATGTAACAGGAGATTATTACACGTTCAACAAGCGAACATACGACAGGGAGTCGGATGTGGCAACACGTGAACGCGGAAAGGTTGGCAATGGCGGATATACTCACGACATGATTTACGGAGAGCTTGGACGCAGCAACGACGACACGCCTGAGGATGTGCGCGAGGCCATGAACGCCCCCGAGCGTGTATACTATAAGGTACAGAGCGGTGAGACCCTCGCTTCCATTGCCAAGAAAGTGGGGGTAAGCGTCGAGAAGATAATGCGCCTGAATGGTTTCAGAAGCAAGAGCCAGAAAGTAAGGGCGGGAATGATTATCAGATATGTATAAACCTCTGATATTTCCTGAAATAAGAGGATACGATTGAAAGATTAAAGCATAAGAGCTATTTTCTCACGAAAGACCTGATTACGAAATAAAGATGCAAGAAGGTCGTACGCACAAAACCATAATGCTTCGCCATGACACGGAATCTTTCCTTAAGCGAAGCCTTATGGTTTTTGTTTGTCATGCCGCCATCAAGGTAATCAACTATCACCTCGTTGACATTGCGCAATGCCAAATGACGCTTAGCGCAAAGTTTCATTATGCGAATGCACCAATCCACGTCGGCGGAAAAACGGTAATCCACATTATTATATAACGTGTCCTTGGCGAGGTCTGTCCTCGCGTAAAAAGCCTGGTGACACACAAGCATCCCCCATTGGAAAGACCGCCACGTGAGCTTCTTTGGAGGACATAGACGACGATGGCGAAGAAAATGGCCGTCCATGTCCACTATGTCAGTGTCGCCATAAAGCACGCCTGGCAACTGTTCCCCATCGCAAATGGAAGCGGCAACCGTCTCCAACGTTTCAGGCTCAGGGAAAACGTCACCGGCATTAAGGAATATCAGGTAATCGCCCGTGGCAAGGCGAATGCCTTTGTTCATGGCATCATAAAGGCCACCGTCTTTTTCCGACACGACAGTCACATCATGGCCATTGCACAATTTATCAGAACGCAGCTTGTAGTCCATCGCCATCCTCACGGTGTCGTCCTTTGACAAGCCGTCAAGGATGAGATGCTCAATATCGGCGTATTTCTGGGCTAAGACGCTGTTGAGGGTACGCTGCAACACCGTAGCGGCATTATATGTACAAGTGATTATCGTAAACTTGATCATGAAAGCTATGAATTACAATTTATAATTCTTGAAGGCAAGCGCTTGATTGTATACCTCTATGTATTTCATCGCCACGGAGCGTTGCGAATAGCAAGACATTACCTTCTGCACACATTGCCTTTTCAATTCTTCCTTGTCGGCCTCGCCCAAGACCCAATGAATGCCAGCCGCAAGGTCGTCAGCATCCTTGAAGTTGGCCACGTAACCATTCTTCTGATGGTCTATCATCTCAGGTATGCCGCCAACTTTGAAGCCTACCGATGGCACGCCACAAGCCATGGCCTCCATTATGGTGTTAGGCAGGTTCTCATCGAGCGATGGTATCACGAACACGTCGGCAGAATTGTAGACATCCACCAACTGACGCTCATTCCTTACATATCCCAACGGGAAAGAAGGCAAAGCAAGTTGGGAGACCACTTCGTCAGCACGACCGCCAAGAATGGCTATTGCCGTATTGTCCTTCATCTCTGGATAACGCTCCACAAGAAGCGATATGGCCTTGATGAAATAAGCCATACCCTTGCGTTCCATGGTCACTCGCTGAGAAACGAAGAGGATTATGTGTTTATCTTCGGGAAGCGTGGAATGCAGCCTCGCGGCGTGTCGGTCTTTCGGGTAAAACACGTGAGTGTCGATAGGATTAGGAATGACGGAAAGCTGCAAACCTGTCAGCAGGCTGCTTTGCCGTGCGCTACTACCAAGCCATTTGCTGCAAGCCACGAAATGTATTCCGCTATTGTAATATAGCTTTTTCTTCTTGTTGAACACACGTGTGGACAGGTCAGTGGAACGGCCGCCACTTGGAAGGTAGAAGCAATTGTGGCACTGGCCCTTGAATGCCTCACAACCAAAAGTGAAATGGCAAATGCCCGTAGCCGGCCACAAGTCGTGCATTGTCCACACAACAGCCTTGCCGCTGTTGATAATTTTCCTTATGTCTTTCAACGATAGAAAGCCTTGGTTTATCCAAGCGAGATGAATCACGTCAGCTTCCTTAAACTCTGGCAACTTAGTGATGTCACATCCAGTATTGGCCATGTCGAGATCGAAAAGGTGATC
>DAINOS010000245.1:0-3105 GCA_036743855.1 Prevotella sp. | reverse complement strand
AAACCTAAATCCATTGTTGTAATCACAACCATTCTTGCCTTTTTTGGCTTAAACGCCATTGTTGGCTGCATGAATGAGAACCCTAACGATTCTAAGTCAACTATCGCTGCGGAAACATTCATGTCTGCATTATGCCAGAACTATTACGAGTTGGAGACTACTCCTTTGACACCTACGGTTTCTACACGAGGTGGAAGTTCTGAACTTAAAGAAGATTGCGCTGTTATAAAAGTGCAATTCCCAGAAGGCACACCCCATGAAGAAAAAGAATTAGCAAGCCTTGCAAAAACCGTCCAAGATGTTTCATCCTTGTATCGTATTACCGCAGCAGAGTTAACTGTTGACGCGGACGATTTCTTTGGTAACGAAACTGGTAACACTGAAACAATAGTACTTTCTGAGGAAAAAGCCAGAACACTGTTAGTGCCATATGCCAAAGCAAGCGTTGACTATCTTATGGCGCAAGGATTAACCGAAAATCAGATTGACTCTATCAAGAATGTAACGAATGCTACTAACGAAGACTTAGTTATCGCTTCTATGTTACTTCTAAATCAAGAGCTAAAGAATCGCGAGTCATCAATTGCAAAGTCTAAAATGAATAAAATTCACATATTTGCAACTCCGTGTCACGCTGTTAATTTTTCTGGAGTTATGGATTGTGGATTACAGGCAATAGGAATGGATATCTTTTATGGATTAAGTCAGTCTGTAGCAAAGACCTGGTCTGTTAAAGTAATAATAAAAGCATTCGGAACTGTAGCCAAAAAAGCAATAGGTCCTATAGGTGCTGCTATAGCTGTCGGTGAATTTAGCTATTGTATGTATAAAAAATATGGAGGTGGTTATACTATTAAGGTTCCGTCGAATAAAATGAAAATCGATGAGTCACCTGAAGAATTCGGAGACTCTTGCAAGTCTACAGAAAACTAAATAGGGGCTGTGTTGAATCGTGTGGGCAGAATGTTGCGTTATATACTTCCTTGCGAATTCCTCACACGGATTAAAAAGATTCTAAAGATTGCTACACCGCAAGGGGTGCGGACGGGCACAAGACCCGCCCCTGCAAAGCATTATCGTATGAGTAATCGGCGAAGCCGACATCTTTAAAATCTTTTTAATCCGTGTGAAAAATGAAATGTGATAAAGAAACCTCCCACACGAATCAACATAGAACCACTAAATAACTTGATATGCTTTGGAATATATTGCTTATACTTTTATGCCTGGTGGTAATATGCTCATTATTGGCAAATGTTTACTATATCATGGGGCATCTTCGTCGTAAGGAGTATCAAGGTTCAGCCATGAATCTCATGTTGCTTGTTCTGCAAATATTGATTTTGGTCTTTATCCTTAAACCGAAAGAAATGTTTCAAAGTCTGATATCTGTTTTCAGTTAAGGTTCACTGGAAACGGCGAGACGTACCAAAAAGAATACCACGGCGTGGTACTCGCAGTACCAAACCGTGGTAGCATTAGTACCAAACCGTGGTATTCACAGTACCACGCCGTGGTAGTATCAGTACCAAAGCGTGGTACTGCTTGTCATATTTTCAACGCCTTATTATATCTCCAGCGCCACGCCTCCGCCTGGCGCGAGATGCATCGTCACCTTGCCGTCGGCTGGCACGGTGATGGTAGTCTTCTCATAATCTTGCGCGAACTTCTCGGCATTGGCTCCGTCCTTGAACACCACGGCTGTCTTTCCTGCCACTTTCAGCGGCGTGAGGTCGAGCGTGAGGTCGCGAGGAGTCCAGTTGGTCAGCGCGCCGACAAACCATTTGCCGCCCGACCTGCGAGCCACGGCTACATACTCTCCCACCTCACTCTTCAAGGCTACGGTCTCATCCCATACGGTGGGGATTTTAGCGATGAAATCGGTACATTCTGGCTCTTCATCGTAATGCGTCGGACTGTCGCAAAGCATGTTGAGCGGCGAGAGGAAGACCACGTATTCGGCAAGCTGATGGCAACGTGTGCCTTGGCTCATAGGCTCCGTGTTCGACGGGCGGAAGGTTGAGCGCGTGCCGTTGAGCATGGCTCCTTGGGTATAGTCCATCGGTCCGGCGAAGTTGCGGGCGAATGGCACCGTGACGTCATATTGCACTTGGTCGTACCTTTTTATCGTAGACCACTTGTCTTGCTCCTGACCATTGACACCCTCAAAGTTTATCACGTTTGGCCATGTCCTCGTCAGTCCAGTGGGCGGACAGATGCCGTGGAAGTCGAGCACCTGCTTGTATTTGGCGCAAGTCTCCGCTGCCTTGTTAAGGAAGTTCATCACCTCCGCGTCGTTGCGGTTTATGAAGTCCACCTTGTAGCCTTTCACGCCCATGGCTGAATAGGTCTTGCACACTCGCTCCATGTCGCGGTCGAATGCCTTGTAGCCAGCCCAAAGGATTATGCCCACGCCTTTCTGCTTGCCATAGTCCACAATGCCTTTCAAGTCTATCTCCGGCACTATCTGGAAGAGGTCGGCTTTCTTGTTCACCGCCCATCCCTCGTCGAGAATCACGTATTCTATGCCATGCTTGGCGGCAAAGTCGATATAATATTTGTAGGTCTGGGTGTTGATGCCAGCCTTGAACGGCACTTTATACAATCCCCAGTCGTTCCACCAGTCCCATGCCACCTTGCCTGGCTTTACCCACGAGGCGTCTGTCAAGCGTGATGGCGAGGCAAGGCGAAGCACCATGTCGTTGTCGAGGATGTCCTTGTCTTCCGCCGACACGCTTATTATGCGCCACGGGAACTTCTGGTTGGGTTTTGCCACGGCGATATAATCTTCCGCCGCGGTAACAAATTGTTCGAGTTCGTTGTGTCCACCCTGCTTCACGGCCTTTGGGTAAGGCGCGAAGACGGCGTCAAGACTGTTTTCCTTGTCTCCTTTCTTCACGAACATTGCCGGATAGTTTTCCACGTCGCTTTCCGCCACCACTACTTTCACGCCATTTTCCGCCTTTACGATGTAAGGGAGGAAAATGAGCTGTCCGTCTCTCAATTCCGACAGGCAAGCCGAGGTGTAACAGTTCTCAAAGGAGTTGTGTAGTTGCTTCTTTATGCTTCCCTTCTCTCGCACGTATGGCACGAGCGTCTCCATGT
>DAINOS010000244.1:0-3106 GCA_036743855.1 Prevotella sp. | reverse complement strand
ACACCAGCCACCAAAGCCACGATGAAAACCACGAGCACGCCATATCTCAGCCAACTCTTGGCTGGCGAATAACTGAAGCGACGGCGTTTGCGCTTCTTGTTCCTCAGTCCACTGAACCACGAGATGACATCTTGCATCACGCCCAGCGGACAGATGATGGAGCAGTAGATGCGTCCGAATACGAGGGTGAGCACCACGAGTGCCACCACGACACCGACATTCAAAGCTAAGACTGCCGGCAAGAATTGTATCTTGGCCATCCAACCGAGCCACGCGTGCAGCGTTCCCGTAAAGTCGAGAAACAGCAGCGTTATCAAACAGAAAAACACCGTCGCCAATGTCACTCTAATCTTTCTCAATCTATTCATAATGCTCTGTATAAGTTTATCTTTCAAATTATAAGTCACAAAGTTACACAAAACACGGGAAAAACACGTTACAAATATAACGGAAAGACTTACCTTATTTACAGGAATCAAGACATTTGTCTTGATTCCTATATGACGTTGGAGATATTCCATTCCTCGACTTGAAGAACTTGCTGAAGGTCTCGATGTCGGTGAATCCCAATTCATCGGCAATCTCGGATACTTGCATACTGCCATAGCGAAGCATTTGTATGGCATCCCTGTTGAGCAAGTTCAAGATGAACTCTTTGGCGGATTTCAACGCGTATCGTTTGACTATTCTTGCCAGATACACAGGCGTGATATGAAGTTCGTCGGCATAGAAACTGGTGGAATGTCGCTTATGATAATGTTTGCTTACCAAGGCCAGGAAATGGCGGTAAATGACTTCCGTGTGCTCTGTGGCCGAAAGTCGGCTTGGCGCTTGCAGTTTGCTGGCAACAAGTGTCATGAGCACTTCCAGGAGACGCACGTTCATCTCTTGTGAGTATTCTTTATCTGGGAATGACTCTGCTATCGTGAGCATTAGGCGTAATGTCTCTTTTATCGCATTCTCTTTCAACTCTTTGGATGACGGCAGGTATGGAATGTCGTTTGTGATGAAGAAATCGCCAAGCATCTTGCAGCTTGCCACATGAGTAAGGATATTCTCGACCAATGGCACCCTTCCCATACAGAGGATTGCCTCGAAATCGCGCGAGAACGTTTCCATGCCGACCAAATGGCGTGGCGAAAACGCCAGGATGTCATCGGGCTTCACGTTGACCGTGTGACTATTAATGTTATAGCTTGCCTTTCCTCCCGTGACCAAGACGAAGGAGAAGAAGTCGCCATAGGCTGGATGCAGGTTCATGCTGCCGAGTTCTTCAGCTTCTACCTTTACAACCTTGACGTTAGCTTCCCATTCATTTTCAATCGCCATATATCCGCCATACTCTCTGTCGTTGTCGTTATTGTGCCGTATCATTGTCATTGCTTGATAACTTTGTACTTACAAAAATACAATCATGTTTTCATTTTTCCAAATAATAGCTATGTTTTTCTCGCGCCATCCTTCTGCTTGTTTGTAATTTTGCAACCGCGATTAAAAGATTGATTGACGACATGAAGAAGATTGCATTGTTGTTATTGATTGCTGCGGAAGCGTTGGGCGTTCAAGCGCAGCAAATCACGATTCATGGGGTGGATGGTGATACGATTCAGGTGGGACTGAGGCGCACGTTGCCTGTGTCGGCACCACGAGTTCGTTATCCTGGTTTTCATCCCGACACCTTGCTTCTCAAGAAAGGGACCATCAGAAGACAAGGCTGCATGCCATTGCCTTGCGACATCAAGATGTTGAGGGATGTGGCTGTGAAGTTGAGAGACGGCGTTACGATCTACACCGATGTGTTCTTGCCAGCCAAGGAAGGTTCTTATCCTGCCATCATGGCGTGGAGCCCTTATGGCAAGGAGGTGGGTGGACAGATGCTCGACGATGTGCCTAATCGTTCGGGTGTGCCACAGAGCATGACCTCAGGACTGGAAAAGTTTGAGGGACCAGACCCTGCTTATTGGTGCCAGAGAGGTTATGCCATCGTGAATCCCGACAAGCGAGGCACTAATTTGTCGCAGGGCAACATTCTCTATTGGGGACATGAGGATGCTTTGGATGCGAAGGATGTCATCAGTTGGATTGCCCACCAGAGCTGGAGTAACCAGAAAGTAGGTATGGCTGGCAACTCTTGGCTCACGGCATCACAGTGGTTCATAGCCAGCGAGCGTCCTCCATACTTGGCTGCCATCGCTCCTTGGGAAGGCTTTTCCGACCTGTATCGTGATTCCGACAGAGGTGGTATCCCGATGCCTGAGTTTGCGGAGATGATAGCGGAAACCTTCTCTTCGCAGTACGGTTTGCTGGAGAACCAACCACTCATGTTGGCTAAGGAACCTTATTGGTGCAACTATTGGAAGGACAAGGCACCAAAGATAGAGAACATCAATATTCCGGCATACGTGGTGGCAAGTTATACCAACGATGTGCATACGCATGGTACCTTCGACGCTTACCGTCGATTGAAAGGCGAGAAGTGGCTGAGAGTTCACAACACCAACGAGTGGCTTGACTTCTATACCCATCAGGATGACTTGTGCAAGTTCTTCGATCGTTATCTCAAGGGTGAGCAGAATGGTTGGGAGAAGACACCGAAGGTTCGTCTGAGTGTGCTCAATCCTGGTGGCAAGGACATCGTGGATAGGGTAGAGCAGGAGTGGCCTTTGAAGAGAACCACCTATGAGCGTCTGTGGCTCAATGGCTCATCCCATGGTTTGCAGAGCAAGAAGCCTTCGAAGGTTTCCAAACAGACCTATGTTTCAGAAAATCTCGATAAGAACAGCTTGCAATATCGCATCAAGATGGATAAGCCAACTGAGATTACGGGCTATATGAAACTGCACCTGTGGGTAGCTGCCGATGACTTCGACGACATGGACTTGCAGGTAAGAGTGGAGAAGCTCGACAAAGATGGAAAGCAAATTCCAAGTGCTACAGGTCAACCCATCGCCGCCACTGGATTCATGAGAGTATCCATGCGTAAGTTGGATGCCGCCAAGAGCACCGAGGCAGAGCCTTACTATCTCTTTACCAAGGAGGCAGAGCAAAAATTAGAGAAGGGAAAGGCTTATCCTGTAGAGATTCAGATATGGCCTATGGGCATGCT
>DAINOS010000243.1:0-3212 GCA_036743855.1 Prevotella sp. | reverse complement strand
AGCATCATCAACCCGCTGAAAGACTTCTCAAGGGCAAGCTACAACATCCCCAAGGGTCTCGCCTCGATGGAGCGAATAGACAAGATATTGAAGGCCGAGATAGACATCAAGGACAAGGAGAACCCTGTGCATATCAAGTCTTTTGAGCACCAGATAGAGTTCAAGCACGTCTCTTTCGCTTATACCGACACGCATACCGATGAGTTGCAATATGTGTTAAAAGACATCAACCTCGTCATACCCAAGGGCAAGACTGTCGCGCTCGTTGGGCAGAGCGGTAGCGGAAAGTCGACATTGCTCGACCTCATACCCCGATACTATGACGTGCAAGAGGGCGAGGTGCTCATTGACGGAATCAACGTCAAGGACCTTGGCATACACGACTTGCGATTCCTTATAGGCAACGTCAACCAGGAGGCCATACTCTTCAACGATACCATAAAGAACAACATAAAGTTCGGAAAGGATGATGCCACCGACGAGGAAGTGATTCGCGCCGCGAAAATAGCCAACGCATACGACTTCATCATGGAGACAGAGCACGGCTTCGACACCAACATCGGAGACCGTGGCGGTCGATTGTCGGGTGGGCAACGGCAGCGCATCAGCATTGCGCGTGCCATATTGAAGAATCCTCCAATCCTCATTCTCGACGAGGCTACGTCGGCCCTCGACACCGAGAGCGAGCGGTTGGTGCAGGACGCTCTCTATCGCCTGATGAAGACGCGCACCACGGTAGCCGTGGCGCACCGCCTGTCAACCATCAAGAACAGCGACGAGATTTGCGTCATCCACGAGGGAAGGATTGTGGAGCGTGGAACCCACGACGAGCTCATGGCAAAAGACGGATATTATCACAAGCTCCACGACATGCAGCAATGAGATCATTTCTCTTTAATATCTCTTATTCGTATATCAGTGTTCCCGAAATGCACCAGTAGCTGTTGCTGCCGCCTTCGGGCGCGCCCTGTGGAATCTTCACGCAAAGAGTGTGCTTGCCAGCCTTCAAGTTGCCGACAGGTATGTATTCGGGATTGGTCATTGTGCCCGGGCACCAGTTGGAGCGGCTAAGGTCTGACGAGCTGAGGCCATTGGAGAAGTTGCCGGAGCATGGGCTGTTGTTGCGGTAGGTTCCACAGTCGTCACGCCAAGGAATGAACGTTATGATCTTCTGCCCGTCCACATATATCGTGTTGGGCTTTTGGTTGAATTCATCGCCGCCATCCCAGCCGCCGTGCCCGGTGGTGAGATAATATAGGCGTGCGTTCTTCACGTCGCTTTTCAATTCAAAAGTTGTTGTCAACGAGTCGTTGAGCATGAATATGGGGTAGGGTTGTCCTGCCTGCTCCATGTAGTTCACGGTGTTGAACAGTGGGAGCGTCTTAGGCATTGTGCGGTCGGCTTCGGGATAGTATTTCAGTTTCACGCTCAGCCTATGGCCCTTTGCGTCCCAGTTGCCGATATACGCCCCAATCCACACTTCGCCCTTGAGATGCTCGGCAATCGATGTCACCTCTGCCTTATAAGTCACCGAGTCTACCCATGTCTGTCCAGGCACCTTGTTGTGGTTGTATTTTCGCACGCCAAATCCTGTGAAGAATCGCATCAGCTCCATCGGCACGTCATATTCGGGTGTTGACGTGAGTCCATGGTAGTCGGTGTCACCACTGTGAAACGACGGCACGCTGTTGAGATCACGCAGCGCGTCGATAAACGATTGTGCCTTGTCAGTGGGAATCATGAATATGGAGCCAGTGCGGTCGTAGGCATCTCCATCGGAATATTGCACAGCTTCCACAAACACTTGGCGGTCGCTTATGCTGTCGGGCAGTTTCACTTTCTTAAGGACCACGGTGCCGCCCGCTGCCGCGTAAGTCTTTCCCGCTTCAAGTTGTCCGCCAGGCAGTTTGGCGTTGTTGAAGCATATAGATTGCTGGTCGAACACGGGCACGACGATTACCCCGCTTTGGTTGACAGCGTATGAGTAGTTGCTCTCATCAAGATAGTGTCCCCAGTCGGTTGGCAACAGTTCGGTAGGTTTCTTTGCGGCTTTTATATTGATAGCCTCTTGCACGGCATCGCCGTTTCTCACCACGCGCAGCACAAGGCCGTCGGGCACGCCAGCCCACGTCTGTGGTGTGCCACGGAATGCCACGTCGTTGGTATACCACACGTCGATGGTGTTTGAGTTGACGATGGTGCGCACTACCTTGCAGTTGAGCCCAAGATATTTTTCCTCCTTCACCTCCTTGAATCCCTTGCCGTATTCAAATGGAGAATTGGTGTAGATCACCTCATCGTTGGGCATGATGGCACGGCGATAGCTGCATCGGCGGCTATAGTCGATATATCTTTCCTGTTGCAGGCGTTTCGTCTTTGGCGCGTCGGCTTTATCCTTTTTCTTGTCTTCTGGCCATACGTTTTCCAGCTTCACCTGGTCGCCATACACTTTCATGACCGTGCTCCCAGGATTTACCTTGCCTTTGTATGCCGACTGGTATGTTACCACTATGCCTTGTGCCTTTTTTAGTTTTCTGGCATAGTTTTGCGCTTCGGCAGCCGTGCACATTAGCAGGCTGACCAGCAGAATGCAGATTTGCTTCATTTATTGTCTTTATGATGTTGCGTTATGTGAAACTTTGTGTCATATATGTATGCAAAAATAACCATTTTATTTCTGATTGGCAAGAGACGATAGCAATAAATTCTCTTGATGGTGACACATGGGGGAATGAAAACAATAATCGGGTGATTATTCTCTGAAAGCAAATTCAGATAAACAATCACCCGATAACTAAATGTCTTTATAGCTTTGCTAATCTTGCGTGCCTTGCAAGCGATTAGAGCTTCTTGAACTCCGCGAAAATCTTGTCGGCGGTGGCTTTCATCTCCTCGTCGGTGAGCTTCACGTGCTTGTGGAAGTCCACGTCGGCCTCTGAGTCGATAGGGATGAGGTGTATGTGAGCATGGTTCACCTCAAGCCCCAGCACCACCTGAGCCACTTTCTTGCATGGGAACGCCTTGCGAATGGCGATTGCCACCTTCTTGGCGAACACCTCGAAAGCGGCGAGGTCGTTGTCGTCCATGTCGAAAATGTAGTCAACCTCCTTGCGTGGCACCACGAGGGTGTGAGCCTTCTTCACTGGGTTGATGTCGAGGAACGCGTAGAACTTGTCGTCCTCGGCGCATTTGTAGCTGGGTATCTCGCCAGC
>DAINOS010000242.1:0-3254 GCA_036743855.1 Prevotella sp. | reverse complement strand
AGCTCGGCTTGAACCCGAAGAAGGCAAAGCGCGCCGGCCTGCTCCACGACATTGGCAAGGTGCCCGACGAGGAGAGCGAGTTGCCGCACGCTTTGCTCGGTGCCAAGATGGCTGAGAAATACAATGAGAAGCCCGACATCGTGAACGCCATTGCCGCCCACCACGATGAGACGGAGATGAAAACCCTGCTCGCGCCTATCGTGCAGGTTTGCGATGCCATATCCGGCGCGCGCCCAGGTGCTCGCCGCGAGATAGTGGAAGCCTACATCAAGCGTCTCAACGACCTTGAGGCCATAGCGATGAGCTATCCTGGCGTGACAAAGACCTATGCAATCCAGGCTGGTCGCGAGTTGCGCGTCATCGTCGGCGCCGACAAGATGAACGACGAGGAGAGCAACAAGCTGTCGTCTGAAATCGCCGAGAAGATTCAAAACGAGATGACATATCCTGGCCAGGTGAAGATCACGGTCATTCGCGAGACCCGCTCGGTGGCTTACGCGAAGTAAAAATCATGGTTGCCTGAAAAGGTGACAATCCATTTTACACGCAAGAAAACAATAACCATAAATATAAAAACGGCAAGGTCAAAAAGCCTTGCCGTTTTTTATTTATGGTCATGTCTTTAATTTAAAAAGTGCATTTGAGAATATTCCATGTGTTAGTGCTTTTTTATGAGTTAATCTTGCAGGAGTGTGGCATATAATATATACCTTTGCGCATTATGGCTAAGAAAAAGAAAAAACATCAGCAGGTGGGACAGCAGAGTCTCTCGCCCGAGCGGTTTATCCGCGAGAGAATGAGGAACGTAAAGATAGGTAAGTGCTACATGACCGCCGACCATGACTGGGGCGAGGGCATGGGGCACGTCATCGTGACACGCGAGCACACAGGAGGTCGCGTCAGCTTGGCCGCGTTTCTTATAGACCGCTGGTGCATTGGCGTGAAAAACTGTTTCTTCAAACTACGCCTGGATGACTATGAGCTTGACGACGTACTCGAACGCGCGGGACAGGCAACCGATTTGGAGGAAGTGAGCTATGATGAGGCTCACAACATGGTGTGGGGAGCCGTGGCGTTTGCCGAGGAAGCGGGTATAAAGCCGTGTAAGGAGTTTGCCCTTGCGCAATATTTCCTTGAGGATGACACTGATGACATTCCGCTCGTAGAATACGATTACGGCAAGGATGGCAAGCATTTTCTTGTTGCGAACAACAATCTTGAACTCACAAAATATCTGCCGTTGCTGAAGAAAAACCTAAACGAGAGCGAATATTCTTTTATGGTGCAAGATGATGACACTTTCGAGGACAACGACAAGTGGGCCAGAGATGAATATCCGCGCGACCAATATCCGTTATACTATCAGTACGACAGTTTTCCTTACACATACCGTGGCTCATACCCCAAACAGATTGACAAGCCTGCATTCCCAGGGGTAAATGAATTGTTCGCCTCGCCAGGCTGCTACTTGACGTTGCCAGATGCCGAAGTGGACAGTATCCTATCACTGCCACACGATAAGCTGCGCCAACAACTTGAGCACTTGATTATGTGGGGGCTCGGCATTGTCAACGACGGCAAGGGAGGAGTGAGTGATAATGCAGGTACGATAGATCAGAGCATCATGCATTCCGTGATATTCCTTGGCTATCTTGGTGGTGCGGAAGAAAGCTTGAATGTGGTTCTTGAGACTTTGCGCCAGTCGGAAGATGTAACTGACTTCCTTTGGGGCGACTGTGCGGCCATTACAGTTACTCCCACAATAGCGCGATTGGGCAAGGATTCTCTTAAACTGTTGAGAGACTTTATTCTTGAAGAGGGCATAAAGAACACAGGAAAGTCACATGTGTTTGAAGCTGTTGCAAACATCGCTATGCTATACCCGGAAAAACGAGAAGAGGCATTGGACTGGTTCTCCAATATCATCAGCCATATACTTGAAGCTGGTCCTGAGGCTTCCTTTACCGACTTTTCTCTAAATGGGATACTTGTCAACGAGCTGCTTGACATTCACGCAGAAGAACTGCTGCCAAAAATCAAGCAGATGTACGACCGCAACCTTGTTGAACGCGATATTTGCGGATATTGGGAAGACGTGGAAAAAGACATGAATGCTAACGTATACCATAAAGACGATTTGATAACAAGCATCAAACAGACATACCACAAATTGGATAGGACTTTTGGAAAAAACAGGTAAATACAAATGGCAGAATTGGCAAGCCTAAGGTTGTAAAGGGCTTGCCAATTTTTTTGTGATAAAGTTTATTATAGCTAAAAAAAGTACGGTCGGTTATATTATGATATGATCTTGAAATGCGCGAACTTCAAGAGCAACTGTTTTGTGCCAGTTTGCTCAAACTTCACGGTTGCCTTCCTGTTTTCTCCCGTGCCTTCAATGTTGACGACCGTGCCTTTGCCGAAGCGTTGGTGCTCTATGACGTTGCCCACATTCAAGGAAGAGGCTTCTGCCGATGATGAGCCTTGGCTGCTGGCAGCCCTGCCACCATTTGCCATGGCCCTCGACACTCTCGACCATCTGCCTGTCTGCTTCAGCTTCTGCTCAAACGACTCGGAGAAGGGATTGACGGCAGTCTCGGCCTTGTGCGGCGTGGTCAGTTTTGGCTTCGGGTCAGCCATGAATTGTCCCGCCACTGGCCTTGAGTTCTGCATGCGGCTGCTTCGGCGCGTGTAGCCGTCGCCCCAGTCGTGGAATCCGGTGTAAGGCTTGTTAATCTCGTAATCCTCGTTGCGAGAAGAGCCCCATGAGGAGCGTGCCGAGGAGTTGCCGCCCCATGAGGAGAAGCTGCCCGCGCTCCTGCCGCCCTCAACCTCGGTGCGCAAGTATTTCGGGTCTATCTCTGAGATGAATCGACTTGGATTGACAAAGGCGTCCAACTTGCCATAACGCCAGCGGGTGTGAGCCCACGTGAGATAGCAATGCTTCTCGGCTCGCGTGATGGCCACGTAGAGCAGTCGTCGCTCTTCCTCCAAGTCCTTTATGTTGTCCACCGACATCAGGCTCGGGAAAATATTCTCCTCAAGCCCGACCACGAACACGGTGTTGAACTCCAAGCCCTTGGCGGCGTGAATGGTCATGAGCGTGACCTTGTCATCGGAGTCGTTGTCGTTGTCGGAATCGGTCATCAGCGACACGGTTTGCAGATAATCAGTCAGATGGATATGGTCGCCCTCATCATCCTCTTGCTGCGCTTGCACAAACGACGCCATTCCGGAGATGAGCGACTCCACGT
>DAINOS010000241.1:2150-3264 GCA_036743855.1 Prevotella sp. | reverse complement strand
ACCTCGAACATTGCTTCATCATGCGCAACACCTTGGAGACTTCAGACGTTACCGGTGGTGGCGCTGAGCTGTTCCTCTACCAGTCGGGCTACCTGACCATCAAGGAAAGCGATGAGTTTGGTTATACCTTAGGATTCCCCAACGAAGAGGTGAGGCAGGCTCTTTACGAGATGGTGCTGCCAGCCCTTGCCATGAGGTCGATAAGTGATGTCCAATCGTTGCAGGCTTACCTGTATAGGCAAATGGGCACGGGGCAAGTAGCCGAAGCCATGAAGTCGCTCAAAGCCCTCGTCGCCGACGTGCCTTACAGCAACAAGAAACTCGCCTCCATGAACATGGAGGAGCGCTACCGCCTCATCATCAGCACCATTTTCAATGCCATAGGGCTGAAGGTTGAGGTGGAGCACATGCTCGCAACCGGCCGCATAGACATGACGGTGCAAACCTCACGCTACATCTACGTGATAGAGCTGAAGCTGCGCAACAACGGCGGCAAGGATGCTGCCACGCGGCAAATCCTCAACCGTCAATACCTTGAGCCATTCAAGGCCGACAAGCGACAGGTCATCGGTTTGGGGATTGAGTTGGATGAAAATGGGAAAGGACTCTTGGACTGGAAAAGGGCTTAGCCGATTGCAAATGCCATCCGGGTCGCGGACGGGCACAGGGCCCGCCCCTGCAAGGCATTAGGCGTTATCATTTTGTGATAATCATTTTGTGATAATCGTGATAAATATAGTAACTTTGCATGGTAGGACACATATAATAAGGCATGGACAAGATATTGAAAAATCCTTTCATCACAAATGGCTATGCGGGACCAGAATATTTCTGCGACCGCGTGGAAGAGACGCGACACATCATAGAGATGCTCACCAATGAAAACAACATGGCTTTGATTTCCCCTCGCAGAATAGGGAAAACGGAGCTTATACGCCATTGTTTCTCACAACCACAGATCAAGGAAAACTATTATACTTTCATCATTGACATTTATTCCACGAACTCTGTCTGCGACCTGGTAAACATGTTCGGCAAGGCCATCATCGACGAGCTACGGCCAAAAGGCCGAACGGTTTGGGAGAAATTCCTGCAGATAATGTCATCCCTTCGC
>DAINOS010000241.1:1107-2140 GCA_036743855.1 Prevotella sp. | reverse complement strand
AATCTCTTTCGACATCAATGGACAGCCTGTATGGGGCGTAGGCCTCGGAAACATTGTCAACCCGGAGATTACCCTTGATGAGATTTTCACTTATCTCAATCAAGCCGACAAGCCATGCCTTGTTGCCATCGACGAGTTTCAGCAAATCACCAACTATGCCGACAAACGCATAGAGGCTTCGCTGCGCACTTACATACAGCGTTGCACCAATGCCCATTTCATTTTCTCAGGCTCTCATCGTCACATGATGGGTGAGATGTTCACCTCACCAGCTCGCCCGTTCTACCAAAGCGTGACATTGATGAATCTCAAGCCCTTGGACGTGGATAAATACAAGGAGTTTGCCGCCGCAAAATTTGAAGAACGCGGCAAGCGCCTCGACACAGCTGTCGTGGATAAGCTTTTTGCACGCTTCTCAGGGGTCACAGCCTACATTCAGCGTGTCATGAATGTGCTCTTCTTGAAGACCCCACCACAAGGTCTTTGTAGTGTTGACATGGTAGATGATGCCATCAGCTACATTCTGAACATGGCCTCAGACACCTATGAGACCCTTTTGCGACAAATGCCTGAAAAACAGCGCAACGTGTTCATGGCAATCTCCGCTGAAGGAGAGGCCCGCAATGTGAGAAGCGGAACATTTGCAAGAAAATACCACCTCACGTCACCAAGTTCTGTAAATTCCGCACTCAAGGGACTTTTAGAGAAAGACTTCATAACCCAGGATGGTGATGCGTTTGTGGTCTACGACAAGTTTTTCGACTTGTGGCTGAAACGTGCGAGATAACGCCATCGGCCTGGGCATCGAGCTTGACGAAAACGGAAAGGGACTCTTGGACTGGAAAATCGCAGAATAGAAAAACATATCATGATAGCAATAAATCAAAAGGCGGATCTTTCGTTGAAAATGAAAATCCAGCTTTTTGATTTATTGCTATTTCAATCGAAGCAAACTTTGCCTTACTTCACCACAAACTTTCTACCTTTTTGGATATAAACACCATTAGCAGGAGTCGCTACCTTGCGACCTTGT
>DAINOS010000241.1:393-1097 GCA_036743855.1 Prevotella sp. | reverse complement strand
GTAAGTCGTAGACAGGTGTAAGTTTGTCGTACTCCCCAGCATCTGTCTTGCCTATGCTTGTAGCGTTGCCTTTTACGAAGCGAGAATTTCTCACTGCCACAGCCTTGCCTTCACCATTCCTTACTTGTACTATGGCAATACAGTTACCATCCGACATTTTTGATAAATCTATAATAGCTGCATAATCGGCATCAATAACTGAAGAATCTGACGCCCTTGTCAGACGAGTCATAGTGGTAGTAAGTACGGTCATCTCGCCACTGATTTCTTCGCCAGTATCTTCATTGATGATACGATAGCCATAACTATATCCATTACCTTCCGTCTTGGTCATCTTCAAGGTCAGTTCATCATCCTTGATGTCAGAGAGAAGGATGTAATCATCGAGGTTGTCATCTGGCTCAAATATAAGAGTCTCGACAAAGTTGTAAGTTCGCTCATTCATCGCTTTATCTCTCAACCACAAAGAAGCCAACCCCCAAATGCCAGGAACTGAACCTTGTGGCAACACGCAATTGATGGTGTACCGTTTCCAAACAGTTGGGTCTCCTTCAAAGAACATGGTTCCTCGTCCTGGAATATAATGATATTCACTATGTCCTATTCCTTGCGGATCCAACAGCTTATAACCACCTATATCATAACCTGACTTATCATCACGAGCATAATAATTGATTGTCACCTTTGTTTCTCCATCAGGAGCC
>DAINOS010000241.1:0-383 GCA_036743855.1 Prevotella sp. | reverse complement strand
TAGGCTCTGCATACACAGAAATACGGTTCAAATCTATTGTAGGCGCTTCATTGTCTGGATTTGCCGTATCAATGTGAACAGAAACTATCGGTTCGTCATTAGGACCACCACAGAAATACCACATTGGAGACAAATTTGCTTCATCTGTTAGGCTAATACTCTCTACAAAATAGTCTCCAGCAGGGTAAAACTCAGTAATTGGGACTTCCAACCTAGCCGTATTTGTTGCTCTATCCCATGTTCCCCATTCAGCCATCGTATATTTTGTTTGATTCAAAACATTTAACCCTATATAAACTCGTTTTATTCCAATATTATCAGAACATTTGAACGTAACTATCAGATTTTTTATCTTATGACCTTCCTTTTCTGCATCTACAACT
>DAINOS010000240.1:0-3271 GCA_036743855.1 Prevotella sp. | reverse complement strand
CAGCACGATCTCATGTCATCTGCGCGTCAATATGCTTCTGCTGGCGTGTTGTCGATGATTTCAGAGCAACCCCATTTCGAGTTTGGAAAGGACTATGCGTTGAGATTCCACATAGAGTGTGGAAGTTTTGGCTTTGTCACCCCATCTTTAACGTGGTGGCAACGGCTTGGCAAAAGAACAAGACTTTCAGTCCTTGGTAAGTTCATGCGAGCGGATGGTCAATATCCATTTACCCTTGTCAATGGTAGCATGAAGACTCGCGAGCATCGTTATAACACCGATATAAACTCATGGCAGGGAGAAACAAATCTTTATCACACTTTTGCTGATAGCAGCAGGTTGGAGGCTAAACTTTATGGCTATTCATCACGCAGAGGACTTCCGGGGGTCGTAATACTCTACGCCAACCCTTCACGGGAGCGTATGTGGGACGAGGATGTGTTTGCTCAAATGGCCTATGCCAAGGATTTCAATAAGCATCTGTCGCTTGCGGCGCGATTGAAATACACCCATTCGTGGAACAAGTACATGGATTGGGGCTCACAGTATGCCGATGGTGTTGATCGTGAGGTGAACAGGCAAGAGGAGTATTACGGTTCCGCAACGCTTGGTTGGCATATCATGAAAGATTTGAGCGCAGCCGTGGCGACAGACATAAGTCTCAATACGTTGAGAAACAATGTCTATGTAAATACCGATGGCATTGTCCCTCAGCCGAGACGCTGGACATCAATCACGGCATTGGCCCTGAAAGGGCAGCCAGGTAGGCTGAAGGTAGAGGCAAGCCTGACATATACTTATGCCGCTGAGCATGTTTCGTCAGGTGACACACCGGCTGACAAGAAACAATTCACGCCATCATTGTCATTGTCTTATCGCCTGTTAGCCTCCAAACTGCTTTATGTGCGGGCAATGGCTAAAAACACATTCAGGGTGCCAACCTTTAATGATCTTTATTACAGGCGATTGGGAAATATCTTTCTCAAGCCGGAGAAGGCGCATGAATATGGTGGCGGATTGTCTTATGAGACCCATTACAGGTCTCTCCGTTTGTTGACGTTGACAGTTGATGGCTATTACAACGATGTGAAAGATAAGATAGTGGCATTCCCTTCTACCTATGTGTGGCGAATGGCAAACTATGGAAAGGTGAATATCGTCGGGGTGGACATGACTGCCGGAATGGACTTAGTGCTTACGTCAAAAATATCCATTAATGGCTCTGTGGCGGCAACCTATCAGCGTGCGGTGGATAAAACCAACAAGGCATCACAAAGCTACGACAACCAGTTGCCTTACACGCCACGGTGGAGTGGAAGTGGCAATGTCGTGTTGACAATGCCTTGGTTGAATATAGGTTACAGTGTTGTCATGCAGGGCGAGAGGTACAGCATGGAACAAAACAAGCCGGAATATCGTATGCATGCTTTTTGGGAACATTCCATGACTTTGTCACGCACGCTCAAGTTTGGTAGGTCATCGCTGGAAGTCAGCCTTAAAGCGACCAATTTCACGGATACACAATATGAGATTATAAAATACTATCCAATGCCAGGAAGGGAATGGATAGCGTCTATGACTTGGCATATATAATAATTTAACAACAATAACAGATAAGAAATGAAACAGTTAAAGTTTTTTGTCCTGTTGACCATGGCAGTGTTGGCAGGTTTCACATCTTGTAGTGACAATGTGGATTGGGATCCATCAGGCGGTGGCAAGGTGGAGATGACGAGCCCTGACAGGGCGTTCATTCTCAACGAAGGAAGCCTGAATAAGAACAACTCCAACATTATTTATTTTGATTGGGCTTCGGGAAAGGTTAACCCGACTTGTCTTTTTGCCCAGCAGAATGGTCGTCAGTTGGGTGACACGGGAAATGACATCATCACCGTTAATGGAAACAAGATCGTGGTGGCTGTAAATGTAAGCAATTACATCACGCTTCTCAACGAGTACGGCATGGAAACAGACAATATCAGCTTTGCCAAGAAGCATCCCACTCTTGGTCAGGTGCGCTCGGTGGATGAGGAAAATGGCATGCTTTATGTCACGTCTGATGGTGGCTATGTCAGCAGAATCCGTATTGATGGTTACAAAATGCAGTACATGGATTCCCTGAAAGTCGGGGATCGTCCTGAAGACGTTGTAGCCCACGATGGCAAGCTCTATGTCACAATGCAGGGACAAAACTACAACGATAATCGTTTGGCCGTAGTGAACCCTGACTTCAAAACCATTTCTTATACGACCATTATGCAAGACCCCAATAAGTTGTATGAGTCGGATGACAATATAATCGTGACTGGCTATGGAGCCGCTTATGATAACCCATGGGGTATCTATTCCACATCCACAGGCAAGTATGCGCAGGTTGGCAACGCTTCTGCGATAGGCGTTGGCAATGGGGTGGTTTATTGCGCCAACAGCGTGACAGACTGGGCAACTTATGCCACGAGTACCACTTTATATTCCTATGATGTGAAGACGGGTACTGAAAACAAGGATTTCTTCAAGAACGCACCAGCGGAGATTGCCACGGCTTCAGTTTATAGCATCAGTGTCAATCCGTATGACGGACGCATCTATCTGGCAACGTCTGATTTCAAAACAGATGGCAAGATTTATGTGTTTAATGCACAGGGCAACTATGAGAGTGAGTTTTCTTCTTATGGACTCAATCCCCATAAGATTGTATTCTTGAAATAATGATTTGAAACAAGGTATAGCTTGAGAGATATGAGGAAATTCTTTTTCCTGTTCATAAGCATTGCTTTGCTCTTCTCTTGTGCCAACAAACCCAATGGCACGGAAGGGCAAGGCAATGCCTTTTCTTATGCTCAGCTCTTGAGGACGGAGGGTGACACGGCTTACACGGTTCTAAACCCTTGGCAACATGGACAAGCGTTGCAGACCTTGAAAATGGGCAAGCCCTTCAAGCGTGTCGTGGTGTTTACCACGTCGCATTGCCAATTGCTCGAATACCTTGGCCTGGCAGACCGCATAGTTGGCGTGTGTGATGCCAAGTATATCTTGATAAAGGACATCCAGCGGCGGCTCGCCCTCGCCAAAGGCGCAAAGGGCAAGATTGAGGACTGCGGAAGCTCCGTGAGCCCCGATGTGGAGCGCATAATAGCCCTCAAGCCCGACGCTATCATCCTCAGCCCCTACGAGGGCATGAACCTTCAGAAGATTGAGCGTTTGGGCATACCCGTCATCCTCGCCGCCGACTATATGGAGACCTCATCGCTGGGTCGTGCCGAATGGATGC
>DAINOS010000239.1:0-3286 GCA_036743855.1 Prevotella sp. | reverse complement strand
CATGGAAATGGGCGGCCTGGGTGTAATGTGAGCGGAAGAGGTCCCACGTGTTCACGAGGTTGTCCTCGTCACCAAACAGTCCCCACACCCTGCTCTGCTCCTTCGTCTTCTCTTCTTGCGTCATCGCGTCGAGGGAGGTGAAACACTTGTCGGTCACGTCCTTGTATTCTTTCTCCAAGGCTTTGGTCACCATGAACTCCGTCTCGCCGTCTTGCCTCGGGTTCTGCCATGCCTGCTTTCCGGTCATGCCATGTTCTTTCATGGTCTTGGCCATCTCAAAGGCGGGATTCACGCAGATACGGTCGAAGCCGTAAAGCATCTCGGTGTACATGCCTCCCATCGACGTGCCGATGATGAGGTCGGGCTTTTCCTCAGCGGCCTTCTCCCTCAACAGCGAGAGACCTTCTTCCGGATGGAGGGGTATGTCGAAAGCCACCACCTCGGCGTTGGGGAAGGTCTGGCGGATGAGCTTCACCGTGCCAGAGGCAGCGGAAGAACTGAAGCCGTGGTTGTACATTATTTTCTTGCCCTGCATCAGGTCGGGGTATTGTATGACAAACGGGTTTTCTTTATCCATGATACAATTTGTTTTTACCACTGCAAAATTAATGCTTTTCCCAAACTTACCACCGCTATTTTTCAAGTTTGACGCTTTTAACTACACATTTGTCACGCAACCCTTAATATCACTTAAAAAAACAAGCTCACTAAAACCACTATGGCTTTTTTTTCATATCTTTGTAAGGAAAACTAAATGATTAAACTATAATTTTTATGAAGCAACGCAAAGGTAATATTTTGTTCCTCATCGCCACGGCGGCCATGCTGTCTGTGCCAGGCATTGGGGGCGCGGCCACCGTGAAGGTCAAGGCCAAGGTCGAGCCAATGCCCACATGGACAGAGTGGCACGACTTGCAAGTGAATGAGGTGAACCGCTATCGCCTGCACACCAACTTCTTCGCCTACGCCAACGAGGAAGAGGCAAGGAGCGGCGACATGGAGAAATCGTCCAGGTACCTCTCGCTCGAAGGCCCGTGGAAGTTCAACTGGGTGAGAAACGCCAACGAGCGTCCACAAGACTTCTACAAGGTTGACCTCGACGACTCGTCGTGGAAGACGATGAACGTGCCTGGCAACTGGGAGCTCAACGGCTATGGCGACCCCACATACGTCAACGTGGGCTTCGCGTGGAGATACCAGTACAAGGGCAGCGTGTACGGCGGATGGAAACCAGAGTACGCACCCGAGAACGCCACGAAGACAAGCGTGCCGGTGAAAGACAACCACGTGGGCTCGTATCGCCGCGTCATCGACTTGCCAGCATCATGGGATGGCAAGCAGGTCATCGCCCACTTCGGAAGCGTGACTTCAAACATGTACCTGTTCGTCAACGGCAAGTACGTGGGCTACACCGAGGACTCGAAGGTAGCCGCTGAGTTTGACATCACCAAGTATCTCCACCCTGGCAAGAACCTCATCGCCTTCCAGACTTTCCGCTGGTGCGACGGCTCCATGAGCGAGGACCAGGACTTCTGGCGTCTCTCAGGCGTGGCACGCCAATGCTATCTCTACGCCAAGGACACCAACGTGCAGATGGAGAACATCCGCGTCACGCCCGACCTTGAAAACGACTACAAGGACGGCGAGCTGCTCGTGGACGCATGGGTCAAGGGACATCCCATCGTGGAGTTCCGCCTGCTCAACGCCAACGGCAACGTGGTGGGAAAGCAAAACGCCGACTTCCGCGGACGCGAGGAGGCCACCGTGCGCTTCATGGTGCGCAACGTGAAGAAGTGGACGGCGGAGACGCCTTATCTCTTCACGCTTGAGGCTGTGGTGAAAGACCGCAAGGGCAACGTCGTGGAGGTGATTCCGCAAAAGGTGGGCTTCCGCAAGGTGGAAATCAAGAACGCCCAGCTGCTCGTCAATGGCCAGCCTGTGCTCATAAAGGGAGCCGACCGCCACGAGATGGATCCCGACGGTGGCTACGTGGTGACTGTGGACCGCATGATTCAGGACATCAAGATCATGAAGCGCCTCAACATCAACGCCGTGCGCACGTGCCACTATCCCGATGACCCACGATGGTATGACCTGTGCGACCAATACGGCCTCTATGTCACGGCCGAGGCCAACCAGGAGAGCCATGCCTTCCAATACAGCAATGACCAGTCGACGCCAGTGGCGCAACCGGAGTTCGCTAAACAGATTTTGCAGCGCAACCAGCACAACGTGGAAATGCAGTTCAACCATCCGTCCATCATCGTGTGGAGCCTTGGCAACGAGACTGACAACAGCAACAACTTCCTCGCCGCATACAACTGGATAAAGAAGCTCGACACCTCACGCCCCGTGCAGTATGAGCGCGGCATCTGGCAGGGTCCACACGACTCCGACATCTTCTGCCCGATGTATTACACCGTGCAGGATTGCGAGAAATACAGCAAGGACGCCTCAAAGACCATGCCGCTCATCCAGTGTGAGTACAACCACACCATGGGAAACTCTGGCGGCAACCTCGCCGAGTATTGGGAGCTCATACGCAAGTATCCTAAGTTCCAAGGCGGATACGACTGGGACTTCGTGGACCAGGCACTGCACCGCAAACCCGACTTCAAGGCCTCGCGCACCGTGGCAGACTATGATGCCATAAGCGCGAAATACGAGCCCGGAACAGGTGGCATGACGCCTCTCTACACTTACGGTGGCGACTACAACAAGACCGACGCGTCTGACAACAACTTCAACTGCAACGGCATCATCGGCCCGGACCGCCAGCTCAATCCTCACGCCTACGAGGTGGCTTATCAATACCAGAACATCTGGGTGAAGCCCGTTGACCTCGCACAAGGCACGATAGCCGTGCACAACGAGAACTTCTTCCGCGACCTGAGCAACTACCGCATGGAATGGTCATTGCTGAAGGACGGCAAGAGCGTGCAAAGCGGCACCGTGGACAAGCTGGACGTGGCGCCACAGCAAACCGCCAACGTCACATTGCCTATCAACATCCCTGGCCCTGGCGATGGAGAGGTGATGCTCAACATCGACTTCAAGACCAAGAGTGCCGAGCCGCTCATCGCCGAGGGACAGACCGTGGCTTACGAGCAGATTGCGCTCAACGAGGCCACGCCTGTGAACTACGTGGAGAACTTCAGTACGGAAAAGGTGAAGATTCAAAACAAGAAGAACGACCCGACTGTCGTCATAGCCTCAGCCAAGGCAACAGTAGCCTTCGACAAGACTACTGGACTCCTCTGCCAGTATACCGTAGACGGCAAGAACA
>DAINOS010000238.1:0-3306 GCA_036743855.1 Prevotella sp. | reverse complement strand
GAGAGTAGTCTGTCGTCGTGGCGTGACGGATGATACCCGTATACCACACGTGCGTGAAGCCCATGTCGTGTATCTTCCTCAGCCTTACGACATCAAGGTCATTCATCTTCCCCACCCCATTTTCGGCAAGCGTGCCATTCTCCTTGCGTGAGCAATTGCGATTGCCGAAAAGGCGTGTGAAGACTTGGTATATTATAACCTTTTTATTCATCGAATAATCAGGCAATTCCGTGAGCGGCAACTGCCTTGTCTATGCGATGAATCATGCCTTGCAAAGCTTTGCCAGGGCCACACTCGGTGAAGTCGTCGGCACCATCGGCTATCATGTTCTGCACGCTCTTGGTCCAGCGCACTGGGCTTGTGAGCTGAGCGATGAGATTTGCCTTGATTTCCTCGGGATCGGTATGAGGCTTAGCGTCAACGTTCTGATATACAGGGCACTTAGGCGCAGAGAACTGCGTCTTCTCGATAGCTGCCTGCAGCTCTTCCTTTGCAGGCTGCATGAGAGGCGAATGGAAGCCTCCACCCACGGCCAAAGGCAACGCACGCTTGGCACCAGCGGCCTTCAACTTCTCGCAAGCCTCGGCAATGGCATCCTTGTCGCCTGAGATGACAAGCTGGCCAGGGCAATTGTAGTTGGCAGCCACGACGACCTTTCCCTCCTTGCTCACCTCGGCGCACACCTGCTCCACTGTCTCATCGGGCAAAGCGATGATAGCGGCCATGGTGCCAGGGTTCTTCTCGCAGGCTTTCTGCATGGCGTTGGCACGGGCGGCAACGAGCTTCAGGCCATCCTCAAAGTCGAGGGCTCCACTTGCCACAAGTGCTGAGAACTCTCCCAATGAGTGGCCGGCCACCATGGCAGGCTGGAAGTCATCGCCCAGGCAAAGGGCTGAGATAACGCTGTGAAGGAAGACGGCGGGCTGTGTCACCTTGGTTTCCTTGAGCTGCTCGTTAGTGCCAGCGAACATGATGTCGGTAATCTTGAAGCCAAGTATCTCGTCTGCCTTGTCAAAGAGCTTCTTTGCCAACGCGTTGTTCTCATACAAATCCTTGCCCATACCCACAAACTGTGAGCCTTGTCCGGGAAAAACGAATGCTTTCATCTTAGTATTCTGCTATTAAAAGTTTTTATTAGAGTGATTGTCTTAATAAAAATCCCATTCACTACGAGAGCGAATGGGACCATTATGTATACTTGTTTGCTTTACAGTGCAAATATAAACCTATTACTCAGCGGCTGGAGCCTCTTCTGCCTTGGGAGCTTCCTCGGCCTTAGGAGCCTCTTCTGCCTTAGGTGCCTCTGGCTCAGCGGCCTTAGGCTCTTCGTGCTCGGCTACGACCTTCACAGGAACCTTCACCTCCACGTCCTTGTGGAAATGAACAGTAGCCTCAAACTCGCCCACCTTGCGTGCCTCGCGCATGGTGATAATCTTGCGATCAATCTCGATGCCGAGCTTCGCGAGCTCCTCTGCGACCTTGGCAGGACCTACAGAGCCATAGAGATGACCCGTAGCGGCAACCTTGGCGACCACTGTCACCGTGACGTCCTTGAGAGCCTCGGCGCGCTTCTCTGCCTCAGCCTTGAGGGCTGCGAGCTTAGCTGACTGCTGCTTCAAGTTCTCAGCGAGAACCTTCTTGGCGCTCTCAGAAGCGATGACACCCTTGCCTGTAGGGATGAGATAGTTGCGGCCATAACCGCTCTTCACGTTCACAATCTCGTTCTTGTATCCGAGACCGATAATATCTTCTTTCAGTATGATTTCCATGTCTTAGCCTCCTTCTTATTATTTCAACAGATCGGTTACGAATGGAAGCAGCGCAATCTGGCGAGCACGCTTCACGGCCTGTGCCACGCGGCGCTGATACTTCAGCGAAGTGCCAGTGATACGGCGGGGAAGAATCTTGCCCTGCTCGTTGAGGAACTTCTTGAGGAACTCAGGATCCTTGTAGTCAATATACTTGATACCGCTCTTCTTGAAACGGCAATACTTCTTCTTCCTCGTGTCGATGGAAGGAGCGGTGAGATAACGAATCTCACTGTTGTTAGCGCGTGTGTTATTCTGCTCTGCCATGATTATGCCTCCAACTTTTTACCCAGCTTTGCACGACGCTTCTCCGCGTAAGCGGCTGCATACTTGTCGAGCTTCACTGTCATGAAACGAATCACCTTCTCGTCGCGGCGGTAGCCGGTCTCAAGGGTGTCAACTACTGTAGGCTCTGCCTTGAACTCAATCAGGCAATAGAAGCCTGTTGACTTTTTCTCAATGGCATAAGCCATTTTCTTCAATCCCCAGGCCTCTTCGTTAAGAATCTCAGCACCATTGTCGGTGAGCAGCTTCTTGAACTTAGCGGCCGTTTCCTTCATCTGTTCATCAGACAAAACGGGAGTCAAAATGAAAACGGTCTCGTATTGATTCATACTACTTTGAAATGAATAATTTGTTGTTTTGCAAAAATGCGAGTGCAAAGGTACGCTTTTTTATCTGAATATCAATGACCTAAGGTTTCTTTTAGTCATCTTTTAACATTCATTTTAACATTCATTGCTGCCAACGACACGTTTTTATTTGTACTTTTGCACCTACATATTTATAATGTAGCAAGCTTTAACAAGATTAGCGCCATGCGAAAGGCATATAACATATTCAAGAAATCGTTGGCGACCATGGCAAGGCTATACGCCACCGCGATGCGGCACGTCGGGTTGCCATTCGTCTACGGCGGGGTCATCTGCCTCGCCCTGTTCTACATGACTGGACTCACCAACTACAACGTCCTCAACATATTGCCTGTCATCGCCATCATCCTCGGCATAGTGGGGTATGTAAAAGGCGAGAAGCGCAAAAGCCTATACTGAAAACTTCAAAACAATATGGAAAATCACAACGACCTAACTTTCGAAATGCTACCGCCCGCATGGGCGTTTTGCTTCATCGACGGCTGCAAGAAAGCCCCCGAGTGCATGCGGCACATTTCGTCCAGCGTCATCCCAAGCGACAAGACTTCGGGCAATGCCATTTACCCGACCGCCGCAAGCGCTGGCAGTTGCCCGCACTTCAAGGCCATCAAAAAGATTCATGCCGCATGGGGATTCGACACCCTCTTCGACAACGTGAAACAGAAAGACGTAGTCGCCCTCCGCAATGCCATAAAGCAATATCTTGGCGGTCACGGCACCTATTATCGTTACCACAATGGCGAGAAACTGCTCTCGCCAGAACAGCAACAATGGATCATCGAACTGTTCAAGCGTCACGGATACGACACCAACTTGGAGTTTGACCACTACCGCGACATCTACGA
>DAINOS010000237.1:0-3312 GCA_036743855.1 Prevotella sp. | reverse complement strand
TCGGAAGGCGTGGCCGACCAAATCTACTTCCTTCCTGTACAACCTTATTTCGTGGAGCGCGTCATTGCCAAGGAGCGTCCTGACGGCATTCTCCTTTCTTTCGGTGGACAGACCGCGCTCAACTGCGGTGTGGAGCTTGAGGAAAGCGGCGTGTTGGAGAAATACAATGTTCAAGTGCTCGGCACGCCTGTAAGCGCGATCATGAACACTGAGGATCGTGAGCGCTTCGTGGAGAAACTCGACGAGATTAATATCAATACCATCAAGAGCGAGGCTTGTGAAGACATGGATCAAGCTCTCAAGGCCGCCAAGGACTTGGGCTATCCTGTCATCATACGTGCCGCTTACGCTCTCGGAGGACTCGGCTCCGGCTTTGCCAACAACGACGATGAACTGCGCAAGATATGCGAAAAGGCGTTTTCCTTCTCACCACAGGTCCTTGTGGAAAAGAGCCTCAAAGGCTGGAAGGAAATAGAATACGAGGTGGTGCGCGACCGTTACGACAACTGTATCACGGTGTGCAACATGGAGAATTTCGACCCACTTGGCATTCACACGGGTGAGAGTATCGTCATCGCGCCTTCACAGACACTCACAAACTCAGAATACCACAAGCTCCGTGCGCTGTCAATCAAGATCGTGCGTCATATCGGCATCATAGGAGAGTGTAATGTTCAGTACGCCTTTGACCCTAACTCTGAGGACTACCGTGTCATCGAGGTCAACGCACGCCTCTCTCGTTCGTCTGCACTTGCGTCCAAGGCGACGGGTTATCCCCTTGCATTCGTTGCGGCAAAACTCGGATTGGGCTATGGACTCTTTGAATTGAAGAACTCTGTCACGAAAACCACGTCAGCGTTCTTCGAGCCAGCACTCGACTACGTGGTCTGCAAGATTCCACGTTGGGACCTTAGCAAGTTCCGTGGCGTGGACAAGGAATTAGGCTCCAGCATGAAGTCTGTAGGTGAGGTGATGGCCATCGGCCGCAACTTCGAGGAAGCCATACAGAAGGGTCTCCGAATGATTGGCCAAGGCATGCACGGCTTCGTGGAAAACAAGGAACTGGAGATTCCAGACATAGACAAGTCGCTCCGCGAGCCAACCGACAAGCGTGTGTTCGTCATTTCAAAAGCCATGCACAAAGGCTATTCCGTGGACGAGATTCACGACCTTACCAAGATTGATCGCTGGTTCCTCTATAAGCTCAAGCACATCATCGACATCGACGAGCGCCTGAAGAAGTGCAATGTCAACACTCTCGACAAGGCATTGCTCCGCGAGGCCAAGGTCTACGGCTTCACCGATTTCCAGATTGCCCGCGCCGTTGGCCTGGAAAAAGAGATTGGCAACATGCACAAGGCGACGCTCGTGATTCGCAGCCTCCGCAAGAACTACGGCATCTTGCCAGTGGTCAAGCAGATAGACACCCTTGCCGCTGAATATCCCGCGCAAACCAACTACCTATACGTCACCTACTCTGGCGTAAAGAGCGACATCGACTTCTCCAGCGACCACCGCTCGGTCATCGTCCTTGGCTCAGGGGCTTATCGCATAGGCTCTTCCGTTGAGTTCGACTGGTGTGGCGTGCAGGCTCTGCACACTATCCGCAAGCAGGGCTATCGCTCCATCATGATCAACTATAACCCAGAGACCGTGTCGACCGACTACGACATGTGCGACCGCCTTTATTTCGATGAGCTCACTTTCGAGCGTGTCATGGACATCATCGACATGGAGCAGCCTTACGGTGTCATAGTATCCACTGGCGGACAGATTCCAAACAACCTCGCCATGTATCTCGATGAGCAGAATGTGCCCATCCTCGGCACACAGGCCAAAGACATAGACAAAGCCGAGGATCGCGCCAAGTTCTCGCAGATGCTCAACGAGCTGGGCATCAACCAACCAGAATGGAGCGCGCTGAAGAGCATGGACGACATCGACGAATTTGTCGAGCGCGTGGGATTCCCTGTCCTCGTGCGCCCATCCTATGTTCTCTCCGGAGCGGCAATGAACGTCTGCTCCAACGAGGACGAACTCCACCGTTTCCTGCAACTTGCCGCCAACGTGAGCGAAGACCACCCAGTGGTTGTATCGAAATTTATTGAACACGCCAAGGAGATTGACTTCGATGCAGTGGCACGCAATGGTGAGGTCATGGCATACGCGATCTCCGAGCACATCGAGTTTGCCGGTGTCCACTCGGGCGATGCCACTCTTCAGTTGCCGCCACAAAAGCTGTATGTGGAGACGGTTCGCCGTATCAAGCGCGTCAGCCGCAAGATTGCCGCCGCGTTGCATATCAACGGCCCATTCAACATTCAGTTCATGGCACGCGAGAACGACATCCTCGTCATCGAGTGCAACCTTCGCAGCTCACGTTCTTTCCCATTCGTAAGCAAGGTGCTCAAACTCAACTTCATCGAGCTTGCCACTAAGATCATGCTCGGCGTGCCTGTTGAGAAGCCGGCCAAGAGCCTCTTCGATCTCGATTACGTTGGCATCAAGGCTTCGCAATTCTCATTCAACCGATTGCAGAAGGCTGACCCTGTGCTTGGCGTGGACATGAGCTCCACTGGTGAGGTGGGCTGCTTGGGCGATGACACCAACCAGGCTCTGCTCAAGGCTGAGCTCGCCGTCGGACAGCGCATACCAAAGCACACCGTGCTGCTCTCAACCGGAGGCGCGAAGCAGAAAGCCGAGATGCTCGATGCAGCAAAGTGCCTGGTCAACCACGGCTATGAGCTCTTCGCCACCCCGGGCACTTCACGTTACCTCACGGAGAACGGCGTGGCTAACACGCTCGTCTACTGGCCATCGGAGTCTGACAAGCAACCACAGGCCTTGCAAATGCTTCATGAGAAGAAGATCGACATGGTGGTCAACATACCTAAGGATCTCACGGCTGGCGAGTTGACCAATGGTTACAAGATTCGCCGTGCTGCCATCGACCTCAACGTGCCACTGATTACCAACAGCCGTCTCGCCTCAGCATTCATCAATGCCTTTACCACGTTGTCGCTCGACGACATCGACATCAAGGCTTGGGGTGAATATTGATTCAGACAGACATGAATTGCTCGACCCTCAACGTGTCGGGCAATAAATTCAACTATAATGAAAGCCCATTGGCTGATTTAGCTAAGCTAAACGCCAATGGGCTTATTTCGTTGACATAAGACCATGACTGCAACAAATTTAGGTTCTATGCTGATTCGTGTGGGAATCTTTCACTCATTTTGTCTCACACGGATTTAAAAGATTTGAAAGATGTCGGCTTCGCCGATTACGCATACCGCCTTTTAACCGCTA
>DAINOS010000236.1:0-3313 GCA_036743855.1 Prevotella sp. | reverse complement strand
ATACTTTTGCCAACGTAAGCTTACGACAAAAGAATGACTTTCAAATTTTAGCATGAAGAAGATGGAAAATGAAATGGAATATGATGACGACTTGTATGGCGCTCCGGATCCTGTCGCGCTCGACGCCGCCGCGTTGGTGGCAAAGCTGGTGAGGCTCCCGTCGGGCAGCGTGAGGTGGCGCGGCACGAAGCGTTGCCTGGTGGAGCTCGTGGCTCGCGCCGCTGATGCCCGCGTGCTCACCGACGGTCGTGGCGGCACTGCCACTCGCGTGGCGCTCTGCCGCGAGCTGTTTCGCGTGGTGGGCATGGAGCCGCCACGCCGCTTGTCATCCGTGGTCTACCGCATACGCAACAGGGTGACGCGGCAGCCGCCCTTGGGCGTCAGGGTGAGAGAGGCACTCGGAGAGACCGCCAACATATTGTAAATCAACACTATCTACAACCGACAACAACACTATGGAAAATTCAGTAAACAACAACATCATGGAAAACACCGACACCCTCGACCCTCGCACCACGTGGCTCTCGCCACATTTCAGGTTGATAGAGTTCACGCGGTCTGGCGTGGCCACCGACAAGGGCCTCGACAACACGCCTGGCAAGGAAGAGATTGAGGCATTGCGCGCTCTCTGTGAAAACATACTTGAGCCCATGCGCCATCGCTTCGGCGCCATATACATCTCATCGGGCTATCGCAGCCGTCGCGTCAACAATGCCGTGGGCGGCGTGATGAACTCGCAGCACATGCGTGGCGAGGCGGCCGACATATTGCTATCCACCTTCGCCGACTGGCGCGATGCCGTGAGGTTCGTGCAGGGCCTCGACTTCGACCAGGTGCTCGTGGAGCCGCTTCACGACTCAAAGGCGCGCTGGCTCCACGTGAGCTACACCACGCGCCATCGCAACCGCCATTTCCTTAGCGTGGGCGAGCGCGACATGGCAGTGCGAAAGCTCTGAAAATGAGCGAGCTACAAGCCATAAAAACACGGCAAAAAAGTTGCTATTTCGGGCTTTTTTTGTTATCTTTGCAATGATGATAACTTATATGGATTCATATTCGGCTGACTATCAGCCGAATATGCTTTCACATAAGGATTTTTGTCATACATATAGGTCATGTGTCGGCCTTATTTTCACAAATCTTTTTTTCAGCGAGGTCATGGCAAGAAAATTATACCCCATAGGCATACAGACGTTTGAGCGCATCCGCAAGGAGGACAAGTTCTATGTAGACAAGACGGCTTACGTCTATCACATGACGCATACCAACGGCACGTATTTCTTCCTGAGCCGCCCGCGCAGGTTCGGCAAGTCGCTGCTCGTGTCCACCTTCCAGAGCTATTTCGAGGGCAGGAAAGACCTCTTCGAGGGTCTTGCCATGGAGAAGCTGGAGAAAGAGTGGACTGCGTATCCCGTGCTGCACTTCAGTATGGCAGGAGGCAAGCACATGGAGAGGAAGCAACTGAACCGCTACCTGCTTTATATATTGGAGACTAATGAAGAACGTTTTGGTGTGTCTTGCGACTCCCAAGACCCGAATGTCAGGCTCCTCAATCTGATAAGGACCGTAAACCAGCAGACGGGCAAGCAGGTGGTGGTGCTCATCGACGAGTATGACGCTCCATTGCTCGACGTGGTGCACGAGCGTGAGAACCTCGACGCGCTGCGCGATGTCATGCGCAATTTCTACTCGCCCTTGAAGGGTTGCGAGCCCATGCTCCGCTTCGTCTTCCTGACGGGCATCACCAAGTTCTCGCAGCTCAGCATCTTCAGCGAGCTCAACAACATCAAGAACATCAGCATGGACGAGCCCTACGCTGGCATCTGCGGCATCACCAAGGAGGAGATGCTCACCCAGATGAGCGACGACATCGACGAGCTTGCCGCCAAGATGGGATTGAGTCGCGAGGCTACCATCCAGGAGTTGAAGAACCACTACGACGGCTACCACTTCTGCTGGCCGTCGCCCGACGTGTTCAACCCCTTCAGCCTGCTCAACTGCTTCGCCGACGGCAAGATGAACTCCTATTGGTTCGGCTCGGGCACGCCAACCTATCTCATCAACATGATGCGCAAGTTCGACTACCTGCCGACCAATTTAGGCGAGAACTGTTTTGCTGACAAGGACGACTTCGATGCCGCAACGGAGACCATGACGACTATCATGCCGCTGCTCTACCAGAGCGGCTACATCACCATAAAGGGCTATGACAGCGACACCGAGCTCTACACGCTTGGCATACCCAACAAGGAAATACGTGTCGGCTTGTTCCGCAGTCTGCTTCCTCATTACCTGGAGCGCAGCACGCTGAATGGCAATGTCACGATAGCCCAGATGTCGGTTCTCATCAAGCGCGGCCAGTTGGACGAGGGCCTGCGCCTCCTTGCCGACTTCCTTGAGACGGTGCCCTATTGCGACAACACCAACTATGAGGGGCATTACCAGCAGACACTCTATATCATCTTCGCCCTGCTGACCAACTACAACATCCAAGTGGAGCAGCACACCGCCAAGGGCAGGATAGACATCACGCTTGAGACCGCCTCCACCATATACGTGATGGAGCTGAAGTTCAACCATAGCGCTGAAGACGCGCTCCGCCAGATAGACGCGCGTCGCTATGCCGATGCCTTCAAGCTGAAGGGCAAACCCGTCGTGAAGGTCGGCCTTAACTTCTCGCTGAAGGATGGCGTGAACTGCCTGGAATGGAAGGTAGGGTAATCGTTTAAGTTACTTAAAAGCGTAATAGTCATGACAAGAAAACTATATCCCATAGGCATACAGACGTTTGAGCGCATCCGCAAGGAGGACAAGTTCTATGTAGACAAGACGGCTTACGTCTATCACATGACGCATACCAACGGCACGTATTTCTTCTTGAGCCGCCCGCGCAGGTTCGGCAAGTCGCTGCTGGTGTCAACCTTCCAGAGCTATTTCGAGGGCAGGAAGGACCTCTTCGAGGGTCTTGCTATCGAAAAACTGGAGAAGGAGTGGGCATCGTATCCCGTGCTTCACTTCGACATGAGCCTTGGCAAGCACATGGAGAGGGAGCGGTTGATAGAGTACCTTGGTTATCAGCTGGAAAACGAGGAGAGGAAATTTGGCATCACAGATCACCGGAACGGCGTCAACAACAGGTTCACCGACTTGATAACGACCGTTTACCAGAAGACGGGCAAGCAGGTGGTGGTGCTCATCGACGAGTATGACGCGCCATTGCTCGACGTAGCGCACGAGCGTGAGAACCTCGACGCGCTGCGCGATGTCATGCGCAATTTCTACTCGCCCTTGAAGGGTTGCGAGCCCATGCTCC
>DAINOS010000235.1:0-3342 GCA_036743855.1 Prevotella sp. | reverse complement strand
GCTATCATGGCGGCGATAGACGACATGCTTGAGCCGATGTTGAGAATCTCAGCAGGACTGGTGCGGCGCCTTATCTTGCTTGGCACCACGATCTCGCAGCCAGGCTCCACCTTGGCCTTCGACGACTTCGACACCATGCCGTTCATGTAGATGACGTATGCGCCGCTCTTGCGCGCGTTACGGCTGTATCCGCCGGAGGCGTTGATGTAATAGCTCACGCCCTTGCCCTTGATGAAGCTCACGGTGTTGGGATACATCACCGCGCCGTTCACCTTCACGGTGCCCGTGTATTGCGGCAACACGAGGCGGTCGCCCTCCCTCAGCACGATGTTGGCATCGCTGTTGGGGTTTGCCAAGGCCTTGTCGAGCTCTATGCCCACCGGGTAAGAGTCTGGCACTTGGAACTTCTTGATCTGCTCTTCCTTGCTCTGCTGGCCCACCTGCTGCAATGCCGACCCAGAGGTCTGGCTCGCGGCGAGCGACAACAGCTCTTGCTGCAACAGCTCGTTTTGCATCTGCAACGCGGCCTCCATGCGCTTGCGCTCAGCCTCGTTGGTCCGGCGCTCCAGTCTTGCCCCATGGATGTAGGCGAGGGGCGTGGAGCCTCCTGCCGCAGCCAAGAGGTCGGTGAGCCTCATGCCACGGCGCGACAGCGTGTAGGTGCCAGGGAAGGTCACCTCGCCATCCACGCTCACGTTTTGCTGGGCGGAGTAGCTTGGGTCCTTGCGCACGAACACCTCGTCGAAAGGCTGGAGCACGAAGCCCTGCTCGCCATCGACGACGAAGCCGTCTTTCAAGGCGAAAGAGAAGTTCTTGGCTATTATGCTGTCGGATGTCTCCGCCTTGGGGTTGCCCACACGGCGCGACACGTCCACCTTCACGGTGGAAGCCTTGTCGGTGAGTCCGCCGGCCTGAAGCACGAAGTCCTCCAGGGTCTCGTTGTCGGCATACTTGTATACGCCCGGGTACATCACCTCGCCCTGTATGGAGATGGTCTGCTCGTTCATCGCCGTCTGCTTCGTGGGGATGAAGAGCACGTCGTTCTCTTTCAGAGGTATGTCAGCCACGGTGTTGTCCATTATGCCCTTGATGTCGACTGGAATCACCCGCAGCGTGCGGTCCGCCTTCATGCGGTGCATCACGGCGCGCGCGGTGAACGCGTCCTCGGTCAGTCCCTCGGCGTGCTGCACGAGTGTGCGCACGCTGTTGATGCCGTCGCCGAGCTGGTACATACCGGGCCTGAACACGGCACCTTTTATCTCTACCGTGTTGGCGTAGCGCGGCAGGATGGAGTCCACGCTCACCGAGTCGCCATCGGCAATGCGGAATGAGCTCATGTCAAACTCGTCCACGTTGAACACGGCGTATTCGCGTCCCGTCTTGCGGTTCACCCTCACCGCCTTCTTGTAGGCGTCGCCCGTGAATCCGCCCGAATAGCGCAGCAGCGTCTGCAGGCTCTCGTTGCGTTTCATCTCATAATACATGGGTCGCTTCACCTTGCCCGTGATGTTGACCAGGCAGTCGTAAGGCCCCACTATTATCACGTCGCCATCGTGCAGTCGCACGTTGCCCGTCATCTTGCCGTTGAGTATGTAGTCGTAGATGTCGCAGACGCTCACGAGGCGGTTGGCGCGGTATATCTTGATGTTGCGCAGCGTGCCTATGTCGTTGGTGCCGCCAGCCATATAGAGGGCGTTGAACACCGAGGCGAACGCCGACAGGGTGTAAGTGCCAGGCTTCTTCACCTCGCCCATCACGTTGATGGAGACGGTGCGCGTCTGTCCCAACGACAGGTTGATGCGGCTCGACTGGTAGCGTGAGCCGAGTGTGGCGCGTAGCTTGGCCTTGGCAGCCGCCACGGAGAGTCCGCCGAGGCGGATGGGCCCGTAGCCGTCGATCACGATGTCGCCATCGGGCGACACGGTGCAGTCGACCGACTTCTGCGACGCGCCATAGATGTCGACCGACACCTGGTCGCCCGCCCCGAGCACGTAGTTCTGGGGTGTGGCTATGTTCATGAGCGGCTCAAACGACAAGTCCTTGTTTGAGAATATGTCGCGGCCGAACACCTTTTTCTTATTATTAGTATTCCCGTTGTCGTCCTGCCCCTCGTTGTCTTCGGAGAGAGCCGCTACGTTTTCTTGATATTTCTTGAAGTCGGAGTCATCCTCATTATATTGTTCTTGCCAAGAGCCGTTGCTTGTCACCCTTTGCGATGTCGTGGCTTCCCTCTCAGTGTCGGCCTCACGTGTGGCACGTCGGTTGGCTTGAGGGTCGTCGGAGCTTTGCTTGGCAAGGCCGTTGGCCCGTCTCAGTCGGCTTTGGTTACGCGATGTAGCCATGTCGCCCAGCCCCGCGTCGTTCTTGGTGCGCTCATAGGCTTTCCTCACGCGCCTGATCTGCGATATGTCCACACCGCTCTGCATGAGGTGGGTCACTATTTGCGACTGCGAGGTGCCACGCTTCATCTCCTGCTGGATGTAGCTCGCCACCTGCGTGTCGGTCATCGACGACTGCGCGAGCATCGTGAGTGGCAACGCGAGAAGCAACAATATGATGATTTTTCTCATTATATATTATGTCCGTTTAGTAAATAACCCAAAAATCCATTCAAATATTATACAAAGTGCAAAATTATTGTTTTTTCCTGAATACGCAAAATATTATGTTATGGAAAAGGGCAATTAGGGACAAATTCAAGAGTATTTAAAAACAAAAAAAGTCTATGCTGATTCGTGTGGGCATCTTTCTTTAACTGCTTCTTGCCGTTCACGATGTAAACGCCTTGTGGCAACTAAATGGTTTGGTTCGCAGTAAAAGTCTTTCTGCCTACAATTCTATATGGTTCTGTGAGCAAAGTCTTGTCAAAGAAACAAATTTGTATTTTGTCGGGCTTGCACAAAACTACTTTTGCGTCAGGAAACCTAACGGCTGTTTTCTCAAATGTGTTTGGGTGAGGCCAAACTCGTATCGCCTTGTAATTGAAGTTTGGTGTTTTCTTTTTCATGTAGGCAAGTACAACAGGAAACTTTACGGTTTGAAGATTCCTTTCTTTCCTTACAAGTTCCGCGCATCTGATGAACTCGTCAAACTGCCGCGCATCGCCCACCAAGTCGAAAAGCAACGGTGAATGTTGGTCGTATGTGGTTTTGCAAATGATGTAGCCCTTTTGACCGTAAACCGTATCGCCCCACCATTGGGCATCCGCTATTCTCGTGTCCCAGAAGTAATAGCCTTCGCCAAGCCACGGTTCTTTCGTGCCCCCTTTTATAATGCCGTTGGCATATCGCTCGGAACAAAAATAAGGGCCGTGTTCTTCCACTTCCTCATCGTTTCGGCGAT
>DAINOS010000234.1:0-3362 GCA_036743855.1 Prevotella sp. | reverse complement strand
TAAAAGAGTAGCGAGAATTGGTTGTGGTTTGATGTAGGATATAAAAGATATACAACTTTCAGCATTATGGCAAAATCAAATGTAAAGTTGTGGTTTGATGTAGGATATAAAAGATATACAACGTAGGCAAGCTTTCACAGTCCGCCTTTACCGTTGTGGTTTGATGTAGGATATAAAAGATATACAACAAGGGAAGACTTTGAAAGACTGGCGGAGGAGTTGTGGTTTGATGTAGGATATAAAAGATATACAACCCCCAAAGGAGGGGGGCAGGGGGGCAGGGGTTGTGGTTTGATGTAGGATATAAAAGATATACAACGACAATTAACGTAACAGTCAACGGCAACAGTTGTGGTTTGATGTAGGATATAAAAGATATACAACAATTCAGACATATACTTGAACTTTAATCAGTTGTGGTTTGATGTAGGATATAAAAGATATACAACCTGCAAGACATAGGAACACATTGCCAAGAGTTGTGGTTTGATGTAGGATATAAAAGATATACAACTTTGCCCGCTCTTTGGAGCGCACGAAAAGAGTTGTGGTTTGATGTAGGATATAGAAGATATACAACATTGTCATTAATGGTAAAAAACTTACGAAAAATTTGTTTTGGCGGAATTAAATCAGTAAGTTTGCAATAATAGTTCTCGTGCCGCTTCACATTTCGAACAGTGAATCAAGGCAGAGGAGCTTCGTAAGTATATTATGGGAAAGATCAACACTTCCTTGCACCACGCTTTTCGTGTCTCGCTTCCTATAATGGCGGGTTACGGTTTCCTTGGTGTGACATACGGCATATATATGCACGAATTGGGCTTCTCGTTCGTGTACCCCATGCTGCTTGCCGTGACGGTGTATGCCGGCAGCGCGGAGTTCTTGCTTGGCAATATGCTGCTCGGCAGTTTTCATCCCATACAGGCTTTCCTGATGGTGCTGATGATAAATGCCAGGCACCTCTTTTATGGTTTGTCCATGCTTGACAGGTATAAGGGATTGGGATGGAAGAAGTTTTTTCTCATCTTTGGAATGTCGGACGAGACCTTTGCGTTGACAAGTAGCACGAAAATACCCGGAGGAGCGGACAAAGGTTGGTTCCTGCTTTGGATTACTTGGCTCGATGAGGCTTATTGGGTGGCGGGAGCAACATTGGGCGGAATAATAGGCCCATACCTGAAATTTGACTTGAAAGGATTGGACTTCGTGCTGACTGCCATGTTTACCGCTATTTTCGCTGACAATTGGCTGAGGGAGAAGAGTCACACGAGCAGTATGACCGGACTTTTCATCTCCGCGTTTTGCTTGCTGTTGTTCGGTGCCGACAACTTCATCATTCCGAGCATGGTGGTGATTCTGCTGTTTCTTACCATTTACAGAAAACGAAAGGAGGGCGCGCGATGAATATCACTCAGCAAATCATAATGGTTGCCGCCGGGGTAGTGGCGACAATGCTCACTCGTTTCATTCCATTCATCGCCTTTCGTCCCAACAAGCCGACCCCTAAGTATATCACTTACTTGGGCAAGATGCTGCCAGCGTCGGTCTTCGCCTTGTTAGTGGTTTATTGTCTTCGCTCTTCCGTTTCGATACATGGCTCGGGTGCCATCGCGCATTGGCGCGTCCTGCTATCGCCAGATGCCTTGCCGCAATTCATCGCTGTGGCATTCACCATATTTGTCCATGTATGGAGAAAGAACCTCATGCTGTCGATAGCCGCTGGCACCATCTGCTACATGATATTAATCAGGCTTTGAAAACAGAATGCAGTGAGCTGTCGACAAAACTGACGATGGCTTGGAGGTCATCGGGATTGAACCAGTGCACAGCTGGATCTTTCTTGAACCATGTCAGTTGCTTGCGCATATAGCGACGGGTGTTAGACTGTATTTGGCGGATTGCCTCGTCAAGAGTTATTAGTCCGTCAAGATAGTCGAACATCTCCTTGAAGCCAACGGTGTTGAGGGCGTTTGCCGAACGCTTGTCGTAAACAGACATGGCCTCAGCGACGAGACCGTGGTCGACCATTTTCAAGACACGTGCATTTATGCGCTCGTACATTTCTTCACGTGGTCGGTTGAGGCCAATCTTCACTATGCGGAAAGGACGCTGCTTGATGGTGCCTTTGCGGAAAGAGGTATAGGTGCGACCTGACTGGTGGCAAATCTCCAAGGCATGGATGACGCGTCGCGGATTGTTTTTGTCAACGATGCTCCAGTATTCATGGTCAACCCTACGCAATTCCTCCACGAGAGCAGGAAGCCCCTCGCTTTCAAGACGCTGCTTCATCCATAGGCGCGTATCGTCGTTGATGGTAGGAATGTCGTCGATGCCCTTGCAAACAGCGTCGATGTACATCATGCTGCCTCCAGTGAGGAGAAGGCTTTGATGGCATGTGCCATCTTCTTTGCCACAAAAAAGTCGCTCTACGAGGGAGAGACAGTCTTCCTCGTAGAGCGACGCGCTATAATAATCATCGACATGATGGTTGCCGACGAAATAATGTTTTGCTTCTTCCTGTTGCCGTGGAGTGGGGGCAGCTGTGCCTATTGGTATCTCAGCGTATATCTGCCGAGAGTCGGCATTGATTACCGGTGAGCCAAGGTGCTTGGCAATGGTCAATGCCGCCTCACTCTTGCCAACACCCGTTGGACCTAGAAGAACAAACAGAGTATTCAAGGTTTATCTGATGATGCCGCGTTTAGACGTTGAGATGAAGTCGATGATGTACTGAATCTCAGGTGTCACCTGCAACTCGCTCTGCACCTTCTTCAGCCCGTCAGCTATGATACCCTCGCTGTAGATGAGGCGGTAGGCATTGTGGATAAGGTCAATCAAGTCGTTGCTGAACCCATGACGGCGCAGGCCAACGAGGTTAACCCCACAATATTTTGTAGGCTCCTTGCCGGCGATGATGTATGGAGGAATGTCCTGACTGAAACGGCATCCGCCCTGAATCATGACGTATCCGCCAATCTTGCAGAACTGGTGGCAAAGCACGGTGGCTGAGATGATGGCGTTGTCATCGATAGTGACCTCTCCGGCAAACTTCGTGGAGTTGCCTATGATGCACTTGCTGCCGACGACACAATCGTGGGCGATGTGCATATTCTCCATGAGGAGGTTGTTGTTGCCCACGACGGTCTTTCCCTTTGAAGCCGTGCCGCGCGATATGGTGACGTTCTCGCGTATGCTGTTGCAATCGCCTATGAAGCACTGTGTGTCCTCTCCCTTGAACTTCAAGTCCTGTGGCTTGGTGGAAAGGCTTGCCCCTGGGAATACCTCGTTGTTGTTGCCAATGCGTGCGCCATAGTTGATGGTCACGCTGTTGTGCAGCACGTTGTTATCGCCTATGACAG
>DAINOS010000233.1:0-3366 GCA_036743855.1 Prevotella sp. | reverse complement strand
TTGTTAGGGACTTGCACCCATTAGAATAAGCTCATGCCGAGCATACAACAAAAAGCGGGGACTGCCTATCGTAGGCAATCCCCGCTTTTTGCTTGTATATAAATGAGATTCGATGACTGTTATTTCAAGGGATTCCACCCTTGCGCCGTGATGTCAAATTCCTTTCCATCGCCACGCGAAATAAGTCGGCAACCGAGTTCTTCCTTGGTGATGTACCCAATTTGCTTGACTCCTTGACTCTCAAGAGCATCGAGCTTGTCGTGGTCGCCAATGGGACAGGTGAAGAGCAACTCATAGTCCTCACCTCCGTTCATGGCGCAAGTGGTGACGTTCATGTTAAACTCCTCTGCCGTGACCGCCGTCTGGTAGTCTATCGGAATGTTCTTCTCATAGACGCGGCAACCGCAATGGCTTTGGTGGCAAATGTGGAGCAATTCAGACGACAAGCCATCCGAAATGTCCATCATGGCGGTAGGATGGATGTTGTTCTCATGCAAAAGCTTGATGATGTCGCCACGAGCCTCAGGTCTCAATTGCCTTTGCAGCAAATACTCGCGTCCCGCGAAATCGGGTTGGAAGTCGATTATCTTCATGCCCTCTTGCTGCAGATGTTTCACAAGCTCCTTGTTGCCGTCTTTGTTCGCCTGCCTTATCTTGGCGTTGAGGTCATCAATCTGTTTATAGTATACGGTCTTTTCACGCTCAAGGAGTTGAAGCCCCATGTACGCTGCACCCAAGTCGCCCGTGACACATATAAGGTCTGTCTCGTTGGCACCGTTGCGATAAACTATGTCATCTTTTGGAGCCTCGCCTACGCAAGTGATGCTAATGGCCAGTCCGGTCAACGATGAACAAGTGTCACCGCCCACGATGTCAACGTCCCATTTGTCGCAAGCCTGGCGAAGTCCAGCATAGAAGTCATCGAGATCCTCCACCTTGAAACGCTTGCCCAAGGCAATGCTCACGAGCAGTTGGCGTGGCGTTCCGTTCATCGCGAACACATCGCTCAGATTCACCATGGCGCTCTTGTAGCCCAATTGAGCCATGCTGTTATAGGTAAGGTCGAAATGCACGCCTTCCATCAGCATGTCGGTGGTGATGAGCACCTCCTTGTCAGGATACGACAAGACCGTGCAATCATCGCCCACGCCTTTCAGCGTAGAAGTGTTCTTGGGCTGTAAGTCTTTGGTGAGACGCCTGATGAGGCCGAACTCTCCAAGTTCCTTTATCTCCATCTTTTAATCGCAACGTTTAATCATCTCACGGAAAATCTCTGCCATCTTTGGCTGTGAGGCGTTGGCAGCCTCTTGCACTTCCTCATGGCTCACTTCCACTGGAACATCGAAACCGCCAAGGTCGGTTATGACACTGATACCAAAAACCTTCATGCCACAATGACGAGCCACGATAACCTCTGGCACCGTGCTCATGCCAACGGCACTGCCGCCCAAGAGGTGATACATACGATATTCGGATGGTGTCTCGAATGTCGGTCCCTGAACGCCTACGTATACACCGTGAACGAGACGTATGCCCTTTTCCTTGCCTATCTCGTCGGCGAGATCGCGCAAATGCTTATCGTAGGCCTCGTGCATATCAGGGAAGCGCGGCCCCGTGGGGAAGTTCTTGCCATGAAGAGGATGCTCCGGGAAGAGATTGATGTGGTCATCGATGACCATGAGGTCGCCAATCTTGAAGCTTGGGTCCATGCCACCAGAGGCATTGCTGACAAAGAGCGTCTTGATGCCAAGCTCATACATAACCCTTTCGGGGAAGGTCACTTCCTTCATGTTGTAACCCTCATAGTAATGGAAGCGCCCGTCCATTGCCATGATTTCCTTGCCGCCAAGTTTGCCGAAGATTAACTTGCCTGCATGTCCCTCAACCGTGGAGACTGGGAAGTTGGGTATGTCTTTATAAGCAAACTCCGTGGTGTCAGTTATCTCGGAAGCTAATTGTCCCAGTCCTGTGCCCAGAATTATCGCGGTCGTTGGCTGAGCGGGCATTCTTTCCCTTAGCCAGGATGCTGTTTCTTGAATTTTTTCGTACATAGCTTATTATCTTATTATTGAACAATTCTTCATCGTGACTCAACATGAACTTCACCTGTATCGGAAGCACATAGAGAGCCGTCTTAATGTCGTCGGGCAATTCCGTTTGCATCAATCTCGTGGAATCTTTCTCCGTAGTGACTATTATCTTTGGCGACTCCATTCGCGTGAAAGCGTCGTTGATGGCCTCAATGTCTTTCGGGGTAAACTCATGATGATCCTTGAATGTTATCGTCTTCAACGAGCGACATTTAATCTTGATGTCGTTTTCCATTTCCTCTGGCGACGCTATGCCAGTGAGCATAAGCACGTTGTGGCATTTAAGCTCTGGAATGGCACCTGCGTTTCCCTTAAACAAAGGGTACAATTCGCCATATTGCATCGTGGTGAAAAAGAGCTCCTGATAAGGGTAAAGGCTCATGGCCTTGGTCAGCACGCGAATGTCCATGGGCTTCAAGTCGGGTGGGCATTTGGTCACAATCACGAAGTCGGCCCTTCGCTTCCCTGACAGCGGCTCGCGAAGCCGGCCTGCAGGGAGCAACTTGTCGTAGATAATGAGACGGTGATAATCCACAAGCAATATATTGATGCCAGGCTTGACGTAACGGTGTTGGAAAGCGTCGTCGAGGAGTATCACGCCCACGTCGTCGGTTTCCTCATCTGTGGTCAATCTCGCTATTCCTTCCCTGCGGTTGGCATCCACCGCCACGTATATGTCCTGGAATTTTTGTTTCATCTGGAAAGGCTCATCGCCGATGCTCGCGGCAGTGGACTCGTCGTCGGCAAGCACGTATCCCCTTGTCTTGCGTTTGTAACCTCTTGACAGCACTGCCACCTTGGTCAGCTTGTGGAGCAACCTCACGAGATACTCCACGTGAGGTGTCTTGCCCGTACCTCCGACAGTGATGTTGCCAACCGATATAACAGGTATGTCGTAGCTCTGCTGACGTAGCAAGCCAACGTTGAATAGCCAATTGCGCAAGCTTACCGCCAAGCCGTAAAGCCAACTGAGCGGCGTGAGCCAATCGTGAGTCTTAATCAAGTCTCCTTCCATAATCCTAATTGTTTATTATGACATAAGGTAAACGTGCCTGGATTCTTCCCATCGACTGCGCCTGATTCATAAGCATGAAAGGCGCGTAATATTGACCGAGAACCTGCCGCAACTTCTCGTCAAGCAAAGTTCCACTCGCCTTGTCGCTGCCGTCAATCAACTTTGTGAGGAAATCTTTTTGTGATGGGTAATCAGCCGTGTGGTATTCCTTCAACTTGGCCAATTGCGCAGCCTTTGCCACGGCCTTGTCCATGCCGCCCA
>DAINOS010000232.1:0-3424 GCA_036743855.1 Prevotella sp. | reverse complement strand
TGTTGCTGTTGCGCGTGTTGTAAAGACCACCCAAGGTGAAGTCGGCAAGAAGTCCGAACCTCACGTTTAGCGGAGAGGGGTCTATGTTATAATGCCACCCAAAGCGCAGGTTGTACAAAGCACCTAAAAAAGAGTTGGCGTTGCCACGGGTGCCGGCTTTTGACACCAACGCCTCTTGCGACACGTAAGATGACCACTTGCGCAGCATCGTAGCGGTGGAGCCACTGTCGGTGGTTGCCACGAGTTTGCGGTTGAGCTTTTCCTTGTTGTAGCGCAACTCCAAACCTGTCGCCTTCTCCTGCGAGAGGTAAGTATCGAGAATGTCAACATGACCAATACTTATCAAGTTGGCACTCTCTTTCTGAGCCTTGGCACCAGTGCTAACCATGAGCAACGTAAAAGTCAAGATGCCAGCCCAACAGGAGAAGATTCTCATTGCGCCTTTTGCCATCAATCTATCTTTAATTATTTACCTTCCTTATCATCGAAGAGGTTTAGTTGGCCTGTGATTTCGTCGATAATCTGCTGACGCGACTTTCCAGCGTCAGGGTCAAGGTTCTCGTTGTCATCAGCTGGAGTCTTGTCATCGCCATTGTCTTGCGGTTCCGGCTGCCTGAGCGGTTCAAGTTCCTCAACTTTGTCCACTTGCCAAGTGCATACTCGCTTGCCCTTTGCCTTAAAGCTCTTGACACCGACAAATTGCTCAGCATCAATGTCCATGGGAGGTCTCACGCTATCGGCTCCACCAAACGTCACGCGAATATTAGGATAAGGGGTGTCAGAGAGGAGAAACAGCCGGCTCTCGCTGTTGTCGCCTACAAAGTTTTGCGTCATCTTTCTCGCGTCAAGCTGGAAACGCTTGAGATAGAGGTAACCATTGTTGTCGGCATCCAAGAGAAGAGCTGTCCACACCTTGTGCGGGTCGTATTTCTCGATGAGCGTGATGTTGTCCTCGAAATGATTGTTGAGGTCGAAGTCGGTGAGGTAATAGCTGCCGCCATTAAGCATGACCAGCACGGAATCGTCGTCGCTGAACTCGCCGAGATACTTGCCGTGAGCGTCGTAGTTGAGCCGTCGCACGTCGTTGTCGAACCACACCTTCCTTCCTCCGAGCGTGGAATGGCCGTGGCTCTTCAGTGTGATGCGCTTCACCTGGCGTTTGGTCAAGAGGTTGCCCCTCACCGTTCTCGCCTTGATGAGAATATCCGAGAAGTCTTTTTCTATGAACAGTGCCTGCCGCTTGTTGGCCAAGTCTGGCTCAAGCGTCACTTTGATTATCTCAGCCTCGCCATTAGGGTTGGCGGTGAAATAACACACTCGCGAGCCTGGCGTGCCCATGGTGAGGTCATACTCCCTGTCACGAATAATGGACGTGACACTGAATCGCTTTATATAATAAGGTCCCTTCTTGCCGTCGCGATACACGACATTATAAATAGTGCGCGAGTCGTTTTTCTTGAACACTTGTGCCCACAGCACGTTCTTGCCCACGAAAATCTTGTCGGCAACCTTTATGACTTTGTATTTACCGTCCTTGAAAAAGATGATTATGTCATCGATGTCGGAGCAGTTGCACACGAACTCGTCTTTTTTCAATCCTGTTCCTATGAAGCCGTCCTGCCTGTTGATATACAGTTTCTCATTGGCATCAACCACCTTTGTCGCCTCAATGGTGTCAAACGAGCGTATCTCGGTGAGACGCGGGTAATCCTTGCCATAAGTGTCTTTCAAGTGCTTGAACCACGCCACCGTCACATCGGTCATGTGGGCGAGGTCATGCTCAATGCCTTTCAGCTCAGCCTTTATCTTCGCCATGAGCTTGTCGGCCTTGTCCTTGTTGTATTTCAGTATGCGCTGCATCTTTATCTCAAGCAGGCGCAAATAGTCGTCTTCGCGTATCTCTCGCAAGAGTTTCGGCTTCCACGGTGTGAACTCCTTGTCCAAGAACTGCAGCACGGCCTTTTGGTCGACGGCTTGCTCAAAGGCCCGCTCCTTGTACATGCGCTCCTCTATGAATATGCGCTCCAAACTGGCAAAGAAAAGCTGCTCTTCAAGTTCGCCTTTGCGTATCAATAGTTCTTTGCGCAAAAGGCCCATGGTGCGGTCGGTGGAATGCTGCAACACCTGCGACACGGTGAGGAACTGCGGTTTGTCGTCCTCGATGACACAACAGTTTGGCGATATGTTTATCTCGCAATCGGTAAAGGCATAAAGGGCGTCGATGGTCTTGTCGGGCGAAACGCCTGGCGCCAACACCACTTGTATCTCCACGTGGCGTGCCGTCATGTCGATGACCTTCCTTGCCTTTATCTTTCCCTTCTCTATCGCCTTGGTTATGGAGTCCTGCAGCGACGCGGCTGTCTTTGAGTAAGGCACCTCACTGATGACAAGCGTCTTGGAATCGCGCTTCTCTATCTTGGCCCTTACTCGCACCATACCACCGCGTTGTCCATCGTTGTATCGAGCCACGTCGATGGCTCCGCCTGTGGGGAAGTCTGGGTACAGGTGAAACTCCTCTCCATGCAGATAACTGATGGCTGCATCGCAAAGTTCATTGAAGTTATGTGGCAGCACCTTGGAAGACAAGCCCACGGCAATGCCCTCAGCGCCTTGAGCCAACAGTAGCGGGAACTTCACCGGCAGGGTCACCGGCTCCTTGTTGCGACCATCATAAGAGAGCTGCCACTCCGTGGTCTTGGGGTTGAACACCGTTTCCAAGGCGAACTTTGACAGGCGTGCCTCAATGTATCGAGGCGCGGCAGCACGGTCTCCAGTGAGTATGTTTCCCCAGTTGCCTTGGGTGTCCACAAGCAAGTTTTTCTGTCCGAGCTGAACCAAGGCATCGCCTATGGATGCATCGCCATGAGGGTGAAACTTCATGGTCTCGCCCACTATATTGGCGACCTTGTTGTATCGACCATCATCCATTCGCTTCATGGTATGGAGGATACGACGTTGCACTGGTTTAAGACCGTCCTCGATATGAGGCACGGCACGTTCCAAGATTACGTATGAGGCGTAATCGAGAAACCAGTTCTTGTACATGCCTGATAGGTGATGCACCGCGCTGGCATCGAAGCGGTCGGCTGGCTGATAGTCGGAATGCTGATCCTCAGTAAGTCCGTCGTCTTGGTTGGTATCGTTATTTTTTGTCTTATCGTCGTCCATGTGGTCGTATGATTTCTTGCAAAGTTAAGAATTTATCTGCCAAAAACCTTAAACAACAAGAACAAAATTCACAAAAAGCTATTGCCAAAGCAAGATGTCAAGTGCACGCTAATCATCGCGAGCAAATGGCATCATGCTAACAAATCGGCACCAAACGAGACATAAACGATAAAATAATGGCGCAAAAGCATACTAAGACTTGTGCATTTCAACCAATTTGCGTAATTTTGCTTTAGAATGGGACAAGAGAAAGAGT
>DAINOS010000231.1:0-3478 GCA_036743855.1 Prevotella sp. | reverse complement strand
TGGCGAACCCAGGCGGAGAGCCGTTGATAATAGTGACAAGTCCGCAGGCCGTTGCCGAACTGGTGGTCTCTCAGCGTCACCTTGACGAGCGCCGAATCACCTTGAAGACCTCGCAGACAATAGACATTACCGAACTTGGCCACCGTTTGCGTGATTTGGGATTCAAGGAGGTGGACTATGTTTATGAGCCAGGACAGTTTGCCATGCGCGGAAGCATCTTGGATGTGTATTCATATAGTTGCGAGTTGCCATACCGCATCGATTTCTTTGGCGATGAGATAGATACCATTCGCACGTTCTCCGTGGAAGACCAATTGTCCTTGGATCGAAAAAGCCAGGTCGAAATCGTGCCAGAGCTGGCTAAATTGGAAACTGAGAAGGTGTCATTCCTCAGTTTCTTGCCCGACGACGCGATAATAGTGATGAAAGACAAGCGTTTCGTCTTGGACATCATCCAGCGCACGTTCAATGACGGGTTCTCGTCGCAGGCCATGGCTGAGAGAATGGATGGCGCCACTGAACTGGAACAAGAGCAGATACGCAAGGAAATGAGTCGCGAGAACGTGTTGTGCAAGCCCACGGTTTTCGCTGACCAATTGGCTCGTTTCCAGAAAATAACCCTCACGAAAGACGAGACCGCAGAGAAAGCATCAGGCAATGCCACCATCACATTCCACACTAAGCCACAGCCACTTTTCCATAAGAACTTCGATGTCTTGAAGCAGTCGTTTGAGGACGAGCTCCTTCAAGGTTACTGTATTTACATTCTTGCTGACAGCGACAAGCAGCAGCAACGTCTGCGCGACATTCTCAACGATATGTCGGCTGATGACGCATCGGACAAGTTGGGCGACCATCTCGTGGCTGTCAATAGAACAGTGCACGCTGGTTTCGTGGATGATGACTTGAAGGCATGCGTTTTCACCGACCATCAGATATTTGACCGCTACCACAAGTTCAACCTCTCGTCCGACAAGGCACGCTCGGGCAAGATGGCACTCACCATGAAGGAGTTGCAGGAGATGCAGCCAGGCGACTTCCTCGTGCATGTCGACTTGGGAATAGGCAAGTTTGGTGGCTTGATAAAGGTGCCAAGTCCGCAAGGTGGCTATCAAGAGGTGATTCGCATAATCTACCAGAACAATGACAAGGTAGACGTATCGATTCACTCTCTCTACAAGATTTCCAAATACAGGGCAGCCGACAGTGGCGAGCCACCACGCCTTTCCACTTTGGGCACTGGAGCTTGGGAGCGCCTCAAGGAGCGCACCAAGAAGAAAATCAAGGACATTGCCCGAGACCTCATTCGCCTATACGCCAAGCGTCGCCACGAGAAGGGCTTCGCGTTTTCGCCCGACAACTTCATGCAGCATGAGTTGGAGGCGAGTTTCCTTTACGAGGACACGCCAGACCAGTTGAAAGCCACGCAAGACATCAAGGCCGACATGGAACGTGCCGTGCCAATGGATCGTCTTGTTTGTGGAGACGTGGGATTTGGAAAGACCGAACTCGCCGTGCGCGCCGCTTTCAAGGCGGCTTGCGACGGCAAGCAAACCGCGGTGCTCGTGCCCACAACGGTTTTGGCATACCAGCATTACCAGACGTTCAAGAAGCGACTTCGCGATTTCCCCGTGAACGTGGAGTATCTTTCGCGCGCTCGCACTGCAAAGCAAACCAAGCAGGTGCTGGAGGGCTTGGAGTCGGGACGCGTGGACATAGTGATAGGCACACATAAGCTGATAGGAAAGTCGGTGAAGTGGCACGACTTGGGCTTGCTGATCATTGACGAGGAGCAGAAGTTCGGTGTCTCCACAAAGGAGAAGCTCCGCAAGCTCAAGACCAACGTCGACACTCTCACGATGTCGGCCACGCCAATACCGCGCACCTTGCAATTCTCGCTCATGGGCGCGCGCGACATGAGCATAATGCGCACGCCGCCTCCAAATCGCTACCCAATTCACACCGAGCTTTGTACCTTCTCGCATGAGGTGATTGCCGATGCCATCAATTTCGAGATGAGCCGCTCGGGGCAAGTGTTTTTCGTAAGCGACCGCATATCGAGTTTGCCTCACATCGAGGAGCTTATACATAAATATGTTCCCGACTGCCGTGTGGCTATTGGCCATGGGCAGATGCCGCCAGAGCAGCTTGAGAAGATAATAATGGGGTTCATCAATTACGAGTACGACGTGCTGCTTTCCACCACAATTGTGGAAAACGGCGTAGACATACCCAATGCCAACACAATTATCGTGAACGACGCTCATCATTTCGGACTTTCCGACTTGCACCAAATGCGTGGCAGGGTAGGGCGCTCCAACCAAAAGGCGTTTTGCTATCTCATAGCGCCACCACGCTCGGCGCTCACACCTGAGGCGCGACGCAGGCTTGAGGCGCTTGAGACATTCTCCGACCTTGGCAGCGGCTTCAACCTCGCCATGCAAGACTTGGACATCCGTGGTGCAGGCAACCTGTTGGGCTCTGAGCAAAGCGGATTCATGGAAGACTTGGGCTATGAGACCTACCAAAAGATTCTGAGCCAAGCCGTCACCGAGTTGAAGAACGATGAGTTCCAAGACCTCTATGCCGATGACATCAAGGAAGGCCGTGAGGTATCGGGCGACGAGTTCGTGGAGGATTGCGCGGTGGAGAGCGACCTGCCGATGTTCTTCCCCGACACTTATGTGCCAACAAGTTCCGAGCGAATGTTGCTTTACCGTGAGCTTGACAATATTTCAGACGATGACTCCCTTAAAGCCTATCGCCAGCGACTCGTCGACCGTTTCGGACCTGTGCCACATGAGGGCGAGGAACTCATGCAAGTGGTATTGGTGCGCAGGTTTGGCAGGAAACTCGGCTGTGAGAAAATCATGTTGCGACAAGGAGTGATGTCAATGCAATTTGTATCAAACCAATCGTCGGCTTTCTATCAGAGCAAGACCTTTGGTCGCATAATAAAATATGTGATGGACAATCCCCGTCGTTGCAACTTCAAGGATAGCAATGGCCACAGGCTCATCAAGATTGGCGACGTGCCAAGTGTGGCTGAGGCCGTGACGGTTCTCAAGTCAATGTTGTAAAAAAATAGGGCAAAGGCACATTTTGATGTGCTTTTGCCCTAATTTTATTTTGCTATTACTTGCCGTAACTTTTGCCCTATTTACTCAATGTATAGGTCTCCGTTTTGCCAGCCTGAATCTGCACAGGTTTATGGAGAAAAGTCTTATTATGGTCAACCCCTGTAACGCGGCAGTCTATCATATAATTTCCTGGATTCAATTCAATGTAGTTCTTCTTGAATATGTCCAATTTCGCGGTCTTTATGATGCAGTCTGGCTTTTCAATGGGTGCCACGGTGAATGTCACCAGTTTGTTCCATTCCCGCTCCCATGAACTAAACTCAATGCAGATAGTACCTGTTGTTGGTGTGTCATCAGAACATGCGGAAATGACACCAACAAAGAGAACAACGAGTGTT
>DAINOS010000230.1:0-3482 GCA_036743855.1 Prevotella sp. | reverse complement strand
GGCTCGTGGAGCAAAAGAAGAAGGGACGCATCCGCAACCTCGGCTTCTCTTACCATGGCGACATCAAGGTGTTCGACCTCGCATTGAAGTGGCACGACGAAGGAAAGTATCACTGGGACTTCGTGCAAATCGAGTTGAACTATCTCGACTGGAACTATGCCGACGAAATAAACGACCGCAATACTGACGCCGTCTATCTCTACGGCGAATTGAAGAAACGAGGCATCCCTGCCATCATCATGGAACCATTGCTGGGCGGTCGTTTGGCTAATGTACCAGATGCCATCATCGCCAAGATGAAGGCTCGTGAGCCCGAGAAGAGCGTGGCGAGCTGGGCTTTCCGATTCGCGGGAACACCCGACGACGTGCTCTGCGTGCTGAGCGGCATGAGTTATATGGAGAACTTGAAGGAGAACCTCTGCACTTTCTCGCCGCTGAAGCCGCTGACCAAGGAGGAGATTGCTTTCCTCATGGGGATTGCCAAGGACATTTACAATCTGAACACCATTCCTTGCAATGAGTGCAACTACTGTATGCCTTGTCCTTACGGTCTCAACATCCCTGCCATCTTTGCCCACTACAACAAGTGCATCAAGGAGGGCAACATGCCAAACAAGGGCGAGCAAGACCCTGATTATCGTCGTGCCCGCCGTGCCTTCCTCATCGGTTACGACCGAAGCGTGCCAAAGTTGCGCCAGGCGAACCACTGCGTGAAGTGCGGGGCGTGCATCCCTCACTGTCCGCAGCGCATCCAGATACCAGACGAGTTGGAGAAGATAGACATGTTCGTGGAAGGACTCAAGATGAGCAGCGATAAACTATGAACGAGATAAAGAAGATACTGCACGAAGGAGAGAATGGTCATTCGCTCGTGATAAAGACCGCGCGCGACGAGGTCTTTAGCTTTGACGGTCGTGGCATCAGCGACTTGACGCGATTGCTCAGCGCCTCTCCCGATATGCTCGAAGGAGCGATGCTTGCCGACAAGGTGGTGGGCAAGGCTGCCGCCGCCCTCATGATTTCAGGAGGCATCAAGGCTGTCTATGCCGATACCATCAGCGACGGCGCGCTGCGTCTGCTCCGCGGCACGAGCATCAAGGTGAGCTATGACGAGCGCGTCGACCACATTGTCAATCGCGATGGCACCGACTGGTGTCCCATGGAGAAGGCTTGCCGCGACTGCCTCACGGCAGAGGAGTGCCTTAAACGGATAAAACAAATAATAATTAAATAACATGACAAACAATACGAGTACATCAGTGAACCTCTACGCCTATGGCTACGGCGAGGCTAAGACCTATATAGCCGCCGTGTTGTTCGTGTTGGGCAATGTCGCCCTTCCGCAGTTGTTCCATCTTTTGCCTAAGGGCGGCATGATTTGGCTGCCTATATATTTCTTCACGCTTGTGGGCGCTTATAAGTATGGCTGGCGTGTCGGGTTGCTCACCGCTGTCGCCTCGCCGCTCGTCAATTCCGCCCTGTTTGGCATGCCCATGGTGGCTGTCCTTCCGGCGATACTTGCCAAATCGGTGCTGCTTGCCATAGGCGCTGGCTATGCCGCAAGCCATTATCGCAAGGTGAGCCTGCCGCTGCTCATCGGCGTGGTGGCTTTCTACCAGTTGACGGGCGGCATGGCTGAATGGGCGATGACAGGCAGCCTCACAGCCGCGTTGCAGGACGTGCGCTTGGGCTTGCCAGGCATGGCGCTGCAAGTGCTGGGTGGCTACGCTTTCATCAAATATGTCATTCGTCGGTAAATTTTATATTGCGAAAAAATGATGAAATCGCCATGACGCAATGATGGCAGATACAAAAAAATCCCGTGTGAGACATTCTCGCGCGGGATTTTTTCATGTCTTTGTGGCAGTGGCCACGGTCAAGTCCTTTTTACAGGCCCATCTGGTGGCTCTTGTTGTCAGCTTTCGTGGTGGAGTGCTTCTTCCAGTATTTTGCGCCCTTCTCCTTCAGCTTCGCCGTGAAGGCCTCGTTGGCCTTGTCGACGGCTTCCTCCTCTTCCTTTGAGGCGAAAGCGTGGCGGAATCCCTTTTGCACGTTCCATGCTCCACGTGTGAAGTCAGGAACTTGCACTGGAATGTTGCCGTTGTTCATAGAGATGGAGCCAAGCTCGGCGAGGCAGCACCATTCTGCGAGGTCATACACGTCCATGTCGAGAGGCAGACCGTGCTGGAGGCAATACACGAGACGGCTGTCCATGATGAAGTCCATGCCGCCGTGTCCGCCGACCTTCTTTGCCATGGCCTCATACTTAGTCACTATCGGCGAGCGATACTTAGCCACCAGGGCGTCGAAGTCGGCCTTGTCCATGTAGTCGTGGCCGCTCATCTCCTTCGTCGGCTGCACGCCGCTGGCCTTCATCTGCGCGCTTGAGAGGGCGTAGCCTTCTATTGGGTACTTGTTGGCGAAGCCCTTTGTGCCAACCACCTGATACATGCGGTTGTAAGGCTCTGGTGTCATGGTGTTGTGCTGCACCTCGATCATCTTGCCGTTTTGCGTGCTGATAAGTGTCACGGTGTGGTCGCCATTGGCGAAGCTGTCGCACTTCTGCCCCGACATCTTCTCAACCCAGGCCTTGCCGTTGATGCTCTTGGTGTCCATTGCCACAAGGGTCTTCATGCGGTCGCCACGGTGAATGTTGAGGTCTTGGGCGATAGGGCCAAGGCCGTGAGTGGCATACACGTCGCCACGGAACTTCTGGTTGTAGTCGAGTCGCCAACCGAGTTTGTCGTTGGCGTCTCTCTTCCAGTAGGCGTCCCAGAACGGAGAGAGGTCATGGCGATAAGCGCCCTGCACATACTCCACCTCGCCAAACACGCCGTGTTGGGCCATGTTGAGGGTGTTGAGCTCAAAGAAGTCGTAGCAGCAGTTCTCGAGCATCATCACGTGCAGGCGTTTCTTCTCGCTCAGGTTGATGAGCTGCCATATCTCGTTGAGGTTCATTGCCGATGGCACCTCGATGGCCACGTTCTTGCCGTGCTCCAAGGCGTATTTGGCCACGATGAAGTGGTGCAGCCAGTCGGTGGCGATATACACGAGGTCGATGTCCTTGCGCTCGCAGAGCTTCTTGTAGCCGTCCTCGCCATAGTAGATGTCGGCAGGTGGCAGGCTGGCGTTCTCAAGAATCTTGTTGCAACGCTCGGCGCGCTCCTTCTCGTGGTCGCAGAGGGCCATGATTTGCGTGCCGTTGATATAAGTCCAACGCTCCACCGCGCCAGGGCCGCGCATGCCCAGGCCAACGAAACCCACACGCACCACCTTCATCTTCGGCGTGGTGAGGTTGAGCACGTTCTTTTGACCCGCCTCGCGCTGAGGCACGTCGGTCACGGCCTCGCCCTTCTCGATGTGGTAAGGCCAATTAAATTGTGCGAAGCCCAACGACGGTGCCATGAAGGTCGCCACCAAGAGGGCCAACAATGATAATGTTTTTTTAGAAATTGACATGATTATAGTTGTTGTATAATTGC
>DAINOS010000229.1:469-3522 GCA_036743855.1 Prevotella sp. | reverse complement strand
AGCCTGAAATACTGCGTGCGAGGCTATCGCAACCTCGCGGGCATAAAAAAAGTGTATGCCGACAACCCCAACTCAGCCACGCTGCCATATCTCGTGCAAGATTTCGTGAACAACGTGCAGGAGACCATGGACGTGTATGGCACGCGCCGCCTCCCCTTTTCCACCGAAGATGAAACGAAAGTAGAAGACCTCAACGAGTGGATGAAGGAGATAGACGCCAAGAACATCACCACGGCCGAGGCCAATCGCTTCATCGCGTTCGCCAACACTGTCGTGAGCGAGGGCAAGACCGCCACGCCATGCCTTTGGCAGACGGCGATAGGCTGCATAGAGCACCAGCTTGGGCTCTACGACAAGGCGAAGGCCGACCTCGGCAAGGCCATGACGCTCGCCGGCACACAGCGCATGAAGGACAACGCGCGCGCCATCCACGCCGCCAACGCCATCTTCACCGAGGTCCGTCTGAGCGCGTCTTTCGACAAGTGGCTGGCAGGGGAGATGAAATGGCTCGACGCCAAGTCGGCTGAGGACCGCGAGAGTTCCACGCTCTATGCCACCGACCACTACCGCGACGTGCAGGAGCGCATGGTCTACAATGGCATCGTGCCCATGCTCTACAAGGAGGGACGTGTCAGTGCCGCCCTCGTGTTGCTGAACCACATGAACGACGGTGACCCACGGTGGTATTATCAGAGCTCGTATTTCGACGCGCTCAACAGTGTCACGATAAACAATCTCAAGGCTTATGCCAAATACCTCGGCAAGCAGCCCTCCGACTCGCTTGAGAGCTGGGCTTGGCGGCACGCCTACCGCGACACTAACTTCTACAACGACATCATCGGCACGAGGCTCATCGCCCAGGCTCGCTTCGCCGACGCCGTACCCTTCCTTGAGAAGGTGAGCCTTGCCTTCCTCAACAGCCAGAACATCGCGCCTTACGCGGCACAACGCAGCTACGCCAAGGAGCGCTGGATGGGCAAGCAGCCCGTGACGCTACCCGAATACATGACCGATGGGCAGCAGGCGGCGTTGCCCAAGCTGTCGGAAAACAAGAAGTTGCGCTATTGCCGCGACATGTTGAGCCTCTTGAGCCAATACTCGCTCATGAAACCTTCGGAGGAGCGTATGCGCAAGGCGTATGACCTTGCGTCGATGTGGTATCAAGGCAGTTACGAGGGCGACTGCTGGTGGTTGAAGCAATATGGCTTGAGCGTGGCGCAAGACAGTGCCATGGTGGGCACCGTCGACTTCGTGGCAAAGGCCATGGTCCTGCTCGACGAGAGCGCCATGAGCACCAACTTCCAGTTGAAGGAGAAGAGTCTCTACGCCCTCGCTTTCATACGCCATGGTGAGCCTTGGTATCTTGAGGGATGGGACGATGCCGCGCAACAGTATTACGACCTCTCCAACCTCAAGCCTCTGCCGCGGTCAAGGCAATACAAGGCCTTGGCGACCTTGGCATCGTTTAGCGCGGCTAACGCCTCGCGCGTTGACGGCTTCGTGTCGAGGTGCGACGTGCTGAGGCGGTTCCGCGAGGCTTGCTCGCGATAGTTGACACGACTTTGAGGCCACTTAAATAAAAAACGGAAAACACTTTACAAAAGGTCTTCTGAGAATGGTTCCTTTTCAATCAAACTGTCCATTGATTGAAAAGGAACCATTTTTTGTGGCGTTAATAAATAGCTTAGTATCAGTAAGTTAAAATTCTTTCGGTTCTTTTGCGGTTTCATGGCGTTGCCGTTACGCTTGAATCGCGCCATCATTACGCTTGAATCGCGTCATAGTTTAAGCGATATCGTGTCGCCATATAGCTTAAACGGCAGTGGCTTTACGACGTAATGGCAGAAGTTTAGCACCAGAAACCCTCGTTTTGTGTTGCACATTGGCTATCGCCTACGCTCTTCTCGCTCCAGATTTGCCAGTTTCCAAGTGTTAAATTCCGGCAATAATAATTTACAATACAACGTTGATGAGCATGGGTCATTAATAAATATATTTGCGAGAGGCAATATTTTCTTAAAAATGTTGCACGTTTAATTACTTTGTATTACATTTGCGAAAAAATAGGATTATGAACACTTCAACAGTAATATCACCTAAGCAGTCTGTTTCGTTTCGCTGGGACTCTGACCTTGTAAATCACCTCAAAGAAATGGCAAAGCGGCAGAATCGTAGTTTAAGTAATTTCACGGAAACCATTCTTTCAAAGTTTATGGAAGAAACGGATAAGCCCAACGAGGTGACGAAAGCTGCTTACGATGAGGCTATGTCTGGTAAGGAACTTGAGACGTTGGACATGAAGAACTTTAGGGAATTCGTCAAGTCATTGTGAGCAGGATGGAGCTGAAATTAACAACGCAGTTTAAGAAAGATCTGAAAAGATACAAGCATGATGAAAATTTGCTGAAAGCTTTGGAAGTCGTTCTCAACCATTTGGCGCAAAATGGCATAGTGCCTCAGGAGTATCTTCCGCATGCGCTTAGTGGCGATTACAAGGCATGCATGGAGTGCCATGTATTAAATGATTTCCTACTGATATGGATAGACAAGACTAAACCGTTGATAAAACTGCTTAGGCTTGGCTCACATTCGGAACTTTACGGCAAAGGAAGAAAAAAATGAGGTGCTGATTTTTTGCTGTCAAACTACTGTCAAATAGAATTTACTCTTTCTTTATTTCCTAACCGACACCAAATGCGAATTTACATATTATTTCAGAAAAGGACCCTTGTCGAAGGAAAAATTAGCTTGTAATGCTTAAGTTTTACCTTAAATTCTCAAAAAAGTGAGGTTGCCTTTGTTAGTTAGCCATTTTTACCCTATCTTTGTAACTGTCATTCAGTATTGATTGTCAGCAAATCGTTGTTGGCGCTAATCATCTGTTTGGCATATCATAATAAGAAAGACGTTTATCAGCGTTTTCCTTCTGAGCTATTGAAACGTAGGAAACTTCAACGGGCAATCAGATGGAGATGGCGGTGGACGCCTTCGCTTTTGTGTATATACACAGGCACGGGTGTACCCTTTCGCTAAGGAAGGGTATGCTTTGTGCT
>DAINOS010000229.1:0-403 GCA_036743855.1 Prevotella sp. | reverse complement strand
CGATTTGGCGTAGGTGTATCTATTAGCTGCTTATCCTTGTTGCCCAGGTTTTTCCTACGACCTCAATAGGCAAGGACTGAGCGAGCGATAGATTCCCTGCGCCTTTTTTAATATAAGAATCATAAAGGCTATTTAGCATTCCATCTTAGGGGAGTCGATGGAACATTGTTGACAAAGAGCCAATGGATTCGCAACTTCACAATATTGACAAGGTAAAACATGGCGGTCAAGTCTTTACTCCAGATTATCTCGTGGACAACATCCTTGACTGCTCGGAGTATGCAGGGCTGCGCATATTGCGAAGGAATGTCATTGACAATAGTTGCGGAGACGGTGCTTTCATTTGCGCTTTTGTTGAAAGATACTGCCGTGCTTTTCTGTCTGAATGTACAGACAAGACAAT
>DAINOS010000228.1:0-3534 GCA_036743855.1 Prevotella sp. | reverse complement strand
GGAGATGCTTTGCAAGCATGTGCGCGACACCCAGACCAAGACTTGCAGGTACGTCTTGGAGCAATACAACAACCTGCTCGATGGTTTCAACTCGCAAAAAGTCAGTGGTTTGCGCAAGACTGAATCGGGCCTGCGCAAGCGTCTCGACTTGCTGAAGAAGTTGCGCCGGCAGGAGCTCCTTGGCCTGAAGCGCTCGCCATTGGAGATTGCCGCCGAGAAGAACACGTGGTTCCACATAGGTGTGAACAGCGACCAGCAATACATCTACACCCTTCGCCGTATGCTCGCGCCAGTGAAGGAGCATGTGGACAACAATTTCAATCCCGTGCCAGAGGAGTATATCAAGGAGTATGAGCCGGTGAGAAACTCGGTGAACGACTTGATGAAGATGACGTGCGACGAGATAGAAACCAACCGCTACGACCAGTATCGCAGCATCCTTGCCGAGGCCGACGCTTGCAAGGATCAGCTCTCGGTGATACGTAAGGTGCACCTCAATCGCATACAGACGGCTGCCGACAACAAGAACCTGCAAGTGGACATGGTTTATCTCAACATCTTGCAGGAGACACAGCAGCTCCTTAGCGTCATGCGCCACCAGTTGCGCTCCGCCAAGAAATTCATGGAAAACTAATTCTGCCAACTTCAATAGGTATTAACATCATGGAGTGGGGGTCGCCATTATGAGGCGGCTTCCACTTTTTTAATGTATTTCTCTCTCGTTAGTCATTATTTCGCTAACTTTGTCAGTGTATAACAACACGACTACTATATGAAGATTCAGACAGGCAAGATGCCCTTCAAGGGCTTTCATACTTTCTACCGCGTCGTGGGCGAGGATACGGCAAACCCTCCATTGCTGCTTCTGCACGGCGGCCCAGGCTCCACCCACAACTATTTTGAGGTGCTCGACAGCCTTGCCGAGCTCACCCATCGACAGGTCATCTCCTACGACCAGCTTGGCTGTGGCGAGAGCTTCGTGGATGGTCATCCCGAATTGTGGACGCTGCAAACTTGGATGGACGAACTCGATGCCCTTCGCGCTTGGCTGCACCTCGACAAGGTTCACTTGCTTGGGCAGTCGTGGGGTGGCATGCTCATCATTGCCTACCTCGTGGACCGTGACCCGAAAGGGATAGTCTCCGCCATTCTCTCCAGCACACTGTCCTCCAGCGCGTTGTGGAGCCACGAACAGCATAGGCTCATCTCGTTCATGCCACTTGAAGAGCAGGAGGCGATAGCCAAGGCGACAAAATCGGGACATTTCGACGCGCCCGACTATCTGAAAGCCAACGACCACTATACCGCGCTACATGCTTGCGAGATTACGGCGGACAGTCCGGAATGCTTGCGAAGGAAGAAACGGTTTGGCACCGAATCGTATATCGCGGCTTGGGGACCAAACGAGTACACTCCCACGGGTACGCTCAAGGATTTCGACTACACCGCCAAGCTCAACACCATTCATACCCCAACCCTTGTCATAAGCGGTACCAACGACGAGTGCACGCCCTTGATAGCCAAGACAATGCACGACGGGATAGCCAACTCTGAATGGGAACTCCTCGACGGCGCGCGCCACATGACATTTATAGACCAAACCGACAAATATATTAGATTATTGGCAGATTGGCTCAGGAAAACTGATGCTTGATTGTGGCAGAAACGCGCCGTGGGCAAGATGTAACCTCATTGTAACATTGGTGAAACGCGTATGTAAAGCGGATTTTGTTATTTTGCAACATCATTGATACGATAATTGATATACACATAGAAACTATTTGCAAAAGGACATGGACAAGGAAGAAGTGACACGCATTCTTGTCGTTGACGACGAGGAGGATCTTTGCGAGATCTTGAAGTTTAACCTTGAGGCTGAAGGCTACGAGGTGGACACCGCCAACTCTGGCGAGGAGGCACTGGAGAAAGACGTCTCTAACTATCAACTTGTCTTGCTCGACGTGATGATGGGTGGCATGAGTGGCTTTGCCGTGACTCGCCGCTTGCGCGACGATGAGCGAACGAAGCGTGTGCCCATAATCTTCCTCACGGCAAAGGGAGCGGAGAGCGACAAGGTGACGGGTTTCAACCTTGGCGCCGACGATTACATATCAAAGCCGTTCTCCATTCGCGAGGTACTGCTCCGCATACGTGCCGTGTTGCGCCGCACCCGTACGGGAAACAGCGATGTGGAGCTGGAAGAGCGCCACTCGCTTGAGTTCAATGGACTTGTGGTTGACCTTGACCGCAAGACCGTCACGGTGGACGGCGAGGAAGTCGAGTTCACAAAGACCGAGTTTGGCATCCTCTGCACGCTGCTTGAGCATAAGGGCAGGGTGTTCTCGCGCCATGACCTCATCAGGAAGATATGGCCCATGGATGTCATCGTTTCCGACCGCACGGTGGATGTCAACATCACCCGCCTTCGCAAGAAGCTCGGCCCTTATGCCGACAACCTTGTCACGCGGTTGGGCTTCGGCTACTATTTCGACGCATAGTCTATTCCATGTCGTGCTTGTTGGGGCGGGTAATCACACAACCGTCCCTTTTCTTATTTCCTTAGCTTCAGGTCGTAGCTGTTGGCAGAGGTGGCTTCTTCCAGTTCATCGTTGACCATGCGGAGGATGCTGTCGCCCACGCTGACGAAATACAGCTCTGAGCCATCATTCTTGCCATTGCTCAGTTTCAAGCCTTTCTTTCCGTTTTTCGAGTAAGGCTCCACGGTGCCTTTCTCGTTGAATGAATCTTTCACTTTCGCTTCCGACTCCATATAGTCCTCCTTCATGCTGAAGGCTTCTTTCCGTGCGTCCAAGGCAATGCAGTAGCGTATGCCGGCACAATCGGCTGCGGGCACAATGCCCTCGTAGACGAGAGAATCGTTTGCGACACTTGCCGTGTCATTGGCAACGGCAGTTGAGTCAGCGGCAGTGCTTGTCATCGGTTTGCAACTCTTGCCACAGCATCTCGCCATCATTGCGATAACGGCAATGGCTAACAATGCGTTTTTCATCTTGGAGCTCATCTTGTAAGTTTTATTAAGTTGCTGCAAAGTTATGCTTTTTCCGTCAAAGCCAGTTGGTCAATTCCTGTTTTTTTGTGCTATTGATGTTGTATTCACTTTTTAGATATTTTTTCTTGGCGATTTAGAATCAAAGTCTCTACATTTCTTGTTTTCGCTTGTCGACTTTCCGCATTATTGCTTACCTTTGCTAAGAGAATAGGAAAAGCATACATGAAGCAGAAGATGCTTTTTGTTTGTCATGGCAACATCTGCCGCAGTCCGATGGCGGAGTTCATGATGAAAAAGCTGGTGAAGGAGGCGGGCAGGGAAGCTGACTTTGAGATAGACAGCGTGGCGTTCATCAATCTTTCAAACAGCTTATTGGCACGACATACACTCCATCTTGAGGGCGTTGGTAAGCATATTGACCAACACCAGTCAACACCATCTTGAAGGAAGGAGATTTCATTTTGTCGACATCAATCTTACCCTCCAAATTCATTAAGTTTTTTGCACCTTCCTCTATCAGCTTA
>DAINOS010000227.1:0-3564 GCA_036743855.1 Prevotella sp. | reverse complement strand
CATCGTCCTTGTCGCCCTCAACCTCAAGGTCGGGCACGGGTATGAGCGATACCTTCTCGGAGCGGAGGTGATCCATCACGTTGTGGTTGTTGGGCTCTGTGGAGATGGCGCCTGTCTTGCCGTCCTTCTCCAATCCGCCGAGGATGTGCTCGTAACCCTCTTGGCCAGGAATGGCCCAGTAGCGTGCCTTGCTTTGTGGGTCACGCAGATATGGCGTGTATTTGTATTTCTGGTCGGCAGGGGCGTAGTGAGGGTGAATCTCCGGCAACTTGTTTATGTCGGGCAACTTCCATGCCGATGAGCCGTTGGCTATGAAGGCATCGGTAAGCAGAACGACAGGCGTGAGATGCTCCAAGGCAATCTTGGCAGCCATGAAAGCCGCGTCGAAACAGTCGGTAGGGCTCGTGGCGGCTATGACCGGCATTGGACTCTCGCCATTCCTGCCATACAACACTTGGAGCAAGTCGGTTTGCTCGCTCTTGGTTGGCAGACCAGTTGACGGACCACCACGCTGCACGTCGACGATGACCAGAGGCAGCTCGTCGATGACGGCAAGGTTTATGGCCTCGCTCTTGAGGCAGATGCCCGGGCCGGATGTTGACGTGCAAGCCAATGCTCCGGCGAAAGCAGCGCCTATGGCAGATGAGCAAGCCGAAATCTCATCCTCTGCTTGAACCGTGATTACGCCGAGGCTCTTGTGCTTGGACAACTCATGGAGAATGTCGGTGGCTGGAGTGATGGGGTAGGAGCCAAGATAAAGTTTGAGCCCAGCTCTCTCGGCAGCGGCGATGAGACCGTAGGCTGTGGCCTTGTTGCCAGTGATGTCCATGTAGCGTCCTGGGTCTTTTTGCTTGGTCTCTATGCGATAAGTGGTGAAAGGTGTCGAGGCATGGGTGTTGGCACCATAATCGTGCCCAGCCTTCACCACCTTGATGTTGGCCTCTGCAATGGCAGGCTTCTTGGCGAACTTCTCGCGCAAGAAGTTGTTGACCAGTTCGAGGTCGCGGTTGAAGAGCCAGCACACGAGACCTAAGGCGAACATGTTGCGGCATTTGAGCACGCTCTTGTTGTCCATGTTCTCATCCTTGAGGCACGCCTTGACCATCTTCGTGATAGGGCACGCCACCACGCGATCGTTGTCTATGCCCATCTCCTCAAGGTAATCGTCGGTCTTGAATTGTGCCTTGTTTAAGTCGTTAGGGCCGAAGGAGTCGGTGTCTATGATAATCGTGGCCGTTGGCTTGGCATATTTGTATTGCGTCTTCAACGCCGCGGCGTTCATGGCCACGAGCACGTCACACTTGTCGCCAGGGGTGAAGACCTTGCCCTCACCAATGTGCACTTGGAAGCCGCTAACGCCTGTCAATGAGCCTTGCGGGGCGCGGATGTCGGCTGGATAGTCGGGGAACGTAGATATTCCGTTGCCTACCGTGGCGGAGACAGTGGAGAAAATGTTTCCTGCGAGCTGCATGCCATCACCGGAGTCGCCCGAGAAGCGCACGACGACATCGCTCAGCTCTTTCACTTCAATTTCGTTAGACATAATAATAGATTATATTAGTTTTCGATATTTGGGCAAAGATAAATTAACTTTTTCAATTGGCAAACTATTGTAGTGTCTTTTTATTGTTTTGTGCGTTTTTTTCTTCATTTCCTTCATTTTGCGCAGAACATATAAAAAATACGCTTCCTCCAAATAAATGGAGAAAGCGTGTTAAATATGGTGATTATGTGTCTTGCCAATTGGGTTGTTGACATATCTAAGGCACGTTACCCACAGAAGAACAGTACGCAGATTTGCGCGGTGAAGATGCGCAAGAACATCGACAGTGGGTAAACGGTGGAATAGCCAATTGCCGGGGCTTCCTTTGAGCAACTCGAGTTGGCGTAGGCAAGCGCTGGCGGGTCGGTATACGTACCGGCAATCATGCCCATGAGCGTGAAGTAGTTGAACTTGAACTTCCATCTTGCCAAAGGACCGACGATGAGAATCGGGATGACGGTAATGAAGAAACCCGTGAGCACGTAGAGCAGGCCATCGCCTTGCACGACCGTGTGAACGAATCCGGCACCTGCCTTGATACCAACGCTCGCCAAGAAAAGCGCAAGGCCCATCTCGCGGAGCATCATGTTGGCTGATGTCGTGGTGTAAGTGACGAGCTTGATGCGGTAGCCGAATCGGCCAATGAGAATGGCGATGATGAGAGGACCGCCGGCAAGTCCAAGTTTCAATGGCACCGGCACGCCTGGCACGGCGATAGGTATGCTTCCGAAAAGAATACCTATGACTATTCCGATGAAGATGGTGGCGATGTTTGGCACGTTAAGTCTGCGGGCTGAGTTGCCCATGAGCTCGGCCACGCGGTTGACGTCTTCCTCGCGACCGACAACCATGACGCGGTCGCCAATGTGGAAGTGGTGGTTGCGTGAAGCGAAAAGATCCATGCCTTGACGAGTGATGCGGGTGATGTTGACACCGTAGACTGATGAGAAGTGCATCTTGCCGAGGGTCTTGCCGTTCATCTTTGGGTTGGTGACGATGATGCGCTTTGAAATCATGGGTTGAGTTTCTGCTTTGGCGTTCTCCCACTCGAAATCAGTCTCCGGGCCGATGAAAGCCTTGATGGCCTCAGCGTCAGCCTCGGCGCATACGATATGCAACTTGTCGCCAACCTCAAACTTGGTGTTCTTGTTTGGAATGGACATCTCGCCTTGATGCAAGATGCGGGTGCACACTATGTCGCGACCGAGAAACTCGCATATCTGCGACAACGTGCGTCCGGCGAGATAGGCGTTGCTCACCTCAAGCGTGATAGCAAGCGGCTTGGCGTGAGGGTTGGCAGCCTCTTCCGCTTCAAGTTCTTCCTCTTCTTTCTTGAGGTTTGTCTTGGTGATAAACCTTATGAGAATTGTCGCGCCGATGATGCCCAGCACACCAAGAGGATAGGCACAGGCATAACCATTGGCAATTTGGGGAATTTGGCCGTTGGTGAACACGGACGTCAAGGCTTCATTGGCAGCACCGAGACCAGGAGTGTTGGTGACGGCACCATAGAGCACGCCAATCATCATTGGCAAGTTTGTCTTGTTTGACGTGTCGAAGAACAGGTAGTAGCACGCGAACATCACGATGATGTTGAGGAAAATCATTAACACAGACATTCCATTGAGCGCCACGCCACCTTTCTTGAAACTCTCGAAGAATCCAGGACCCACTTGCAGGCCAATGCAGAAGACGAACAAGATAAGTCCAAAGTCCTGCAAGAAGTTTAGAATTGGGGTCGGACCAGTAAAACCGAAATGACCCGCCACGATGCCACAGAACAAGACAAAGGTGACTCCAAGGGAGATGCCTCCTATCTTCAGTTTACCCAACAAAATGCCTATGGCTATCACTATGCCATATAACAAGACTATGTGGGCGACTGAATCTTGTGTGGTGAATAGATTTATTATCCAATCCATGCTTAACAGTTAGATTTTGTTTTCAGTACGTTTACTTTTAGTTTATTATAAAATTTCTGCAAAGATACTCTTTTTAATTGTCAAAAGAGCTCTTTGCAG
>DAINOS010000226.1:0-3600 GCA_036743855.1 Prevotella sp. | reverse complement strand
GTGAAAGGCAAGAAGTCGATCACACGGTCGCTCTCGCCCAATGGCACGCACTCGTCGTTGGCTTTCAACGCGGCAGAATACTGTCCATAGGTGAGCATCACGCCTTTCGACTCTCCCGTGGTGCCGCTGGTATAAAGGATGTTGCAAAGGTCATCGTCGTTGGCCTCCTTCCACAATGCCTCGACCTCTTTCTCGTGAGGCAAGTCCTCGCCGAGCTTGATAAAGTCATCAAAGTACATAGCCTCGGGGTCGTGCATGCTCAAGCGCACATGGCGGTCGAACACGATGATGCGTTCCAATGAAGGGCAAACGGAATGGATGTTATGAGCCTTGTCATACTGTTCCTGCTCGCCAACGAAGACAAGACGCACATTGGCGTCGTTGACCATATACTGAACTTGCTGTCCAGACGTCGTGGCGTAGAAAGGAATGGATACCACGCGAATACCATAGGCTCCAAAGTCTGTGTAAAGATACTCGGCGCAGTTTTGTGAGAAAACGGCAATCTTGTCTTGTGGCTTCATGCCAAGGACAAGAAGCGCGTTGCTCACTTTCTTGACATTTGCCGAGAACTGGTTCCATGATACATTAGTCCACTTGGAACCACCGAAGTCTTGACGGATAAGAGCCGTCCGATTGCCATATTTTTTTGCCTGAGAGTGGATAAGCACAGACAGGTGTGACCTGTTTTGCATAAGCTAAGGTGTTATTTTATGCAAAGATAAAATATAAATGGGATATATTCAAGCAATATTAAATGTTTTTTTTAATTTTGCCACAAAGCAACGCTATAAGGTTGATATAATAACAGATAAGGAATGAGACAAGAAGACTACGTGAACGATGCCATTGAACTGTTGCGCCAGCTCATAGCCACTCCATCGGTAAGCCGCGACGAGAAAGCTGCCGCCGACATCATGCAAAAGCAAATGAACGCTTACGGACTCGCGCCACGGCGTGAGGGCAACAACGTTTGGGCTTTGTCACCCAACTGGGACGACAGCAAGCCTACCTTGCTGCTCAACGCGCACATCGACACGGTGAAACCTGTGGACAGTTGGACTCGCGACCCTTTCAAGCCGACAATCGAAAGCGACCGACTTTATGGCTTGGGCAGCAACGACTGTGGCGGTGGGCTCACTACGCTGCTGCAAGTCTTCCGCTGGCTTTCGCTCAGACCGCAACCATACAATTACGTGTATCTCGCCTCGGCGGAAGAAGAAGTTTCGGGCAAAGACGGATTCTCGCGCGCGTTGCCACGGCTTCCGAAGATTGACGTGGCTATCGTGGGCGAACCTACGGGCATGCAGCCCGCCATAGCGGAAAAGGGCTTGATGGTGCTCGACATAATAGCTCATGGCAAGAGCGGGCACGCCGCAAGAAACGAGGGCGTGAACGCCATATACGAGGCTCTCGACGACATGATTTGGATAAGGAACTATAAATTCAAGAAAACGAGTGAGCTTCTCGGTCCCACGAAGATGACGCTCACCGTTGTCAACGCCGGCACTCAGCACAACGTCATTCCCGACTGCTGCAAGATGCTCTTGGACGTGCGCACCAACGAGCATTACACCAACGAGGAGGTCTACGACATCATAAAAGCCAACGTCAAGAGCGAGGTTCATGCCCACTCTTTCCGTCTTCACTCATCGCATATTTCCCCTGACCATCCTCTCGTAAAGCGTTGCGTAGCATTAGGCTTGAAGCCCTACGGCTCTCCCACGCTAAGCGACCAAGCACTCATGCCTTGGCAGTCATTCAAGCTCGGCCCAGGCGAGTCGGCACGCTCACATTCCGCCGACGAGTTTATCTGCATTAGCGAGATGCGCGACGCATTCCGCATCTATCAAGAATTATTGAAGCCATGAAAAAGTTATTTTGTTTTATTATTTCAATGTTTCTCATATGCATTACATCATGTGACGATCACGTAACTCCGCCTGTTGATGACGAATACTCTGAAGAAACAGCCATTTTCAGGAAGCAATGCTTAGGTCTTGTTTATGGCAAGTGGGGTTACGTGGATTCAACCACATTGCAACGCATAGAACAACACTATTACTTTAAGCCAGATAGCATCTTTGATGGACACACACAGATAATGGCAAGAGACTCCGTGTTGATAAAAGGCAAATACATGCTAACCGACTGGCAGCCTGTCATTGACAAAGACATACATGGGAAATGGAGTTTATTGTATGACTCCAAAAACCAAAAAAGAATTATCCTCATGGATTACGCCAATGGCATCACGCTCCAAAGTTCAGTGGATTTCATCACTGTGAATGACAGCATAATGGAGATAAGCTCGCCGTTATCTATGAAGAAAACCGTAACAATGCACAGGGAGCGATAAGCTCAGTACAACAGTAGCAAGCCGGCAATGGCGGCGTAGCCAATCATCTTGATAGGATTGATTTTCACGAACATCGTGCCGTAGAAGGTCGCGGCAAAGAGAAGTACGCTGATGATGAACTGCCATGTCGTATCCACTGGACTGCCAAAATTTTCCTTGTTCATAAGCATGATGGTCGCGGCTGCGAGAAGACCGACTACGGTTGGGCGCAAACCATCGAATACACTTTGCACCACGCGCGTCTTCATGTAGCGCATGAACATCTTGCTGATGAGAATCATGAGGACAAACGAGGGCAAGACGAGTGATGTCGTTGCCACCACCGAGCCGAGCACCGACAGCACATTGCCCATACCGGTGTTGTGAATGGCGGTGAAGCCGCAATAGGTAGCCGAGTTTATGCCAATAGGTCCTGGGGTCATTTGGCTTATCGCCACGATGTTGGTAAACTCCGCGCTCGAAAGCCAATGATGGTTATGAACCGTCTCCATTTGTATGAGCGACAACATGCCATAGCCACCTCCAAAACCAAAAAGGCCAATCTTGAAGAAAGTCCAAAAGAGCTTCAGGAATATCATTTTTTTATGAGTTTACCGTAAACGTAGCCACCTATTCCTGCCGCGATGATAACCCATATCGGGTTGACATGGAGCGCGCTTATGAGCAAGGCTCCGGCTATTGGAATCCAGCAATTGCCCAAATGTATCTTCGCGCTCTTGGCGAGATTGAAGGTGGGCACCGCTATAAGGGCGACAACGGCAGGGCGAATGCCATTGAACATCGCCGCTATCCAATGAATCTGCATGAACTGGTGAAAGACCATGGCCACAAGCAGGATGATGACGAAAGAAGGCAACACGGCGCCAAGGGTAGTGTAAAGCGCGCCTTTCTCGCCTTTTATCTTATAGCCGATAAACGTGGCAATGTTGGCGGCGAAAACTCCAGGACAACTTTGCGCTATCGCCAACAAGTCCAAGAACTCTTCTTTCTGTATCCAACCGTTCTTCTCCACCACTTCCGTTTCTATAATGGGAATCATGGCGTATCCCCCACCAAGTGTGAACGCGCCTATCTTGAAGAATGTAGTGAACAACTTGGCGTAAAGGTTTGCCTCAGATTGTTTAGCCATGGTTTATCAATGGTAAGCCAACCTCTCCCAAAAAGGAAGAGGTTGGCTGAAAAGGAATTAAATTATATTGCTATTACTTGTGCTCCTCTATCCACTTTCTCGCGTTGACAAA
>DAINOS010000225.1:0-3636 GCA_036743855.1 Prevotella sp. | reverse complement strand
TTTCTCGCCTCGGCTGAGGCTTATTCGGTGCCGGTGGTGATGGTGTTCAACAAGACAGACCTCCTTACCGAGGAAGAACTGCATTACCAGCGCATGGTGGTGAGCCTTTATGAGTCGTTGGGCTACGAATGCCATGAAATATCAGCTGCAAAGGGTGAAGGCGTGGAGCCGTTGCTCAAGTTGCTGCGCGACAAGGTGACCCTGCTCAGCGGCAACAGCGGAGTGGGGAAGTCGACATTGCTCAACGTGGTGGTGCCAAGTGCCGACGCGAAGGTCGCTGACATAAGCGACGCTCACGACACTGGCACGCATACCACTACATTCTCTGAAATGGTGCCGCTTGACGGAGGTGGTTGGCTCATCGACACGCCTGGCATCAAGGGGTTTGGCTCGTTTGACATGGAGCCGGAGGAGATAGGCAGCTATTTCCGTGAGATATTCAAGTTCTCGCACGATTGCCGCTTCTCCAACTGCACTCATACCCACGAGCCGGGCTGTGCCGTGCGCAAGGCCGTGGCAGACCACTACATAGCCGAAAGCCGGTATGCCAGTTATCTCTCCATGTTGCAAGACAAGGACGAGAATAAATATCGCGTTGATAACTATTAATTCCTAAAAAAGGCGTAACTTTGCAGGAAATATTAATTATCAGCTTTTCATTTTATTAGTCAATGGATTTCATCAAGACATTGTTTGAGGGTTCGCAAGCCTATTGGGCTGGCGGAGTCTCCCATTCCATCTTTATCCTTGCCTTGGTCATAACTCTTGGTCTGGTCTTGGGAAAGATAAAAGTGAAGAACATCTCCCTTGGCCTCACGTGGGTTCTAATAGTAGGCATAGTGTTCGGCTATTTCAACCTTAACCTCAATGTTGAGTTGCTTCACTTCCTTCGTGAGTTTGGCCTTGTGCTCTTCGTCTATTCCTTGGGTTTGCAAGTCGGACCCGGCTTTTTCGCATCGTTCAAGAAGGGTGGCCTTCAGCTCAACATGCTCGTGCTTATCACTATCCTCATAAGCATCTTTACCGCCTTGGGAGTATACTATTTTACCGATACTCCATTCACGGCCATTGCCGGTATTCTCTCCGGTGCCGTGACCAACACGCCTGGAATGGGCGCTGCGCAACAGGCGTTTTTCAGCATGAAAGGCGTTGAGAGTCCCGACATAGCCACGGGCTATGCCTTGGCTTATCCCATGGGCGTGATAGGTGTCATACTGTCATTTATAGTGCTGCGCATCATTCTTCGCATCAAGCCAGGAGAAGAGGAAAAACAAGCCGAGACTGGCGAGGGACAGCCCGAATTGCTCGCGGTGCGCTCTGTAACGCTTGAGATAACCAATAACCGTATAGACAATCACACGGTGGCGGAAGTGAAGCGCATCGTGGGGCGTCACTTCATGATCTCGCGTGTCATTGACCATAGCAACACTACTCATAACGCCATAGTGAATGGACAAACGAGACTTCACCTCCACGACAAAGTTCTCGTGGTAGTGGCCCCGCAAGATGTTGACAGCCTCATAGCCCTTTTCGGCAAGCAGGTGGACGTTGACTGGAGCCAGTTTGAGCGTGAGCTTATCTCACGCCGAATCATTGTTACACGGCCGGAGTTGCAGGGCAAGACGCTTGTCTCGCTTGACATCAATGGCAACTTCCAGGCAACAGTGACGCGTGTCAACCGTAATGGCGTGGACCTCGTGGCTCATCCGCATCTACGCTTGCAGCTTGGCGACCGTCTTACGGTCGTCGGTTCAGAGCTTGCGCTCAGCAAGGTGGATAAGGTGCTCGGCAATCAGATGAAACGTCTCAATTACCCTAATCTCATACCAATATTCGTAGGTATTGCCCTTGGTTGTTTACTTGCCACGGTGCCAATCGCTATCCCGGGTGTTCCTACGCCTGTGCGTCTCGGTCTTGCTGGCGGCCCGTTCATTGTCGCCATTCTCATGGGTTATTTTGGTCCGCGTTATCACCTTGTGACTTATAACACTATTTCGGCTAACATGATGTTGCGAGAGATGGGCATCAACATCTTCCTCGCTTGTGTGGGCTTGGGTGCGGGACAGGACTTCTTTCACACCCTTATCAACGAGCAGGGCGTGCAGTGGATTGGGTATGGATTGCTGATCACGATGTTGCCAATCATCATTGGTGGAATCATCGGAAGGTATGCCTTCCACATAAATTATTACACGCTCATCGGTGTGCTTTCGGGCGGTAACACGAATCCCCCAGCCTTGGCTTATGCCAATGACCGCACGTCGAGCGACACGCCATCAGTGGGTTATGCCACCGTGTATCCTCTCGCTATGCTGGTTCGAATCATATCCATACAAATTCTAATGATGATATTCTTGTCATAATCATGAGTAACGATTTTTTTAGTTTCCACAACAAGCCTACAGAAAACGAAGAAGAAAACTTGATTGGCATCGAAGAGGAGAAAAGCATCAACGATGAGACCAAAAATGACGAGCATGCCAACTCTGTGCAGCTTCTTCGTCGCAAGCTCGACTTGCTCGTGCGCACAGGTGCCATGCTTATGGCAAGCAACGCTGACTGCGCGCGGATAATGCGCAACATGAAGCGATGCGAGGCTTATCTCGGCCTGCCGGAGGAGTATATTCACATATTTCTCAACTTCAATATCATAATGGTGAATCTCTCTGACGAGACCCATTCTTTCTCAAAATATCAGCGTGTGGATTCACATTGCGTTGAGTTCACCGTTATTTCCAAAATCAGCAAAATGCTATGGACGGCAATACGAGAGGACTGGAGCCTTGACCGCTATGAGGCTGAGCTTGAAGCCTTGAAGCACGTACACAAGCAGTACTCGCCTTGGATGATAGCCATTTGCGCCGGTTTCGCCTGTGGAGGTTTCTGTGTGCAGTTTGGTTGTGACTGGCCGGCTTTCTTCTATGCTTCCATACCAGCCATTCTCGGCTTCCGCTTGAAGATGTTCCTGGCGAAGCTTCATTGGAACAGTTATGTCGGCATTGCCGTTAGTGCTTTTGTGGCTACACTTATATGCTGGCTCACGACATTCATCAGTCTGGACCCGACATTGAGTTCCGCCCTGCCGTCGTTTCTACACTCTGACACGCCTTACCATCCTCTCATGGCTTGTACGCTGTTCATAGTGCCAGGAGTGCCGCTTATCAACTTTGTTACCGACATGGTGTCAAACTATGTTCAGGTCGGTCTTACACGAGCCATGATCACGCTTATGATGATTATTGCCATGTCGTTTGGTATTGTGTTCGCCATTCAGATTTGTGGCATCGACAATTTCGTGAAAGACCTGTCGATGACACCACACAACAATTTTATCAATTATGCCATAGCAGCCGCAGTGTCGGCGATGGGCTTTGCCACGATTTACAACACGCCAAAGCGCATCATGCCCGTGCTTGCCGTCACTGGCATCATTGCCGTGTGTACCCGCAACTTCGTCAACCTTGGACCGTCAAATGGTAATATAGGACTCGATCAAGGCATTATAATAGGCTCGTTTGTCGGTTCTGCGGTAGCGAGTATCATCGCCACGAAGTTGCAGCATATACACCACATTCCTCATCAGATTATAGCAATACCATCTGTCATACCAATGATTCCAGGAGTGATGATGTATCG
>DAINOS010000224.1:0-3650 GCA_036743855.1 Prevotella sp. | reverse complement strand
GCCGGACGCACTATCACTACATCGCCCAGCCACACACTATCTTGCTGTGCCCACAAAGTGATTGAGCACAGCATCATTAATAAACAACAAATATACTTCCTCATTCTTCCTCGAGAACTTGAAAACGATAACGCTAATAGGCAGGTCTTCTGGCTCGTGGCTGAAAACAAGCGTCTTCCCAAGACTGTCAACTTTGGCAAAGGTGATTTTGGCTTTGCCAAGTGCCGACCGTTCTCAGTGACATAGTGCTTGCCCATAATGCCACACACAGCAGCGGGACTGTCCATGATTCTGACATGGTTCCCTTTTAATCGCCCGATTAAGGGCGAACCATAAAAGCTGATGCAAAGTTAGGTACAATAAACTGCAAAACCAAGATTTTATTCGTAATTTTGCACGACAAACAACAGATAACATGATGACAATTCAATACATTATCATAGCCATTGTCTTGACAGCGTGCGTCGCTTACGCTTTGTGGCGCATCAGAAAATCGTTGAGCGTGAAGAGTGGCGACCCATGCTATGGTTGCGCATTGAAAAAAGTGTGCAGGAAAAAGAACATGAGGCTAAAAGACAAAACATGACGCATAAAGACAAAAAAAATCCGCGCATGGTGCGGAAACCATGCGCGGATAATTTTAATATGTCGTCTGTTGAATTTCAGATTACATCATGCCTGGCTGTGGAGCTGCCATTGGAGCCTTCTCCTCTGGCTTGTCCACGATGAGGCACTCTGTGGTGAGGAACATACCTGCGATGGAAGCGGCGTTCTCAAGAGCCACGCGCTCAACCTTTGCAGGGTCGATGACACCAGCCTTGCGGAGGTCCTCATACTTGTCGTCGCGAGCGTTGTAACCATAGTCACCCTCGCCCTGACGAACCTTGTCCACTACCACGGCACCTTCGCCACCAGCGTTTGTGACAATCTGACGCAAAGGCTCCTCAATGGCACGGCGAACGATGTTGATACCAGTTTGCTCATCGGCGTTGTCGCCCTTCAAGTCCTCAAGGGCCTTCTGAGCGCGGATGTAGGTCGTGCCGCCACCAACGACGACACCTTCCTCTGTTGCGGCACGCGTAGCGCAAAGAGCGTCGTCAACACGGTCTTTCTTCTCCTTCATCTCAACCTCTGAGTTGGCACCCACGTAGAGCACTGCCACGCCACCGGCGAGCTTAGCCAAACGCTCCTGCAGCTTCTCCTTGTCGTAGCTGCTCTTGGTGTTGGCAATCTCGTTCTTAAGCTGGTTGACACGCTCCTGGATGTTCTCCTTGTTGCCTGCGCCACCAACGATAGTGGTGTTGTCCTTGGTAACTGTAACCTTCTTGGCAGAACCTAGCATCTCAAGCGTAGCCTGCTCGAGCTTCAAGCCCTTCTCCTCGCTGATGACAACGCCACCAGTCAAGACAGCGATGTCCTCAAGCATTGCCTTGCGACGATCACCAAAGCCAGGAGCCTTGACAGCGCAAATCTTCAAGCTGCCACGCAGACGGTTGACAACGAGTGTGGTAAGAGCCTCGGAGTCAACGTCCTCAGCGATAACGAGCAATGGACGACCACTCTCAGCGGCTGGCTGCAGGATAGGCAAGAACTCTTTAAGGTTGCTGATCTTCTTGTCGTAGATAAGGATGTAAGGATCCTCCATGTCGCACTCCATCTTGTCGGTATCGGTGACAAAATAACTTGAGAGATAGCCACGGTCAAACTGCATTCCTTCTGTCACACCGATTGTGGTGTCGCGAGTCTTGCTGTCCTCAACGGTGATAACACCGTCCTTGGAAACCTTGCGCATTGCGTCGGCAAGGAGCTTGCCAATCTCAGGATCATTGTTGGCAGACACTGTTGCCACCTGCTCAATCTTGTCGTAGTTGTCGCCAACGACCTCTGCGTTTGCCTTGATATAATCAACGACCTTAGCCACGGCCTTGTCGATACCGTGCTTCAAGTCCATTGGGTTTGCGCCAGCGGTGACATTCTTCAAGCCCTCGTTGACGATGGCCTGCGTAAGGATTGTGGCTGTTGTCGTTCCGTCGCCAGCGTCATCGCCAGTCTTGGAGGCAACGCTCTTTACGAGCTGAGCGCCAGTGTTCTCAAACTTATCCTCAAGCTCCACTTCCTTGGCTACCGTCACGCCATCCTTGGTAATCTGAGGAGCACCAAACTTTTTCTCGATTACGACGTTGCGGCCCTTAGGACCGAGTGTAACCTTGACGGCATTGGCGAGCTGGTCAACACCGTTTTTCAGAAGCTCACGAGCTTCTGTATCGTATTTGATAATCTTAGCCATAGTATTTAATTGAATTCTTTTTTAAGTGTGAATTTATAGATTAGTCCTCAACCACTGCAAGCACATCGCTCTGGCGCATCATGAGATACTTAACGCCTTCGCTCTCCAACTCCGTGCCGCTGTATTTGCCATAAAGCACAGTGTCGTTCTCCTTAAGAACCATTGGGTCATCTTTTGTGCCGCCGCCAACAGCCACGACCTTACCGCGCTGTGGTTTTTCCTTTGCTGTGTCAGGGATGATGATTCCACCTACTTTTTCCTCAGCTGGTGCAGGAAGTACCAGCACTCTGTCTGCTAATGGTTTAATCTTCATAGTTGCTTTATCTTTTAAGTGTTAACAATTCGTGTTTGTTGGACTCTGTGATGTCCGTCTTGCTATATACGAAAACCGTGCCAAATAGTCATTGCGCGAAAAGTGTGACAAAATTGTCAGCACTCTGCATGACAATTTTGCAGACTTTATTTATCCAGTCTTCTTTTGCTTTTCAAAAGCAGCTTACGTCAAGGCGTATAACGACCTGACATACAGAGGGTTCGGTTTTACGCTGAAAAGGCGGCGGCTTTCCAGTGGAATGCCGCCGCCTTTTCAGCGTAAAGCCATTGCCTTTTCAGCGTAAAGCCGATGCCTTTTCAGTGGTAACGCAATGGGCCTGATTTGGCTATTTCAAACTTTCGAGCAAGGGTTTGGTTCGCACGTCACTCGGACGTGGAGCGTTATACTTGTACAGTTTGCCATCCTTGTCATATATGATGAAGAAAGGAATGCCACTGACATTAAGTGCCTCGCCCAACTTGTTGTCCTTGTTTATCAGTTGGTTTCCCTCAAGTCCCATCGTGGCCACCTTCTTTTTCCAGGCTTCTTCCTTGCTGTCTATCGAGATTGAAAGAAACACAACGTCTTGGTTTTGCAAGTCCTTTTCAAGTGCCTTAAGGTGTGGTATCTCCTTTATGCAGGGCACACACCACGAGGCCCACATGTCCACATACACGTATTTGCCGCGGAACTTCGCAAAGTCGACCTTATTGCCATTCAAGTCAATAAGGTTGACGCCATCGGGGAATGGTGTGCCAGATATTGACGACTTACGCATCTTGAACATACTCACGTACTTGTGGTCAATGTTGAAACGCTCTGTCAAGTCGGTCAGCTCTTTGAGTCCCTCATCATAGTTAGACGAGTAGTTAAAGTTTGTGATGTATCTGTCAAGCAGAACATCCTCGGCACTCCTGCGCAAGCCCGCGTCCTTTACCGCACTCTCAATGGCTGTCATGCGTTGTGCAAGGGTGCCTTGTGGTACCGTGGCCAGCAAGACACGTGGGGCAGAGTCGAATGTCGAGGCCATCTTGCAGTCTACTGCCCCTA
>DAINOS010000223.1:961-3656 GCA_036743855.1 Prevotella sp. | reverse complement strand
CCTCGCACGCCGATGGAGGAGCACCTCGTGGAAGCCGCGCTCTACGCCTCGTCCAACGGCAAGGCGCACGTCCACTTCACCGTGTCGCACGACCACTTGGAGCTCTTCGAGAAAAAGGTGGCAGAGAAGAAGGCGGCCTACGAGAAGAAGCTCAACGTGAGCTACGACATATCGTTCTCGGAGCAAAAACCATCGACCGACACCATTGCCGCCAACCCGGACAACACGCCTTTCCGCAACGCCGACGGCACGCTGCTCTTCCGCCCAGGCGGACACGGCGCGCTGATAGAGAACCTCAACGAGATAGACGCCGACGTGGTGTTCATAAAGAACATCGACAACGTGGTGCCCGACAGGTTGAAGGGTGACACCGTGAGATGGAAGCAAATCATCGGAGGCGTGCTCGCCAGCGTGCAAGAGAAGGCGTTTGGCTACCTGCGCCTGCTCGACACGGGCATCTACAACCACGACAAGATAGAGGAAATCATACGCTTCGTGCAGCAAGTGCTGTGCTGCCGCAAGCACGACATCAAGGAACTTGAGGACGGCGACCTCGTGCCATACCTCCGTGGCAAGCTCAACCGCCCGCTGCGAGTGTGCGGCGTGGTGCGCAATGTGGGCGAGCCTGGCGGCGGACCGTTCCTCGCCTACAACCAAGACGGCACGGTGAGCCCGCAAATACTTGAGAGCTCACAGATAGACAAGAGCAACGAGGCTTACGTCAAGATGTTCACCAGTGGCACCCACTTCAACCCCGTGGACCTCGTGTGCGCCACGAAGAACTACAAGGGCGAGCCTTTCGACCTGCGCAAGTATGTGGATGCCAAGACGGGCTTCATCAGCAGCAAGTCGAAAAACGGCAAGGCGCTGAAAGCCCTTGAGTTGCCCGGCCTGTGGAACGGTGCCATGAGCGACTGGAACACGGTGTTCGTGGAGGTGCCGCTCGACACGTTCAACCCCGTGAAGACCGTCAACGACCTCTTGCGCGACGTGCACCAATAAGTGCTAAAAAATCAAGCCTAAGCCTTGCTTTCGGCTTCACGCTTGAATCGCGTCGGCTTCACGCTTGAATCGCATCGCCTTTACGCCGTAATCGCGTCGGCTTTACGCTTAAATCGCGACGCGATTACGGCGTAAAGCCGATGCTTAAATTAATCCTGTCAAATCTATCTTGTAATTGGTCGGGAGTTGCTGATCCTTTTGGATGAACATGGTCATGTAAATGGGAAGATAAGTAACCTTACCAACTTGCTTCACATTGTCATTGCAGAGCACATAACCTTTTGGTATCTTATATGCAATTGAGCTCAGCACATTGGACAGAGCTTTATGACGCTCATAATCCTTGCCCGATTTCACTTCTATCGGCAAGACCTTGCCATTTTGCTCTATCACAAAATCCAACTCTCCCTGTCGCTTGCTATTGTAATAATACAATGGGAAGCCATGGGCACATAATTCTTGAGCCACAGCATTCTCATACACGGAGCCAAAATTGATGGAAGGATCGTTGTCAAGTATTTTAAGCTGAATGCCATCAGCATAGAGACTCGCCAAAAGGCCGATGTCGCTCAAGAACAACTTGAACAAGTTGCGACAACTGGAGAGTATCAACGGCACCGTCGGTTCCTCAACATTATAAACAGGCAGAGCCACTCCTGCATCCTTGAGCCATAAGAAACTATTTTGGTAACGTGAGAACTTCAGATTCTCATTCAAGTTCTTGAGAATGAAACGCTTGTTTTTGGCATCAAGTTCGGCAGGTATCCTGTCAAATATCTCCTCTATATAGAGCTTATGGTCAGGATCGTATTTGGCAATATCCTGTTTGTATAAGCGAACAATAGACCGTTGCTCCTCCATCACTGCCTGCAAATTGCTGGTATCCAAATATTTCTCCACAGCAGCAGGCATGCCGCCAACGATGAGATAAAGACGGAATGTCTCCATCATCTTCTCATGTATAAATTGGTCCACAGCAGTAGCCTTGTCGAAATGTTCCTTTAATACCTGAATGATCTGGTCATTGATGCCCAAGGCAGAGGCAAACTCCTCAAAGTCCAAAGGATACATATCCTTGATTGCCATATAGCCCACTGGTGCCGAGCGTAAGTTTTTAATCTCGACACCCAGCAAACTTCCACTTAATATGTAGCGATAACTACCTTCCTCGACCAAGAACTTGATGGCCGTAACGAGATCAGGACATTCCTGCACTTCGTCAAAGAATATAAGTGTTTTTCCCTTGACAAGACTTTGTTTCGTTATAGTGGATAGGCGCAACAAGATGTCTTGGCTACTTGTTGCCTTGCTGAAAACACTGACCAAGTTAGGATTTTCGATAAAGTTGATTTCCACGAAATGTTCGAAATGCTCATGCCCGAAGCGCCGGATAGAAAAGGTTTTTCCTATCTGTCGGGCTCCTGTAAGCAACAATGCTTTTTTATTTTGCTTAAAGAATCGTTCTAAGTAACTGTCTATCTTACGTTTAATCATAACCTTGTCCGTTTTTCCAATACTAAACGAGCCTATTTTGTCCGTTTTTCCAAGGCAAAACTACTATATTTTGTCCGTTTTTCCAAGGTAAAATCAGCCCATTTTGTCCGTTTTTCCAAGATTTAACGTTTATATTACCTCTTGCAAAGAAGACCCTATAGGCAAAAGGCATAAAAGTAATGAAGCGCAATGCATATGG
>DAINOS010000223.1:0-951 GCA_036743855.1 Prevotella sp. | reverse complement strand
CTAAGACTATATGCACTGCACGACTGCCGTATCACTCGAAATGTCGGATGAACCCCATATTTCTACAGGAAAAGTAGAGGGTATAAACAACAAGATAAAAGTAATGAAGCGCAATGCATATGGCTTTAGGGATGAAAGGTATTTCAAACTAAGACTATATGCACTGCACGACTGCCGTATCACTCGAAATGTCGGATAAACCAAAAGACTGCAAGTGACGGGACAAAGCGGAGAATATGTTTTCCATGGAAACTTTAATGGCACGCAAAAAGTTGCTGGCACGGCCTACGACCTTAAGTATGGTGGCGAAAGTAGCCAAGATTATTTTGAGACGACCAGAGACCCCATCCTGCCATTCCATGCCCAAATCATAGCCACGGGAGCATCACAGGCAAAGCGACTGAGCATCAACTCGCCTAAAAACACCACAGGCATAGTGGGTGTGAAGACAAAGACATCTCAAGAACCCTCAACGTATTACACAATAGACGGTGCCAATACTGGCGTTACGGATGCCAAGCTCTTGAAGAAGGGCGTGTATATCTACGGAAACAAGAAAATCTTAATCAAATAGACTCATGAAGGAAGAAAACGCACCAAAGGCGAAAAAAACAAAAAAGCCTTACGTAAAACCAGCCATAGAGAAAATAATAACCATGCCAGAGAATATCTGTTTGGTTACCGTAAGCAAACAAAAACCACCACAGGGTAGAGGAACCAGCACCCAAAGCGACGAGGACGACAGCTCTGAAGATGAACCTCTAAAACCGCTCAACGTTTGGAGCGATTGAAGGTAACCGATTAGGGCTGACACCTCGTTAGAAGTGTCAGCCCTAATTTATGATTAATCCTAATCGATCATTAGAATAAGCCTCTTTCGACGGCAAGTTCTCTGTTTATCGCCTTGCCCTCCTCATACATGTCACCTATGGCATCGGCAAAGCCCCAACC
>DAINOS010000222.1:0-3696 GCA_036743855.1 Prevotella sp. | reverse complement strand
AGGTCGGAAAACGAAAGTAGGAGAAAAACCACTTCGTTTTCCTCCTACTCGATTGATATTATATCAAGTCAATGAACACCTGCTCATCACCTCAAGTCAATGACATCGGCCTTTGGAAAGTCTTTCTGGTTGAAAGAGAACTTGCTGTTGGGTTGATTCTTGGCCTGGAAGTTGATTATCGAGATTGTTGTCCAGTCGTTGCCTTGCCTCATCTTCACGGCGGAAGGCTTGTAAGAACTCTTGCTTATCGTGATATAAGCCTCCTGCACGCTTCTTTGCTTGTTCTGAGCGGTCATGTGCACAATGTAGTTGCCGCCCGATGTGGTCATTGACAGGTTGTAACCTTTCTTGTACATCGACATGAACGTGTAGGGGTTCATGCTCATGCGCTTTGCCTCGTTGGGCGTGGAGATGTTCACCTCGTTTGTCATCTTGAGATAGCTCCATTGCGTCTTGCCGTTGAACCACACCATGGCCTTGTTAGTGCGCGCCATGAACATGTTGCCCTTGATTGCAATTGTGCCAGACTGCGTGCCAGTCTTCTTTCCGGATACGGTGAAGTTAGCTTCCGCGCCACCTTTCCTTCCCACTATGGAAGTGGCCTTATCCAATACTTTCATGGCCTTCGCGCTGCTTTGGGCAAACGCGCCCATGCAGAGCATCAACAGAATGTTGATAAACAATACTTTTCTCATAACCTGAATAAGTTATCCGATATTTTAATTCTATAATCTTTTTTCATTCACGCGTCACGCGTCGTGGATTCATGCGCCATGTATTCTCGCCAACAGCACGTTGAGGCTCGCCTCGTCTTGCAACAGCACTTCGCGAGGTTTCGAGCCTTGGGCCGCTCCCACGATGCCGGCTTTCTCCAACTGATCCATCAGTCGCCCTGCGCGGTTGTAACCAATGGAGAAGCGCCGCTGAATCATGCTCGTTGAGCCTTGCTGGGATATGACTATCGCATGGGCTGCTTCGTCGAAGTATGGGTCGAGGTTCTTGGCTTCTCCCTCAATGCCTCCGACACCACCCACGGCGTTGGGGTCATCAGGTTCTGGAAGTTCCATTGCGTCCACTGGGCCTGGCTCTGCGGCTATGAAGTCGTTTACAGCCTCAATTTCCGGCGTGTCGATGAACGCGCATTGCACACGCACGGGTTCACCACCGCCAAGGAAGAGCATGTCGCCACGCCCCACGAGCTGGTCGGCACCAGTGCGGTCGAGGATGGTGCGCGAGTCGATTTGCGAGGCCACACGGAACGCCATGCGACCAGGGAAGTTGGCCTTGATGTTACCGGTGATGATTCGTGTGGTGGGTCGTTGCGTGGCTATTATCATGTGTATGCCCACGGCGCGCGCAAGCTGGGCGATGCGGGCAATAGGTGCCTCTATCTCCTTGCCAGCTGTCATGATGAGGTCGCCGAACTCATCGATTACGACCACGATATACGGCATATACTCATGTCCGTCGGTCAGTCGCAACTTGTGGTGGATGTACTTGTCGTTGTATTCGTCAATCTTCTTCACGTTGGCGAGCTTGAGCATGTCGTAGCGGTGATCCATGAGCTTGCAGAGGGAGTTGAGCGTGCGCACCACCTTCTGTACGTCGGTGATTATGGGCTCATCCTCGTTTTCTGGCAGCGCCGCCATATAGTGGGGGGCGATCTTGTTGTAGATGCTGAACTCCACCTTCTTTGGGTCAACGAGCACGAACTTCAGCTCATTGGGATGCTTCTTGTATAGCAAAGACGTGATTATGGCGTTCAAGCCAACCGACTTACCTTGACCAGTGGCACCAGCCACGAGCAAGTGGGGCAGTTTGGCAAGGTCCACCATGAACACCTCGTTGGTGATGGTCTTGCCCAATGCCATGGGCAACGCCATCTTCGTCTCTTGGAACTTCTTGGTGTTGAGCACGCTTTCCATCGACACGATTTGCGGTTTCTTGTTTGGCACTTCTATGCCAATGGTGCCCTTGCCAGGGATAGGCGCGATGATACGTATGCCGAGTGCCGACAGGCTGAGGGCTATGTCGGCTTCCAGTCCACGTATCTTGCTTATCCTCACGCCTTCGGCAGGCGTGATCTCATAGAGCGTAACAGTGGGGCCAACCGTGGCGTTGATCTTGCTTATCTCCACGCCAAAACTCTTCAACACCTCCACGATGCGAGCGTTGTTCGACTTTATCTCCTCCATGTCGATTACAGGCTTGCTGTCGTATTTCTTGAGCAGGTTCAGCGTGGGGAACTTATATTTCGTGAATGGCTCCCATGGGTTTATTGGCGTGTCGAGGTCGGTCAGAGTTGCCATCTTGTTGCCAGAAGCCTTAGGCTCGTCCTTCGACTTTTCCACCGTCATCTCAGCTGGCTCGTCGCCTTGTCCGGTCGTGGCCGAGGTTTGAGGCTCATCGGTGTGGGTCTCAGGCTTTGCCTTTGTCTCAAACTGGCTCATGTCGGTGAGGTCTACCACGTTGGGCTTTGCCTCCTCGTTGTCCTCGTTGTCGTCTTGGGCTGTCGCCGTGTTTTGATCCTCTGCCTTTGTCGCCTCAGGCTCAACGATGTCGGTCTGCAACTCGCCGTCTTTTGTCACGGGATGGTTGTTCACGGTAATCTTTACCTTGTCGGTGAAATATTTGACGGGGTTGAGAATCTTGCGAACCACCTCTATCGTCTCGTGGCTGAGATAGGTGAGGAAAGCTATGGCGGTCACTATGAGAATGGCAATGAACCCAGGAGCGCCTATCACGTCTTCAACCCTTTGCACACACATAAGACCATGCATGCCGCCAGGGTTATAGACCTCGTCGCCCATAAAAGGCGCTATGAACTTGGCGAGAAACGCCGACAGCCATATCATGGCAACTGCCAGGCAGAAAAACCATTTCAAGAGGTTGACGGAGTATATTCTCATGAGTTTCAGTGCCGCGAGTATGAAAAAGAGTGGTATCGCGAAGGCGGGTAAGCCAAAATTGAGGGTAATGAGGAAGTAAGCCACTATGGCGCCTGTCGAGCGGCAAGTGTTGCTGAACTCGTGATTGGTGTTGAGCCAGTCGGCTGGCTGCAACGATTCCAACAGGCTCTGGTCTGCCTGGCCAGTGGCTAAATAGCTGACCATGGCTATGATAAGGTATACGGCTATAGCGAGCGTTGTCAGGCCAACGAAAAAGTTGACCGTGTCGCTTTCTAATCTGTCTTTTATGCCAATGGCGTCGCTAAAAGATTTGGGCTTGTTTTTTGAACTCCTCTTGCTCATCTTTTTTATTTTACCGTGCAAAAGTAACCTTTCTTTCGGAGAATGCCAAAGAAATGTACAAGTTTCTTATTAACTGCCTATTACTAAGGCAGTAACGCATGAGGTCTCAAAACAAAAAGAGTAAAGAAATATAGTCTGTGAACCGATTTAACGAACCAAAATGATGAACGAACAGCATTTTTACAAAGTAATTGAAGCTCATTTCTGTCTTAGGACGAATAAAACCAAGAAGCCAGAAATGATTTATTTAATTGTGCGTATAGATGGCAGACAGTACAAATTGTCTTGCGGTGTAAAGGTATATCCAAATCAATGGTATAAAGGTATAGCAGAAGAGAGTAATCTCATTTGTAAGCGAGATAATGTGAAAATGGGTGTAAGGTAAGAGTTAAATAAAAGCCAATCCTATTCAAAGGGTTGGCTTTATAGTTGTATGCTCGGCATG
>DAINOS010000221.1:0-3766 GCA_036743855.1 Prevotella sp. | reverse complement strand
CTGTGACCGCCCTGCCGGTAGCGTTCGTTGCTTACGCCCACTCCTGCCATGTAGCCAAGTTTCCGGAGGTTGCCGTTTACCTGGGCGTAGACATAGGTGCCAAGGCGATGTATTCCATTCACGCTGCTCACGTCGCCACTGTAAGCATTGTCCATGTACTTCCAATTCACGTTCACGCCCGAGGAGAGCGTGAAAGGCTTGAGGCGGTTCTCATATATAGCCTCGCCTATGAGCGAATAGGTCTTTCCGTCCACGTCGTAGGAGTATGGGACGCCTTCATCGTAGAAGCTGTGGTTGAGCGTGCTGATGTAAGTGCCGACGGCATTGGCTGTTATCGTCTGGTGCTTGCCAAGCTGACGATAAAAGTATAGGTCAAGCACTGGCGAGGCGGTCCGTCCCTTGTCGCTCTCCGTGGCTATGTAGTCGGCGGTACCTGTCTCAGATATTAGGCGGTGGGAAAACGTGCGTGGGCTATTGCTCAACGCAGTGGAGAGCGTTGCCTGAAACACGTAGGTGGCACTGTCGGCAAGGTTGTATTTCAGTTCGATGGAGTTGTCGTAATGATGATTGCGGCTGTCGAGCATTTTCCTTTCAATGGTATGCGTAGACCCATCGTTTAGCAGATAGTTGGCGGTCTCGGTGGTGAGTGCGCCCGTTGTGTTGCGGTAGAGTTGTTCATAAAACACACGCAGCTGGCTTTTCGCGCCGTTCACCGAGGCATAGGCATTGTTGAAGCCACTTGCGGAGGTGAGCGTGTTCATGGCTTGCGCTCCGATGGCGTAACCCATGCTGCGTCGCGTGTGTATGTTGATGACATAGGCGACATCTGAGCCATAGCGCACCCCTGGATGGTCGATGAAGTCGACCGAAGTGATGCTTGCCACGTCCATCGACTGCAGGTCGCTCGCCTTGGCGATGATGCCGTTCACGCGCACCTGCACAGTGCCTTTATTGGTAATCGACTGTATTGAGCGCGACATCTCATCGACGCGGATGCCTGGGAGGGTGAGCTTCTTCAGCAAGGAATAGCCAGAAAAGGAGTTCTTCTTTTGCACGTCGCTCGGAAAGATGGTTTGCCCGTCCACGCGGCGTACCACGCGCGACGCTTTCACTACCACCTCGTCAAGGGCAATGGTGTCTTTCTTTTCCTTATTATCTTGCTTCTTTTGGGCATGGGCCGAAACGCATGCCAAAAAGAACAATAACCACACGATTGATGTCTTTCTCATGCTTTTACGTATTTTCTTTTCATCGGCAAAAGTATAAAGTAGCACGTCTTACGCTCAAAAAACTGTCTGACATTAGTCTGACATCTTGCCCGACACGTTTTTTTTCACATTATATATTACCAGTTATCAGCTATTTTCCATATTTTTGCAAAACAAAACACAAGCGTTATGAGAATGAAGCCTTACCACTCGTTTATAATCTTCCTCGCGTTCATGGTTTCCGCCGTTTGCGCAAGTGTCAACAGCTACCGCTGCGCCGAGGACGACATCGTGAGCGACATGAACCAAGCGCTCATTGTTACCCTTCACGCCCGACACTACCAGTGGCTCACGCCCGACACCATAGAGGACTATCGTTCTCATCTGCGCATCGACCTGCTGAAGGAGACAAGCAACCTGTGCTACGTGGTCGACGACAAGCATGGCTTAAAGCGCTCGTCAACCGAAAAACACGACAGCCAGCAGCTCGCGTCCAATGCCATGACGCTCAACAGTCACGCCATCCGTGGCTATGCCAACTGTTCTTTTGCCGACGTGTTCGGCATGAGCGACCAGCGCACGCCTCTCTCGCTCACGCTCATGGCGATGCTTTGGGCTGCCGCGGCAATGGTTTACCACAAGCGACAGCACAGGACTTTGGGCACCGTTGACGCAACGAACAGCGTAATAAGGATAGCGTGTGCCACCGTCGGCACCCTCTCCTACTCCGCCAGCGACGACTGCTTTTATAATAGCGTAAGCCAACAGGCGGTGCGCTTCACGCCCATGCAGCACCAGCTGATGCAGATGTTCTTCAGCAGCAGCAATCACCAGCTATCCAAGGCAGAGATTTGTTCTGCCCTTTGGCCCAAGAAGCCAGACGCGAGCGATACCCTCTACACGCTCATACGGCGTGTGAAACCCACCATCGAAGCCTACGGACTGGCAATAGAAGTGGAGCGCGGCAGGGCATACCGACTGATTAGTACAAGGTGAATGGCATGGCGGGCCCTGCAAAACATACAACAAAAACAACGCCTTCGGCATTTCACCGTAATGCCATCGCGATTCAAGCGTGGAGCCGACGCGATTCAAGCGTGAAGGCATCGCGATTCAAGCGTAAAGCCGACGCGATTCAAGCGTAAAGCCGAAAGGGTTCTTTCCAAGCTACTGTTTTTTATCCGTATAAATCCCTAATTGCTTGAAAACGAGAGTCTTACCCTTCATACTGTTTGCCATGACCACATGGACATAGCGAAACTTGTTTTTATTGGATGGCTCTATCTTTACAGTGAGTTTCTCGCTATTGGGACCTAATTTCTCAATGTCAACAGTAGCCCATAGGGTCTCAATTTTATAACCTCTGCCCGTCTCGGTGTTATAGACCGTGCTCTTGTCGTCAAACTTTTCCTTTACCATCTCCAGCCATGGCTCACCGTTGTAAATGTCGAACGTATATGTTCCACCATCGGCTGGCACCAAATAGGAACTGTCGTTTTCAACCTTCAAATCGGCCTTGAGCCGGATGTTGTAAGGGTTCAAGACATCGGCAGGGTCTTCGCCAGAGCAAGACGTGAACGCGATGGCCATAAGCGCGCCAATAAATAAAAAGACAAAGGATGAGACTTTCTTTGACATGGTTAAATAGCTTTCTTTGTTAGAATTTACTCTATATAAATGCGAATAAACCGAAAATATTGCACGGCAAAGAAAGAAATATGATAAGAATTGACTACTTGGCATATACGTTACCCACTCAATTCAACATAGGCCCAATATCTATTACCGCAAGCCAATGTTCTGCACCAACATATCCATATACAAAGCCTGCATGAAGAACCGTCTGTCTTTCCAACTCTTTGTCTATGACCTGTTTGGAACCAATGACCAGCATTTCGTTGCCCACTTCGGAAAATTGAGAAGCATGGTCTATGACGCGTCATCCACCAGCAAGTTGTCACTCACCGTTCGATATGCTTTCAATGCGTCTCGGAGCAAATACAAGGGTACTGGTGCCGGAACGGAACAGAAAGGCAGAATCTGACCACGTGATGCTGACAACAGCCACAACCAGATTGGTGTATGATTTGCATCGGCGCGTAATACGGTTTGCAGAGTGTTGGCATATGTAATAATTGTTTAACACTTTATGACTTGCTGAAATCAATTGGTATGATTAATTTTGCAGCAAATTATACGATGAAGAACAAAATAGCCTTTTTGTTGTCGCTGATTGCCTGCATAATTGTTTTGGCAGGTTGTGGGGATAGGCACTGCAAGGCCATTGACGCTGCCTACGCCATTGTCAATGACTCTCCAGACAGTGCTTTATCAGTGCTCAATCATGTGAATCAAGATGGGCTCGCGAGGAAGGAGATGGCAAGGTACGCGTTGGTTTACACCATGGCACAAGACAAGAGCGGCCTTGATGTAGACAATGACTCCCTGCTTGGCGATGCCTACACATATTATTATAACAAGCCCAATGATTCCTTGTATGCCAAGTGCCTATACTACATGGGAAAGTATTACATGCTCAATGACAGCTCGGAGAAAGC
>DAINOS010000220.1:0-3769 GCA_036743855.1 Prevotella sp. | reverse complement strand
TTTTTTTCTCTGCCATAGGCTTTTACTATTCAGATTATTTATTATCTTTGCAAAGTTAATAAAATGATTCGACTAAACCTTCCTTCATTTGACATAAAAACGCGCGTTGTCGAAGGTCGCCGCCAAGTGCTCGACCCGCTACGCAGGCGTTGGGTTGCCCTGACGCCAGAGGAATGGGTGCGCCAGCATTTCATTCATTGGCTGACCAGCTCGCTTGGCTATCCTCAAACCTTGCTCGCCAATGAAGTTCAACTGAACATAGGATTGAAAAAGTTACGAGCCGACAGTGTGCTTTACGATCGAGAGCTCCATCCCAAGATGATCATCGAATATAAAGCACCAACCATACCCATCACGCAAAAGGTCTTCGACCAAATCATGGCATACAACCTGCAGTTGCGTGCCCCTTATCTTGTGGTGTCGAATGGCATGAATCACTATTGTTGCAAGCTGGACAATGTTGGTAAAAAATATTTATTCTTGCGAGCCATGCCTCATTATGAAGAAATTTGACAAAACGCACACATTTTATTCGCGCCAAACAACTTTGTTTCCCTTTTCCTTTTTGCCTACACAATTAATTTGTATCTTTGCAAAGCGAATGCACGATTGACAGATTGCACGCAACAACACAATTAGACAATGCCGCAATGCTACAGCAAGCACCAATTGCGCGCAACCATACAACTACGCAGTTCAAATTGCACGCAATCATGGAACAGTAATTGCACGCAATACCGCAAGACGAATTGCACGCAACACGTAGTTGACGCAAGCATGATTGCACGCAATTTTACTGTGATGATTGCACGCAATCCAACAGCGTGATTTGCACGCAACGCGGCAATTTCAATTGCACGCAAACGTGCTAAAACATTTGCGTGCAATTGCGCATTTCCGCAAAGAGGCAATTGCGCAAGCGCATGAAAAACAGGCAATAATAAAAATATCAAGCATAATGGAAGCTCAAACAACAAATCATCAACTGTCAGACGTAGTGTCTGTTACCAACTTCAAAGGCGGTGTGGGGAAGACCACCACGGTGCAAACCCTCGCTGCTTGCCTACACAAGCTCCATCCTCAAAAAAGGGTAATCGTGATGGATCTTGACCCTCAGTGCAACCTCTCTTTCCTTCTCGGATGGAACGATCTGAGGAAGACGCTGCCAGAATACGCCCGCATGACCATATACGATGCCATGACAAAGGTGGCGAAGATTCCGGTATACACTTCGCCCGAAGGCATCTTCTACGTGCCAGGCTCCTCCGAGATGCAAAACATCGATGTTTCTCTCTTTGGGCAAAACATCCCACGCCTCGTGCTCGCTAAGTGCGTGATGCAAGGGTATTATAACATGACAAACGGGGCCATCGACGAGAAAACCGCCACGGGCAACGTGTTCACCGACTTCGACTATATGCTCATCGACTGTCCCCCATCGCTCTCGCAAAGCACATGCAACGCAATGGCCATGGCCACGACAATGCTCGTACCCATACAGATGGAAGGTCTGAGCGTGACGGGTGTCGGAAGCATCCTTGAGCAGGCAAAACAAATAAAGAAGGAGCTCAACCCGAACCTCGCCAACATGCTTCTACTGCCCACGATGGTCAACAGCCAACTTGTCATCACGAATGAACTTCAAGACTTCCTCGAAAACAATTTCGACGACTCTCTCATCCCAACCCCAATCCACCGTTCGGTGAAAGTGGCCGAGGCGCAAACGAGAATGACCAACGTCATCGACTATGCCCCATCGTGCCGCGCGGCAGAGGACTACATGAAGGTGGCGAAGACCATTTTCGGAGAGGAATAACTGCCACGTCTGGCAAAGAAATTGAACAATGCCCCCACCCCACATTTCCAAACAAACATCAAGACAACAAGAAAAATGAAGATAACAAGAAGCAAGAGCAGCTTGCAAGACCAACTTGCTAAAATGTTGCAAGCCGGCAAAGAAAACGTAGACAATTCCTCTGATAATGAGAGCGTTGAACAGCAAGCGCCAAGTGTGCAATTGCACGCAAACACACAAGCGCACACAAGCGAAACAGCCCGCTCCGCCTATCCAGAGCCAGCTCCCAGCCAGGCAGAAGAAGCAACTCACTCCGCTCAACAGCAAGAGCCTCAACAGGTGGCGCAAGAAGAGCAGCCACGTGAGGAAGAGGAAGTCGTGGCAAGGCCAAGAAGCTACCGCACGAGAACCGCGCCTGCCCGCCCACGCTCAAGGAAAGTAGAAGAGGCCCCACGCCTCAACGCGTCGCAACGCCACGAGGTGCCCGACCGCAATGCCAAGTTCGCCGGCGAACCGATAAAGAGTGTCGGTTGCCGAATGCCTCAGTCGCTCTACGCACGCATGCTTCAATACAAGGCCCTCAACGATACCCAGCTCAACCGCATCACGCTCAACGACATCATCATCGAGGCCGTGGACAAATATCTCAGCAAGATCAAGTAACCATTTAAGCATATTCCCACATTATATATTAGAGGATGCGTCAAGGTCATTAACCATTGGCGCATCCTCTTTTTCGTGCCCTTCGGCTCCACGGTGTAAACGCATCGCGATTCAAGCGTACAGGCGACGCGATTCAAGCGTAGAGGCATCGCGATTCAAGCGTAAGGCCGACGCGGTTTCTGTGGGTATGCGATATTACTAAAAGACAAGATGTCTGTCTGCCAAATTATGCAAGTTCAACATAGAACTGCAATTCCTGGTACAGGCTTAGTCTAATACTCTATACCTGAGAACACCGAGGTTTTTGGTGGCGAGCAGCCCCCATGAGTGAAAAAATCAACAAGCAATGCATAAAAAAAGGAAAGGGAGACCTCTGTCTCCCAAAGATTAATTAAATTTGCATTGCAATGTACAAACAATTAACCTCGGAGCAAAGGTACACAATTAATGTGTTACTCCAAAGTAAAACGAAGCAAAGTGATATCGCCAAGGCGATAAACGTGCATCCAAGCACTGTGTCTCGTGAAATAAGACGCAATAGTGGGATTAGGGGACGCTGTAACTGGGAAACGGCACAAGCCAATGCAATACGCGCAAAACGTAAGAAGCTAGGCAATCATTCAGTGGACGATGCCATAAAGGAAGAGGCGAAACGTCTTCTTGTCACTCAGCAATGGTCGCCCGAGCAGATTTCCGGGGCTCTGGCAAGAGAGGGTAAGAGCATAAGCCATGAGACGATATACCGCATGATTCGAAAGGACAAGGCGGAAGGTGGAACACTGTATAAAAACTGTCGCCACAGGCTGAAACATCGTGCGAAACCTGTCGGAGGCAGACGTATTTCCATACCAAATAGGACAAGCATCAGCGAGAGGCCCGCGGTTGCCGACGGCAAGCGCTTTGGCGACTTCGAGATGGACACCATCGTAGGAAGGGGGAACCATGGGGCTATCGTGACGCTGATAGAGCGTAGTACGAACATGCTCTTCATGAGAAAACTTAAAAGGGGAAAGAACGCCAAGGAACTGGCACGTGCTGTCATACATCTGTTATCTCCATTCAAGGGGCATGTTAAGTCCATAACAACAGACAACGGAACTGAATTTGCTTGCCATGAAATGATAAGCAAGAGTCTCGGCGTCAAAATCTATTTTGCCGATCCATATTCTTCATGGCAAAAGGGAGGTATAGAAAACGCAAACGGACTGATTAGGCAATACGTGCCAAAATCAGAAACTTTTGAACATGTCAGCCAACAACAGATTACAAAGTATTCAAAGAAAATTAACATGAGACCAAGAAAGAAATTAA
>DAINOS010000219.1:216-3770 GCA_036743855.1 Prevotella sp. | reverse complement strand
TAAATGTTTATACCGCGCACCTCGATTATCTTAACGATGCCTATTACAATGTGCGTGGTTATGACGGGAGCACTTGGAAAGAGGTCACGCCTCCGTCAACGGTGAAAGAGCTGCTGACGCTCAATGACCAGTCGTGGCGTGACGATGCCATACGCGTGTTCCTAAACGAGGCGCGCCATGATATTGAAGCAGGCGAGGTCGTCATAATTGGTGGCGACTTCAATGAACCGTCATGGCAAGACTGGACGGCAAGCACGGCGCAGCTTTACGACCATCATGGTTTCGTGGTGCCTTGGACGGTTACGAAATTGCTTACGGATTCTGGTTTCAAGGACGCTTATCGGGAGCTGCACCAAGACGTGTTGCGCTTCCCAGGATTCACTTATCCTTCATATAATGCCGCCGTGCCAAGCGAAAAGATCACGTGGGCGCCAAAGGCCGACGAGCGTGACCGAATAGACTTTATCTTTTATAAGGGCAAGGGCTTGCAAGCGGTCTCGGCAAAAGTTTTCGGCCCAGACAGTTGCGTCTGCCGAAGCAAAGCCATTGCCGATTTGCCAGGCGAGCCAATCGTCAAGCCAATAGGCACTTGGCCTACCGACCATAAAGGCGTTATCGTGGAAATGAACCTTAAAAGCCGGTAGGCGTCTTATTATCCGAATATGAAGTTGGCTATGAAGATAAGGCTGAGGATAATCAGTGTCACATTAACCTGTCTCCATTTGCCAGTGCATAGCTTCAGTACGACGTAGCTCAATATGCCGAGGCAGATGCCATCGGCGATGGAGTAGCAGAGCACCATGGTTATCATCGTGATGAATGCCGGGAAAGCCTCGCTCACGTCGGAGAGGTTGAGGCGCTTCACCGAGTCGAGCATCAGAACGCCAACCAGCACCAAGGCACCACTTGTTGCCGCGCTCGGGATGAGCAGGAACAAAGGTGAGAGGAATAGGGCGAAGATGAAGAGGATGCCGGTGATGAAAGATGTCAGGCCGCTGCGTCCTCCTTCGGCAATGCCCGACGCGCTCTCCACATAGGTGGTCAGCGTGCTGGAGCCGAGAAACGCGCCGCAGGTGGTGCCGATGGCGTCGCTCATCATGGCTTCCTTGATGTTGGGTATTGTTCCGTCTGGCCGCACGATGTTGGTCTTGTAAGCGAGGCCTACGAGCGTGCCCACGGTGTCGAAGATGTTTACCAACAGCAAGGAGATGACCACCATCAGCGTGCGAAAGTTGATGATGCCGGAAAAGTCGAACTGGCAGAATATTGGCGATAGGCTTTGCGGCATGGAAACAGGTGACCAATGGCTTGGAATCTGTGTCACGCCAAGCGGAATCCCGATTATGGTAGTGGCAATGATGCTGACGAAAAGCGCTCCTTTCACCCTCCTTGCCATGAGAATGCCGCTCAGCAATATGGCTATGACACCCAATATCGCCCCGGGCGTGAACTTGCCGAGCGTAACGAACGTGGCTGGCGAGGAAACTATGATGTCAGCGTTTTTCAAGCCGATAAACGCGATAAACATGCCTATGCCCACAGAAATGGCATATCGCAAGTTCTCTGGTATGGCGTTGAGTATGGCCTCGCGCACGTTGATAAACGTGATGAGCAGGAAGATGATGCCCTCCACGAGCATTATGGCGAGCGACTGTTGCCAAGAATATCCCATTGCCTGGCAGAGCGTGTAGGCGAAAAACGCGTTCAAGCCCATGCTTGGCGCTTGCGCGAAAGGCAGCTTTGCCATGAAGGCAAGCAGCAATGTGGCTATGGCCGAGGCCACTGCCGTGGCTGTGAACAGCGCGCCGCGATCCATCCCCGTGACACTGAGAATGGTTGGGTTTACGGCGAGGATGTAGCACATCGTGAGAAAAGTGGTGGCACCTGCCACCACTTCAGTACGTTTGCGCATGGTCTTGGCGTCGAAGCCAAGGAGCTTTTGCAGTATCATGTTTTCAAGATTATAGCAATTTCGGCAACTCAAAGAGCTTTGTGCTGTTGCTGCCTTTTATGAGGATGCATTTGCCGGAAGGCTTGTTGTCGGCAATAGCCTTTTTAACTTCTTCCACATTATTATATTTACGGAAGTCGCATTGTGTCTTGCCAAACTCCTCGCCAACGAGCCACACGTCGTTGAGCCCCTTGGCTTTCAAGTTGTCAACCACCTTCTGGTGCTCGCTCTCGCTCACTTCGCCGAGCTCCTTCATGTCGCCGAGTATGGCCATCTTTGGCAATGGCGTGGCAATCTGCCCGAAGCTGTCGAGAGCAGCCGCCATGCTTGTGGGGTTGGCGTTGTAGGCATCCACGATAAGGGTGTTGCTGTCAGTCTTCACGAGCTCAGAGCGGTTGTTGGTAGGCTCATAGCTTTCTATGGCATGGCAGACCTGCTGGGCACTAACCCCGAAATGCAGTCCCACGGTGACGGCGGCGAGCACGTTGTCGAGGTTGTAAGAGCCAATGAGCTTGGTCTTCACCTCATGCCATTCGTTCAAGGCAACGGGAATGGACTCGCCATCGCCGCCGCATCGCCATTCGATGGTGATAAACGGGTCGGCTGCCGTCACCTTGCCTTGAACCTCGGCGGTGCCGTCTGTGCCATAGCTGACTATACGGTCGAGCTCACGCTCGCGTGCCATCTCCACGAGATTGTCGTTGGCAGTGTTCAGGAACACCAAGCCATTGTTGGCCTTCAAAAAGTCGTAGAGCTCGCCCTTGGTCTTCTTCACGCCTTCGAAAGAGCCGAACCCTTGAAGGTGAGCCCTGCCGACATTGGTTATCAATCCGCACGTGGGTTCCACATACTCAACGAGCTTCTTGATGTCGCCAGGATGCGACGCTCCCATTTCCACTACGGCAATCTCATGCTCATTGTTGAGGCGCAGCAGCGTCTTTGGCACGCCAACATCGTTGTTGAAGTTGCCCTCAGTGTGCATCACGTCGTATTTCTCGGCGAGGACAGCCGAGACAAGTTCCTTTGTGGTTGTCTTGCCGTTGGTTCCCGTGATGCCAACCACGGGAATGTTGAACTGCCGGCGATGCTCGCGAGCCAGCTCCTTGAAGGTGGTGAGGCAATCATCCACGAGAATGTATCGGTCATCGCCCTCTACGCAATATTCTTTCTCATCGACCACGGCATGTGCACAACCTTTTTCCAAAGCCATTGCCGCGAACTTATTTCCATCGAACGACGCGCCCTTGAGCGCGATGAAAATGCTGCCTGCTGGACATTGACGACTGTCGGTCGTCACCAGCGGGCACTTTTCGTATATAGCGTATAATTGCCGAATATCCATAGCTTTATATATTACGCGAACTGGTTCTCCACGATGTCGGTGAGCACGTCCTTGATGTCGAGACCCGCGGCGCGCACCTGCTGTGGTATGAAGCTCGTGGCGGTCATTCCGGGCGTGGTGTTGATCTCAAGCATGTTCACCTTGTCTTTGCCATCGGCGTCCTTTGTGATGATATAGTCGATACGGATTATGCCATTGGCGTGCAGGATGTCGTAGATGCGGCTTGTCTCGGCAGCCACTGCCTTGGCCGTCTCGGGTGAC
>DAINOS010000219.1:0-206 GCA_036743855.1 Prevotella sp. | reverse complement strand
GATTTCCCTTACCTTGCCGTTGTACTTGGCGTCGTAGTCGAAGAACTCATCTTCCGAGACCACTTCGGTGGCTGGCAACACCACGCTCTTGTTCTTTGTCTTGTACACGCCCTGTGAAATCTCCGTGCCCTTGAGATAGCTCTCCACCATGGCCTCGTTGCTCTCCATGAAGGCCACGCGCAAGGCAGGGGCGAGCTGGTCGGCGT
>DAINOS010000218.1:0-3805 GCA_036743855.1 Prevotella sp. | reverse complement strand
GGCCAATGGCGAGCATCGTGATGACCGATGCCACGCCGATGATGATGCCAAGCGCTGTCAAGAACGACCGCATCTTGTTGGCGCCAATGGCGCGCAGGGCTATCTTGAATAAGTTGGTATAGTTCATTTTGTCATCATTGTTTTACTCATCGGTGTTTGCCGGCAATTCCGCGAGGGCCTTCGCCGCGTCCTTGATGTTGTCGTTGTACTCATCGCTGATAACCCTTCCGTCCCTTATCTCGATGTTCCTCGACGAGTAGTTGGCTATGTCGGGGTTGTGGGTGACGAAGATGATGGTGTGTCCTTGCGCGTACAGCTTCTGGAAGAGCACGAGTATCTGGAAGCTCGTTCGCGTGTCGAGGTTACCCGTCGCCTCGTCGGCAAGTATGACGGCAGGATCGTTGACGAGCGCGCGGGCTATGGCCACGCGTTGCATCTGGCCGCCCGACATCTGGTTCGACTTGTGATAAAGCCTGTCGCCGAGACCTACGGCCTTCAGTGCCTCTATCGCGCGCTTGTGCCGTTCAGCGGCAGACACGCCTGGGTTGTACATCAGCGGCAACTCCACGTTTTCCACAGCTGAGGTCTTTGGCAAGAGGTTATAGTTCTGGAAAATGAAACCTATCTTGCGGTTGCGGAGCACTGCCCTTTGCGAGCGTGACATCTCCCTCACGGGCACGCCGTCGAGGTAATACTCGCCGCTGGTAGGCGTGTCGAGACAACCGAGCTGGTTGAGGAGCGTCGACTTGCCCGAGCCCGACTTGCCCATGATGGTGACGAACTCTCCCTCGTAAATCTTGAACGAGACTCCGCGCAAGGCGTGCACGGTCTCGTCGCCAACCTTGAACTCGCGCTTGATGTCTTGCAGCTCTATTACTACTTTTCTGTCCGTGTCCATACGCTTACTTCTTTTTGCCTCCTCTTGGTCCGGGAGCGAATGGGCTTTGCGTGCCGTCGTCAGCGTTGTCGTCTTGGTCGTCGGCCTCTGGCGTGGCTATGCCGGTGATGACTTTCGCGCCTCTCTTTATGCCGCCGAGTATTTGCGTGTGAACGCCGTCGGTGGAGCCTATCGTCACCTTGTGAGCCACGAGCGTGTTGCCCTCAAGTGTCCAGACCTTGTTCTTGGCGTTGGCTATGTCTTGAATCTTCCTTCCGCCAACAGTCTCTTTCTCAGGCGTGTATCGCAATGCCTTTGAAGGGACGCTCAACACGTTCTTTATCTCTTCTGTATAGATGTTCACGTTTGCCGTGAGACCTGGCTTCAGCTTCAGGTCTTGGTTTGGCGCGCTGATTACCACCTCGTATGTCACGACGTTGTTTGTCGTGGTGGCCTCTTGGCGCACCTGTGTCACGGCACCCTCAAACGTGTCGTTGGGGTAGGCATCCACGGTGAACGTCACCCTTTGTCCCACCTTGACGCCGCCTATGTCGGCCTCGTCAACGTTGGCGATGACGCGCATGTCTTTCAAGTCCTTGGCTATGGTGAAGAGCTCAGGCGTGGCATAGCTTGCCGCCACGGTCTGTCCTTCCTCCACGCTCTTCGATATTACCACGCCGTCTATCGGCGATGTGATGACAGCATAGCTGAGGTTGGTCTGCGCGCGGCTCACCTCTTCCCTTGCGGCAGCCACGGCGTCGCGTCGCTCTGCCACGGTGGCGCTTGCCGTTTGCCAGCTCAGGCGGGCTTGCTCATATTCGTTGGCGGAGATGAGACCCTTGTTGTACAGGGTCTTGTTGCGTTGGTAGTTGGCTTTCTGGTAGGCCAGGTCGCTCTGCGCGCTCAGGAGGTTGGCTTGCGCCTGTGAGAGTTGGGCCTTTGATGAGTTGAGCTGGCTCAGCAGGTTTTGCTTGTCAAGCTCGGCTATGACCTGACCCTTCTTCACCACGCTGTTGTAGTCCACGTAGAGCTTGTTGATGATGCCCGATACCTGTGTACCCACGGTGACCGTCTTCACGGCCTCTATCGTGCCCGTGGCGGTCACGCTGTTTTCGATGTTGGTAGGGCCGACGGTCTCGGTGGTGAAGTTGATGGCCGTGTCCTTCTTGTTGCCGGATAATAGCCATGCTACCACAGCTATGGCGACGACAATGCCCACGATTATCCAAACACTGCTTATTTTCTTCATTTTCTTGAGTTTGTATTTATTCTGTAATAAAAATGCTTATTTCATCGTGCCGTCCTTGTAGAAGTTGAGCAAGTTGATGTTGAGTATGGCCATGTACTTGGCCTGCAGCTCGCTCTGCTTTGCCTGGAGGAGCTTGTCCTTGCCGTTCATCAGCTCAATGACGTTTTTGAGGTTTTGCTTAAACTGCTCTTGCAAGAGGTCATAGCTCTCCTGAGCGCTTTCGGTGTTCACCTTCGCGCTCTTGTATTGCTCTTGGTTGTTGTTGGCTTGGAGCCAATAGTTCTCTATGGTGGAGTAGAGCTGCGTCTGCTTGTCTTTCAAGTCGAGTTGGTAGCTCTGCTTTGAGAGGATGGCCTTGTTGATGGCTGTCTTTGTCTGCCTGTTGTCGAAGATGGGTATGCTCACCGTGAATCCAGCCCCGCCAATGAGGTTGCTTTTCAATTGCTTTGCCCAGGCGTTGCTGTTCATCGAAGTGGTGTTGGTGCTGACGCTTGCCGATACTCCCACCGTGGGCATGCGTTGCCCCTTGGCTATCTTGAGCTGCACGTCGCTGCTCTTGATGCCCAGCATGGCGTTTTGAATCTCCGGGCGATATTGCAGGGCAGAGTCGTAGACCGCGGTCACCGATGGTATGGCGGTCGTAGCCATGGCGTCGGTGGGCTCCTCGGCGCTCACGTCAAACTCTTCTTGGTCGGTTATCTGCAAGAGCTGTTTCAGCTGACGCTTGTATTCGGCAAGTGAGCTTTGCGCTTGCACCACACTGTATTCGTCTTGCGCCCTTTGGGCGGTGAGCTGCGCGAGGTCGGCCTTGCTCAGGGAGCCTACTTTGTAGAACTCCTTTCCCCTCTCCTCTGTCTTCTTCGATGTCTCAAGCGTGGCCTCGTTCACCTTCACCGCCTCTTTCGAATACAGGATTTGCACGAAGAGCTGGGCTATTTGCTCTTGCAGGCTGTTGGCTGTCTGGGCGGAGTCGAGGGCGGCTTGCTCCACGGTGAGCTTGTTGAGCGCTATCCTGTTGTGGTTTTGGTTGCCGTTCCACACCGTCCAGTTGGCGTTTATGCCGTACGAGCCATTGTAATAAAATTTGTCCACGTTGGTTTGCACCTTTGACCCTTGCACCGTGTAAGATCCTTTCTCCGGCCAAGGGTTGTAGGAGATGTTTTGCGATGTGGAGGCCGAAAGCGACGGCAGCAGCGCGGCCTTGCTTTGCTTGTAGTCTTCAATGGCCGAATATTTGCTGACCCGACTCTTTTGAAGCGTGATGTTGTTGGCAAGTGCATAACTGATGCATTCGTGCAGCGTCCACTGACGTGCCGAGACCCTCGCTGAAAAGCAAAGAAGGCATGCCACAACAATGATGGTTGTTGCTTTTTTTACCATAGATAATGTATAACTGATAATTCTCTCTATGATGGTTTGATGTAATGGAGATTAAAAAGTTTATTTCGATGATTGAATCTTAACAATAGTTGGCGCGAGTTTTACAAATTATCATAAAAACGGCGACTATTAGATAAGTTTATATAATTTGAAAAAGTCTTAAAACCAATGAGAAACGCTAAAACCAATGAGCTGCGTTCAACAAAAAAAGCACCCTGGTGTGGGTGCTCATTTATGTTGCCAAATAAGGGTCTTCACCTTTACGCTTAAATCGCGTCGCGATTCAAGCGTAAAGCCGT
>DAINOS010000217.1:0-3824 GCA_036743855.1 Prevotella sp. | reverse complement strand
CGAACACGCCGTTGCAAATGGAGATTTATTTCATGAAGCTCAAGAGCCACACGTCAAAAAACACGCCCGTGGAACACATGATGATGTTTTACCGTGACTCGGCAGAACTCATGAAGCAAAAGTTTGACGGAATGATTGTCACGGGCGCGCCAGTGGAGACGATCCCCTACGAGAACGTGGACTATTGGAAGGAGTTTAACGAGATAGTGGATTGGGCGCGCCACAACGTTCAATCGACGCTTTACCTCTGTTGGGGTGCCATGGCAGCGCTGTATCATTTCTACGGCATACCCAAATATCAACTCCCGATGAAGAAGTTCGGCATATTCAAGACATATCCCTCCGATGAGCAACTGCCCATATTCCGCGGCTTCGACGACATGTTTTACATGCCACACTCACGCCACACAGAGGTGAGGCAAAGCGACATCATGAAAGTGCCCGAGCTGAGCATCATAGCCAAATCGCCGGAAGCGGGCGTGAGCATCGTGAGTTCACGCCATGGACGCGATTTCTATATACTCGGACACCTGGAATACGCGCCCAATACGCTCGACAACGAGTATAAACGCGACCTCGGCAAACGCGACGACGTGGCCATGCCACAACACTATTATCGTGACGACGACCCGGAACGAGGCTACAAGGTGAGATGGCGCTCGGCGGCAAACCTTTTTTATAGCAACTGGATTGACTATTATGTCTACCAAGAGACACCTTTCAACATTGGCGACATCAAATAAACGAGGCAAAACGGTCGCGAAATGTTAAACAAGAGTTAAAACGTCAGCTTTATTCGCAATATCGAAACAAATGTATTACCTTTGCAATCGCTTTTGAGAATTAAAGCACGGGTGGTTACCAGAGTGGCCAAATGGGGCAGACTGTAAATCTGCTGGCTCTTGCCTTCGGTGGTTCGAATCCATCACCACCCACAGAATAATATTTTTCGTAACTTTATACATGTTTAGTTACCGTAGTCGCTGTGAAGCGCCTACGGTTTTTTTGTTTATGGCAGGCTTCTACAATCCTCGCGTCAAGACGCAAGCCCCGTGAGGTTTCAAAAGCATAGTCAAGAGCTTGCCTTTCAAAAACGAAAACGACACGAAACAAAAGTAAACAAAAGCAAAAAAGAGCGTGTGCACGTGCACAGCGTGTTGATTTATGTCAATAATAAAGGAAACAGCATCATTTTCTTTCAAAAAGATTTGGAGGGTATCGAATATATGCGTACCTTTGCAAACGTAAACAAGAGGGTAATACCTCAAGTGTAAAGAACAGAACAAGTTAGTAGATTTTTCATATAGGTTTTTAGTTTTTAGGTTTTGATAGATTGTTTTTTTAGATTCAAAGGTATTTAGTTTTTAGGTTAAAGATTAGTTTAGTTTTCAGGTAACATTTGATGCAAGATGGTTGGTTGACGCCGTGAGGCGGAAACCATCAATCGAGCTCAAAAATAAGAGGAATTAATTGTAATTCACAATAACGCAGGCAGCAATCGCGAGATTACTGCCTGTTTTTATCGTTTCACTGCTTTACGAAGAACTTCATGACAGGCTTCATAAAGCGCGACACCGCTTGTAGTCGTGGGTAGCTTGTTGACACAGACATCTTGCTGTAATACACGAACAAGCATTGCCTCACCCTCGACAACGCCACATATAGCTTTCTGGCATCCTCCTCAAGCATCGTCGGATTATTTAGGTTATAGAAATTGGGGATTCTCCCGTCAACCACGTCAAACACTATCACGTTGTCAAACTCCAGGCCTTTTGCCTTGTGGATGGTGGAGACAAAGACCTTGGCGTCGAGCGATGACGAGCCACAGATGTCAGCTTCCTTGAAAGTGCTGATTTCCATGATGTGATTCTCCAACTGCTCCTTGAGCGACGGCTCCTCTGCCTGTCTTATAACGTCGTACCGGAGGAAACGCGTCACATAATCAATCTTCGCGATTGGCTTGATGCTCCTTTCTTCTATCAAGATGCAGTAAAAGCGATTCATCTCCTCAGTCAGCGCCGGTTCGTCTCCCGTGGCCCTATCATAGAGCTTGCCACACGCCTCATCATAAATGTCAGCATAGCGGCACCTAAGTTTTTCGGCAAAAGACTTTGTGGATTGCTTGCCCATGAAGTCGTCCTGCCTGTCTATAATCGCCTGTCCCTTGGCGTAGCAATAGTTCACGAGCGACACCGTGGCGTTGACGTCATCGTCGGCAAGGTGCGAGTTCTCGCCCTGCAAGCCCATCTCCGCAAGCAGCGACTTGAGCCTGAAAGCCTTGAGCTCAGGACAAAGAAGGCGCACGAGCTTCAACGAGTCGAAGCAAACGGGTTGCAGGGCGCGCCAGTCTGCCTCGGGGAGATAATCATTCATGCGGAAGTACATGATATGATAATCGAACGCGGCGTTGTGAGCCAACAGCGGTGACCCACTGGCAAAGTCGAGAAACGCCCTGAATCCCTCCGCTGGAGGATAGAGCTTGTTGTGTTTCCGCTCCTCAATGACTGGGTTCACGATGTCGCCCAACATCGCGGGGATGTCGCGGTTTGTCTCCAAGTAAACACAAAACTTGGAGACGACCTTGCCTTGCCTTATCCTCTCCGCCGCAATCTGGACCACATCGTCCTCAAACACGTTTAAGCCCGTGGTCTCGGTGTCGAACACCACTATGTCATCGCTGTCGTAAACTCGCAAGAATCGTTTTAGATAGGTGTCTTGACTATCCGGTCCACCGTCGTGGCCATCGAGCCTGCCACCCAGCAAGTCGGTGGGAGCGATGGCAAATGTCCGGAGCTTATGCACGAAATTACGAGCCGTGGCAGCCGTGGCGCAGACTTTCAAGCCTTGCAAAATCTGCGCCCACGCAAGCGAGTTGAGCTCATTGTTAACAACGCTGAGGTGAGCCAGGAGAAGTTTCATCTCCGGCGTGGAGAAGAGATCGGTGCCGGAAATCTTGAAATGAGGCACGCCAATAGCATGCAGCCTGTCGCTGATGACATCGGAATCATGATTGGAGTTGACCACAATGGCGGTGGTCTTCGGCTCGTCTTTCGAGGCAAGTTTTTTAGTCAACAAGGCCACGTCGTCAATCTCCGCCAAGGCGTTATCCGAGCTGCACAGACACAAACTGGAGTCATCGGCATTGCCCATGTCGCCAGGCTCCGGGAGGAGAGCCGGGTCGGAGCGCAGGTTGGCCATGGCATATCCATTCAGCATCTCCACTATGCCTCGCGGCTGCCTGTGGTTTATGCCAAGATGGTGCACATGCCCCTTGCACTGCTCCTTGAGCTTGTTGAGCGTGGCGAGCTTCGCGCCCATAAACGAGAATATGGCTTGCTGCTCATCGCCAAGATATAGGAAACACCCGTCGTCGGCGCGCAACAGGTTGATTATGGCAAGCTGGAGGGGATTGAGGTCTTGCACCTCGTCCACCTGAATCCACGCATACCGCTTATACTCATCATCCTTGCCAAGGGCATCGTAGGTGAGCTGCAACAAGTCCTCGAAATCGAGCAAGCAATTTTGACGCTTATAAGCGACGTAAGCGTGCGCGTAACGCGCCTTGGTGAGCATCTGAGTGGCTTGGTATCGCATGCCTTGCGGAAACACGGGCTGGCATATAAGGTCGAGATAGAAGTCGGCATGATTGTAAAGGTCCACCATGAGCGAGGCATCGAAAGGCTTGCCCACGGCCTTGGCCAACTGCTTCATGGCTGCGACATCCTCCGCCGTGACACATTCGGGATGGGTCCGCAACTCTCGCGGCACGCCATTTATGATGTCGTGCATGAAATGCGAGAAGAACATGATTTGCGCATGCGCCC
>DAINOS010000216.1:0-3828 GCA_036743855.1 Prevotella sp. | reverse complement strand
TCGTCTCGATGCTGCTCTTGCTTGCCGCGGTGGTTACCGCGAGCGCGCAAATGCCTGTCAAGACGATACCCGTGGACACGGCTTTCCGCATCGGCAAGCTCCCCAACGGACTGACCTACATCATCCGTCACAACAACTGGCCTGAGCATCGTGCCAATTTCTACATCGCGCAAAAGGTGGGCTCCCTTGAGGAGAACGAGGACCAGCGCGGCCTCGCCCACTTCCTCGAGCACATGGCGTTCAACGGCTCCGACCACTTCAAGGGCAACGACCTCATTGAGTGGTGCCGCTCAAAGGGCATAGAGTTTGGCGGAGACCTCAACGCCTATACCTCTATCGACCAAACGGTCTACAACATCGACAACGTGCCCACATCGTCGGCCTCAACGCTCGACTCTTGCCTGCTCATCCTGCGCGACTGGTCGTGCGGCTTGTCGCTGGAGCAAAGCGAGATAGACAAGGAGCGCGGCGTAATCCACGAGGAGTGGAGACTGCGCACATCGGCGCAGAGCCGCATGCTGGAGAGAAACCTTGAGAAGCTATACCCTGGCTCAAAATACGGCAAGCGCTACCCGATAGGATTGATGTCGGTGGTGGACAACTTCAAGCGCAAGGAGCTCGTGGACTACTACCACAAGTGGTATCACCCCGACCACCAAGGCATCATCGTGATTGGCGACGTGGACGTGAACAAGACCGAGGCTGAGATAAAGAAGCTCTTCGGCGGTATCAAGAACCCAGCCAACGAGGCCAAGATAGTGGACGAGCCCGTGCCCGACAACGCGCAGCCCATCGTCATCATCGACAAGGACAAGGAGTATCAGCAGTCGTTGGTGTCGCTCATGATGAAGCACGACACCGACCCTGACTCCATAAAGCAAAACATTGAGTATACTCTCTCCCAATACGTGAAAGATGCCGCCATCGGCATGCTCTCCACACGCTTCGCGGAGGCGGCGCAAAAGGCCGACTGCCCGTTTGTGGGCGCATCGGCAGGGGATGGCAACTACATATTCTCCAAGACTAAAGACGCTTTCTCCATCAACGTCATGCCAAAGGAAATGGGCAAGTCGGCTGACGCGGTGAAGGCTGCATACCTCGTGGTGAAACAGGCAGCCGACCATGGCTTCACCGCCACGGAATACGCGCGCTTCAAGGAATCGATGCTGTCGTCGCTCGACAAGATGTGGGAAGGTCGCGACAAGCGCACCAACACGTCGTTCTACAAGCAGGCTCTCGGATGGTTCCTCAACAACGAGCCTATGCCTTCCCTGGAGTTCAGCTACAAGATGATGAAGCAAATCGTGCCCATGATTCCGCTGGAAGCCATCAACCAAGTGTTGCCGCAGCTCGTGGCAAAGAGCGACAGCAACCTCGTGATACTCAGCTTCAACAACGAGAAAGACGGTGCCGTGTACCCAACCGCCGACCAGCTGCTCAACGCCGTGCACCAGGCAAGGACCACAAAGGTGGACGCCTACGTGGACAACGTGAAAAACGAGCCGATAATGAAGAACCTGCCAAAGCCTGGCAAGATAAAGAAAGAGGTGAAGAGCAAGAAGTTCGACTACGACATCCTCACCCTCTCAAACGGTGTCACGGTGCTCCTGAAGAAGACCGACTACAAGAAAGACCAGGTTTCCATGAGCGGAACCGGTGGCTCTGGTGAGGGCAACTATGGCAAGGCCGACTTCGCCAACGTGCAGATGTTCAACAGCGTCATCGACAACAGCGGCCTCGGCGACTTCTCTTCCATAGAACTGGGCAAGGCCCTCGCCGGAAAGATCGCCAACGCGTCGCTTAGCATGGGCGCGAGGAAAATGAGCCTCAACGGAAGCGCCACGCCGAAAGACGTGGAGACGATGCTGCAGCTCGCGTACCTCTATTTCACCAACATCAAGAAAGACCAAGACGCCTTCAACAACTTGATGCAGCAAAACGAGGTTGACTTGAAAAACCGCGACCTTGACCCGACGACGGCTTTCTCCGACTCAATAACAAAGCTTGTATACGACAACAACTGGAGGATGCAACCCTTCTTGCTGAAAGACCTCAAGAACGTGTCCTACGACCGCATACTGCAAATGGCAAAGGAGCGCACCGCCAACGCCAACGGTTGGGTGTTTGAGATCATCGGCAACTTCGACGAGGCTACCATCCGCCCGCTCATCTGCCAGTATCTCGGCTCGTTGCCGTCAAAGGGCAAGAACCCTGAGGGCAAGCGCGAGGTAGTGCCAACAAAGAAAGACGTGGACAAGACGTTCACTCGCAAGATGGAGACCCCCAAGTCTATGGCGCAGATACTATGGTTCAACCCCACGATACCATACACCATGGAGCGCAGCATCCAGGCTTCCATGGCAGGCCAAGTGCTCTCAATGATTTATCTCAAGCAGATTCGCGAGGAGGCAAGCGCAGCCTACACCTGTGGTGCTCAAGCCGGTATGAGTATCGCATCAGACGGCTACCACATGGCGCAAATCGCCAGCTACTGCCCAATGAAGCCTGAGAAGAAAGACGTGGCCATAAAGATAATGAACCAAGCCGTGAAGGACCTCGCCGTGAAATGCGACGCCGACATGCTCGACAAGGTGCAGAAGCTCATGCTCAAGCAGTATGACAGCGCGCTGAAGACCAATGGATATTGGGCAAGCATCATCTGGGACAACTACACCATGCACCGCGACGAGAACACGGAATATGCCAACACCGTGAAGGCGCAGACACCAGAGAAGGTATCCGCCTTCGTCAAGGAGTTCCTCGCCGGAGCCAACAAGGTGAGCGTGGTAATGCTTCCCAAGTAAACCAAGAACCACTTAAACACCAAAATGAATGGGGCACGCCAATTGGCGCGCCCCATTTCTTTTCCTGATTCATTAAGTTAGCAGTTGCCTTTTAATTTCTTCTGAATATATCATCCCCAGGGCGCGACAAATCAAGCCTGTGCCCTGTTATCACTTTCCATTGTTTACACGAAAACCCTTCCACTACAAAACAAAAAAACGCAGGCTTCCACTTCTGCCCGTCTTCCGTTCTAGGCCGTAGGAAAGCCCCCATAAGTGACGAGTAGATGTGTCTGCCCACGCCGGTATTTGCACGTAATCCAGAAAAAGTGTGCATGAGGATTGTTTGGTGAACCCTCGCTACACACCCCGGGATACAGTTGTATCATACCCGTAGCAGCCACTTCTCACATTGTCTTAGACTTATAGTCTTGAATTTCCTACGTTCAGAACGGTCATAGACAAAGCGTTAGTGACGCTTTAACATTAAGTAGTGGCCCACCCACGACCGCAAGGTCCACCTCTGCCTTTGCAAAGTCCCGCCAATCTTGTCAATTAAGCCAAGATGATGGCACGGCGTGGGTTGTTGACTTTGCAAAAATAATACTTTTCCCCGAAATACACTAAAATTAAGGCAAAAGATGTTGCCGCAAACTTGAATTTAACATTTATAGTCGCACCATTAGCGCCAAGATTCAGATTTAATCATTATATTTGCAAACAATAACAGCAAGCTCAAACAAATAAACAATTACGCTAATCATGGGAAACAAAGGGGGGAAAAGCCAACAAGAATACGAGGAAGAAATCGCGAGGCTTGTCACGGCCGGCAAGAGGTTGATGGTAGAGGCTGACGAAATAATCAGCGCGCAAACAGGCACACGAAAGGAAAACAAGCCCTCACGTCATCATAAGAGAAACGAGGAGAATCAGCCTGCACCGCGAATTTCGCAAGCGCGACAAGCGGGAGCCCCACACTTAGGCTTTTGGGGCAACATTTGCGCCATGTTCCTCGGCTATAAGTTTGGTGAGATGCTTTTTGGGG
>DAINOS010000215.1:0-3833 GCA_036743855.1 Prevotella sp. | reverse complement strand
TATGGGCAGGATTGGGAATCGTACTGGGAAACGTTGTTTCCGTGTTTTTCTTTAAGCAGCAGTTTAATATAGCCTCAGCCATAGGCATTGCGCTCATCATCGCTGGAGTAGTTGTGCTCAACCTGTTCTCCAACGGTTCAACTCATTAAGCCAAAGGCTTAAGTGAATTAGGCTACGATAGTTCCACTAACCAAAATATTTTCTAAGTGCGTGGAGAACGTGAATGAATTACCGCATTAACGGAAACAATGCAATTCCTTTTCCAGCCATTTCTGCAGCAAGTCAGCAAGCAGCACATTGTTCTTCTCGGCAAAAAGTAGTATGTACCGTCGACTTTCACGACTGTTCCGCCGGCAAGGAAACTTCCCTGCGCCTTGATAACAAGTGGAGCATTGGCCGTTTGTTCCTGTGCGTAAACCGCAGTCGCGGCAAGCAGCGCAAAGGCTGCAATGAGTAACTTCTTCATATTTGAGACATTGATTTTATTATTACTGTTTTTATTTTCTTTCTCGTGTTCACTACGATTGCCCCACAGCTGAGCAGGACAAACAGCAGCATAATCCACGCCATAGTTATTGGGGGGCCGGTGGAGAAAGCCGCGAGCAACAGCGATGACACTATGCCGCTGCCATACTGCAAGGCTCCCATCAAAGCCGCCGCCGAGCCTACCATGGTCGACGGCACAGCGTCAAGTGCCGCCGCGTTGGTGCACGAGGCAATGATGCCGTTCATGCTGAACACCAGGAACACGAAGCCTATGATGCCGACGATGCCGCCCCACCCCGTAAGAGCCGAGAAGAACAGCCCCAAACCGCCCACGATGGCAATGGTCGTGGAACACAGCAACATGCGGTCGAGAGAATAACGCGTGACCATTTGGCGGTTGAACATTCCGAGCGATGACACGCCTATCATGTTCACGCCAAAGAGCAGACCGTAGTACCGCGCATCGACATGAAAATATGAGATATAGACAAACGGCGAGCCGGCAATGAAGGCATATATGGCTACATAAAAGAACGCCACGCTCAACGTATACGACATATAAGGCTTGTTGCCCACAAGGTGCAGATAGCAAGTAAACTCACGCACGATGGAGTCGTTGGCACGTTGCTCCTCGGTCAGCGTCTCGGGAAGGAAGAACACAGCCACGAAGAGCATCGCGCTCAAAGTCGCCATCAGCCAGAATATTGCCCTCCACGACCAGATGCTCTGCAGGAATCCGCCGGCGAGAGGGGCCACGATTGGGGCAAGCGCCAGTATGGTCATCAGAGCCGAGAGCATGCGTGCCGCCTCCGTGCGTCCGTAAAGGTCGCGCACCATTGAGCGCGAGAGCATTGGCCCCACGCATGCACCCGTGGCCTGGAACACACGCCACACCACAATCTCGGTGATGGACGAAGACAAGGCGCAGCCCACAGACCCGATGGTGAATATCGCCATGCCTATGAAAAGAGGTTTCTTGCGGCCTATGCGGTCGCTTATGGGCCCCCAGACAAGCTGTGCTATGGCAAAGCCCACGAGAAAGCCGGTTATCGTCAGTTCCACGTTGCCGCCCAAAGCCGTCTCCATGACTGGCATGGCAGGCAGGTAGATGTCGGTGGAGAGCGTGGTGCATCCCATCAGTCCGCTAAGTATGAGCATGAACAGCCATTTGCGCTTTTTATTATCCTGTTGTGTCATCGTGCTTTTTTGTTTGCAAAGTTACAAGCAAAAAGGCCATCACGGGTTTCACTTATTTCGGCAAAGGTTTCACAAAAACATGAAAAGAGTGACCGCTGTTACCATTAAATACACTATCTTTGCAGTATGGACCACAAAATAATACACTCAACGGATTTCAAGACAATAGCCGACCCTTCGCTCAAGGGATATTGCATACACTTGTTGTGTATGTCGGGCGAGGTTTCGTTCGTCTACAATAAGCATGAGTTTTCAGTTCACAAGAATGACGCGCTTGTAATATCCTATCCCGAAGACGTGATTATAAACAGCGCGAGCGCCGACCTGAGCGTGCTGATTGTGGCAGCTCCCGCAAAATATCTGTACAGTCTGCTACCGTCGGTCAACTATGGCGTGAGCGGACGGATAAGTCTGTACGACAATCCGGTCATTCCCTTGTCTGAGAAACACGCCAGGCAGCTGCGCGAAGACTTCGCCAACCTGATTGAGCGCATTCCCGACACCGCCCATACGTTCTATCCAGAAATCATCGGAAGCCTTGCCGTGGCAATGATTTACGACATCTACTATTTCCACTCTCTCGTACACAACACCCAGACAACTACCGACCGCAAGGCATACGTCGTCAAGGGACTCATCGCCATGCTCGATAAAGGAGCCTCGCTGCAGCACCGCGAGGTGGCGTATTACGCCGAACGGCTCAACGTAACGCCCAAATACCTCACCGAGACGATAAAGAGAGTGACTGGCAACAGCGTCACGTTTCTCATCGACCGCTACACTGTGCCCATACTCAAAGAATTCCTCGACAATCCCGACCTGTCCATATCGCAAATAGCCGAGCGCATGTGTTTCTCGTCGCTTTCTTATTTCTGCCGATACGTCACAAAACATCTCGGGATGTCGCCGTCAAGATACAGGGAGACACTGGCTGCGCAGGATGACAAGAAAAAGCGACTTCTCATATCTCATCCTGCGCATGATTAGTTTCTACACCATTTTCATCGAAAGAGCAGAGTGAAGGCAGGGTGGATTGTATCATTGAGACCTCCAACGACATCTATATCTTCGAGTTCAATCTCGATGGTTCAGCCGATGCTGCCATTCAGCAAATCCAAGACAAAGGTTACGCAAGAGAGTATGAGGCAACCCCCAAGCATATCCATCTGATAGGTTGCAACTTCTCATCGAAGACAGGAACCATCGATGGATGGGAAGTGAGGTAAAGCATTTTTACAATCCAATAGCCATATTGATGGTTGGTTGGCTTTTATATCTGTGATGTATAGGCAAAAAAAGGAGAAGAACAAACATGTTGTCCTCTCCTTTTTTTTATACTTTTGGTTGATAAAAATTAGATTATTTCTGAAGAATGTATGCCATATTATATCCGAGCGTTTGCATTGTCTTGTGTCCTCTTTCGTCAAACCCTACTGGAGAGTGGCTGTCGAAAAGCATATTCCAATAGCTGCTGCTGACTATTGGCATTTCACTGAATGAGAAATACTTGTTGATGCGGTCTACCGTGCTGTTGGCTCCTGAACGAATGCAACTGGCAACGGCTGCAGCAGGCTTTCCCTTGAATAATCCACCATGTGTGCATGCTGCATAAAACACACGGTCCAACAAAGCGCACAAAGCCCCGTTTGGAGCAGCAAAATATACAGGGCTTCCGATGATTATCCCGTCAGCGTTTAAGATAGCTTCGATTAAATCGTTGCAGACATCATCGGAGAAAGCGCAGCGGAAAGTTTTGCTGCATTGCCCACAGTCAATGCAACCACGTACAGGCTTGTTCCTCACCCAAAACCATTCGGTTGCAATGCCTTTTTCATGCAAGGCTTTTTCCACCAAGCTCAAAGCATTGTAGGTTTCCCCTTTCTGATGAGGACTACCGTTCACTAAAAGCACTTTCATTTCAGCAAAGGCAATTGGTTCAGCATTTCTTTGATACGTATGGCAGTGCGGGGCATAGGCTCGGCTACGGTCAGGCCGACGATTTCCTTTTCTTTTGCAATGTCGTTTATCACGCGCACCACTTCGGCGATTTTCATCCCATTAGGAACAACGCCGACCGCCGCAATGATTTCCGCAGGGTCAAGCACATCCATGTCGAAGTGAATGACCACTTTGGACGCTCCGCACGATTT
>DAINOS010000214.1:0-3850 GCA_036743855.1 Prevotella sp. | reverse complement strand
GGTCAAGCACATCCATGTCGAAGTGAATGACCACTTTGGACGCTCCGCACGATTTTAACCATTCCAATATCGCATGGCTGTCCTCGCGGACTTCCTCGGGTGTCAGGTGCCTAATGCCGTATTGTTTCTGCCTTGCCTTGATTTCGTCACGTTCCCAGTCCCGCAACCCGACAAAAAGTATTTTGGACGGGGCTATCTTCGTGGGCAACTCAGAAATTATTTGTTTGTCGCCCAACCCCATGCAGGCGGTTACAGCCATTGCGTGATAGGCCGGATAGACATCACCTGGCAATGTGATGTCCGGATGGGCGTCAATCCATACCATTGCCACATCGCCCTTATACCTTTCTGAAAGGTAAGTAAAGGGTACTACGCTGACGGAACATTCACCGCCGAGCGTCACAATCTTGTCGGGCTTTTGAATAGCAAGAATGTCCAAAGCCGCTTTGGTCTGAGCGATAATTGCCTCTTTGTCCATCACGCCATCGGTCACTTTCCGCTTCACAAGGTCTGTCGAGACCGGGACGGTGTAGGTGTCTTGCCCATTGTCGGGAGCAAGGAAATTCAACAACTGCGCTCCAAGATAATATCCTCTCGAAGCCTGTTCGGGGTCTTTCACTTCCGTTATCCATTGGGCGATGTTTCCGCCCTGCCACTGCGGATAAACGAGCCTGATTGTTCTCGTTTGATTTTCCATATTGTCTTTACTGATTTGCGCATGGACAGTCAATCCAATGAACAATGCCATGCTTAACATTAATAACTTTCTCATAATCTGTCTGATAGGTGAAACTAATTTTTGGTTGCAAAGTTACCAATTTGTTCATGTATATGCAATTACTGCAAAATTATTCATATACTGATAATTTTACCATATAGTGGTAATATTCGCAGTATATAAGTGTTTTGTGGCATGAAAATCGTATCTTTGTACCATTAAAACGAACTGATATGTACGAAAAGAAAATGCCCTTTAACATAGACTGCTGCATTAAGGTGACAATGGAGGTCATAGGCGGTAAATGGAAATGCTGCATCATTGATGCGTTAAAAGATGGACCTAAGCGTCCGAGTGAAATTCAAAAGCATTTTCCCGAAGCAAACGCACGTGTAATAAGCCAACAACTGAAAGAATTGGAGATGCATGGAATAATTGAGAAAAAGATTTTCGCCGAACTGCCTCCACATTCCGAATATTCGCTGACAGAAACGGGAAAGACTTTATTGCCGATTATCAGCAAATTGGAGGATTGGGGTAATTGGTTTCGTCCTACCCTCAAAAAGATATACGGTATGGAGTGATTGTGTAGTAGCGTTTAATTTCAGATGAGGCTGCCTACTGAAGCAGCCCCACCTTTTTATATTTAATTTAGCCTTAATAATTCATCCTCGCAAGAACTAATAGCTAAGTCCATTCAGCCACTAGTCCACCTTCGAGAGGTCTTTGCGCGTCTCACGCCTGTAGATGCTGAACGCCTGCTTGAAGTTGGACTTCGGATAGAGACGCTTCAGGTCGCTCACCACGCTTCCCAATCCGCTTCCCTCGTGGGTGGAGAATGGGACGATGGTCTTGCCGTTGAGGTTGCCCTTGTCGAATGGGGTGAACATCACCTGCGGATAGGTGCCCCACCAGACTGGGCCTTCGATGAAGACGGTACTGTATTGGTCGATGTCCTTCACCTCGCCCACGGAATAGTTCTCCCCGGCGTGCGAGAAGAACACAATCTGGCAGACGGAATGGGTGAAACGTCCTGTCATTCGCCTTGACATGAGCAGTGGCGATGCTACTCCCGAAGAGCTGAAAGCTTACCTCCATGACTGTTTCTCAAAATATGAGCAAATATATGAAATCAAAGTCAGCCAAGAGACTTCTCTCGCCGTACGTTTCCAGAACATCATAGAAACTGCTTGCCAAAAGACTGGACAGCAAGTTGCCATCCTCATCGACGAGTACGACGCTCCCCTACAGCACTCTTGGAAGACCCCACAGCACACGCCATGCACCAATATCTACAAGGCTGTGTTTGCCATCTTGAAATCGCAAGACCTGCACGAGAAGTTCGTCTTCATCACGGGCATCACCAAGTTTACCCAGATTTCCCTGTTCTCTGTCCTCAACAATCTGAGCAACATCAGTTTCGAGCCTGAGTATGCGGCAATCTGCGGCATCACGAAAGACGAGGTGGTTGAGAATTTCAAGCCGGAGATAGAGAAGTTGGGGGCGTATGAAGGTTGGGATTTCGATGAGTCGGTAGCCCAGTTGAAAGCCTATTACGACGGCTATCATTTCAGTCGCAAGAACATGGTGGATGTCTTCAATCCATTCAGCCTCATCAAGGCGAAGCAATACACCGAACCATTCAAGAGCTCGAAGAAGAAAGTCATCGCCCTTGCCGTGGAGCTTGACGACATTATCACCAAAAGATTACATCAAGAAACTTGGGAAGAGCGAATGATTCACGAAAAGAAATGGCTATTTGCCATCTCATAGTATATGCAAGAAAGTTTCGTGCGATTGTAAAGAATTATTGCCGGAATTTAACACTTGGTCATAGCTTGATTTAGAGAACAGAATGTGGTTTGGAGGGCATGATTGGCGGCTTTGTAGCTCGATTGGATTGCTTCGCAAGCGTCAGGGCGGTGCGATTTCACCGTGATGCCACCGCGTTTTAAGCCAAAAGGCATTGTCTTCACACCGTGATGCCTTGTCCTTTACGCCGTAGAGACATCTCGATTATGGCGCAAAGGCGGCAAAATGATTCGGGTTTTCGCTCTTCCGCAAAGTATAAAATCACAAGTCGCTAATTCTCAATATGTTAGGAAATGTACGCAAGAATGCCCGCGGATTGAACAATGGAAAATGGTTTTTCAAACGGTCGATTCTCAGAGTGCCTATTGTTAATATTTTTCATTGTCTGGGTAATGATGCGGTGAAGTGAACTTCTTTGTGATTCATGGGTATGTCGGAGTTTTTTGGTAACTTTGCACATATGATAGTTTGTATAGCAGAGAAACCGAGTGTAGCTCGCGACATTGCCCGCATTCTTGGCGCCACGGCCTCGCGCGATGGATACATGGAGGGCAACGGCTACCAGGTGACGTGGACGTTTGGGCACCTTTGTGAACTGAAAGAGCCCAACGACTATGAGGGCAACTGGCGCTATTGGTCGTTGGCGGCGCTCCCTATGATTCCACGCAGGTTTGGCTTGAAGCTCATTCCAGACCGTGGCATTGAGAAGCAGTTTCACACCATAGCACAGCTCTATGCCAACGCCGACGAGATAGTGAATTGTGGCGATGCCGGACAGGAGGGTGAGCTGATCCAGCGTTGGGTGATGCAGATGGCTCACGTGAAGTGCCCTGTGAAACGGCTTTGGATCTCGTCGATGACAGACGAGGCGATACGCGAGGGCTTCGCCAACTTGAAGGAGGAAAAGCAATATGAAAGGCTCTATCTTGCAGGTCTTAGTCGCGCCATCGGCGATTGGCTGTTGGGCATGAATTGCACGCGGTTGTATACATTGATGTACAGGCAGCAAGCTGGTCAGGTGCTTTCCATTGGCAGGGTGCAGACACCCACGCTCGCGCTGATAGTGAAGCGGCAGAAAGAGATAGACAACTTCAAGCCAGAGCCTTATTGGGTGCTTTCCACTATCTACCGTGACACGCTGTTCACTGCCACGTCGGGCAAGTTTACCACTAAAGAAGAGGGGCAAAACGCGTTCTCACAGATTGAGGGCAAGCCTTTTGAGATAGTCTCTGTGCAGAAGAAGCAAGGCAAGGAGCCGGCAAGGCAACTCTATGACCTCACCTCGTTGCAGGTGGACCTCAACCGCAAGTATGGTTTCTC
>DAINOS010000213.1:0-3851 GCA_036743855.1 Prevotella sp. | reverse complement strand
GGTAAAGGGGCATTGCTACATGGAACTCATACAAAAGGACATTTTCTCCGCCACATCTGTGGCAAGGGCGTCGGCAAAATGCTGGAAGACCACCTGGTCGCGGCTGAGACCAAAGTTTGAGCGCGCCACGGGGCAAGGGCTCCACGCCGGCATGAAGGTCATGCTGCTTGTCACCGCCAGTTTCCACGAGGCTTACGGCTTCGCTTGGATAGTGCAGGACATCGACCCGACCTATACCCTTGGCGACATGGCAAGGAAGCGACTGGAAATCATCCGCCAGTTGAAGGATGAAGGGGTGTTCGACCTGCAAAAAGAGCTCGCCATACCTATGTTCGCCCAGCGCGTGGCGGTAATATCGAGCGAGAACGCGGCGGGATATGGTGACTTCTGCCACCAGCTGCTCGACAACGAATATGGCTTCGCCTTCAGCATAAAGCTTTTCCCAGCCACGATGCAAGGCGAGCAGGTGGAGGCGACCGTCATAAACGCCTTGAACGACATATATGACCATCTTGACGACTTCGACGTAGTGGTCATCATCCGAGGCGGCGGCGCCACGGCAGACATGAGCGGCTTCGACACCTTGGCGTTGGCCGAGAACGTGGCAAACTTCCCCCTGCCCATAATCACCGGCATTGGCCACGACCGCGACGAGAGCATTCTCGACATGGTTTCCAACACCAGGGTCAAGACCCCAACGGCGGCTGCAGCTTTTCTCGTGGACAACCTCGCAAGCCTTTGGAGCCATATCGATGCCATGCGCGAGCGTGTGGCGACGAGGGTGAGACAACGCATGGAGACCGAGAAGGAGCGGCTTGGCAGAATTTCTGGACGTGTGCCCATTCTCTTCTCGCTGGTCAAGGAAAGGCAGGAGGCCAAGCTCACGCGCCTGATGACGGACATCACCAGCTCCATTAAGGAGCGATTGCAACAGGCTGAGCACGACATAGTGGTGATAGGCAACAACATCCAGCCTTTAGTGGAAAGGAAACTGACCAAGGAAAGCAACCGCATCGCGCAATTATCCCTTCGCGTCAAGGCACTCGACCCTGAGCGACTCTTAAAGCGAGGCTACAGCATCACCTTGCTCAACGGCAAGGCCATTCACGACCCTGCGACGCTGAAAGAAGGCGACACAATAGAGACAAGGGTGGAAAAAGGCTCTTTCACCTCCACAATACATCTGAACAAGCAAAAACAATGAGATATGGCTAAACAAGAACTGAAATATGAAGAAGCCGTGCGCCAATTGGAGACCATCGTAGACAAGCTCGAAAGCAACGAGCTCGGCATAGACCAATTGTCGACAGAACTGAAAAAAGCACAACAGCTCATCAAGCTCTGCAAGGAGAAACTCACGAAAACCGATGACGAGATAAAGAAATTGTTGGATAAAGATTAAATTATCGCGCAAATGTTATCGCATTAATGTTTTTATTGTTAATTTTGCAACATATTATCAGAAAAACGTATTAAATCATTATATTATGAAAGACTTAGATTGGGGGAATTTGACTTTCGGTTATCGCAAGACCGACTACAACGTTCGCTGCTACTACCATGACGGCAAGTGGGGAGAGATCGAGGTTTGCTCAGAGGAATACATCAATCTGCACATGGCAGCCACCTGTCTTCACTATGGTCAGGAGGCTTTCGAGGGCATGAAGGCTTATCGTTGTCCTGACGGCAAGGTGCGCGTCTTCCGCGTGAAAGACAACGCCGAGCGTCTTCAGTCAACGTGCGACGGCATAGTCATGCCGAAAGTGCCCACCGAGATGTTCGAGGAGATGGTAAAGAAAGTGGTGCGCCTCAATCAAGACTACATACCGACCTATGAGAGCGGTGCCACGCTCTACATTCGTCCGCTGCTCATCGGTATCAGTCCGCAGGTGGGCGTTCACCCAGCCAAGGACTACCTTTTCATGATTTTCACCACACCGGTAGGCCCTTATTTCAAAGGCGGCTTCGCGTGCAACAAGTACGCCATCGTGCGCGATTTCGACCGTGCCGCGCCACTTGGCACAGGCTGCTACAAGGTGGGTGGCAACTACGCCGCCTCGCTTCGCGCCCATATGCTCGCCGCCAGCAAGGGTTATGGCTCTGAGTTCTACCTCGACGCCAAGGAAAAGAAATATGTTGACGAATGCGGCGCAGCCAACTTCTTCGGCATCAAGAACAACACATACGTTACTCCTAAGAGCACATCCATCCTTCCCTCCATCACCAACAAGAGCCTCATGCAGATTGCCGAGGACCTTGGACTGAAGGTTGAGCGCCGCCCCGTGCCAGAGGAGGAGCTGCCAACGTTTGAGGAGGCTGGAGCGTGCGGCACGGCAGCCGTCATCTCGCCTATCTCTGAGCTCGACGACCTCGCCACGGGAAAGAAATACGTGTTTGGCGACAAGCCAGGACCGTGGTCCACAAAGCTCTACGAGACTCTGCGCGGCATACAGTATGGCACCGTGGAGGACAAGCATGGCTGGACGACAGTGGTAATTGAGTAATCAAAGCGAATCATACACATAAAGCACGTTTTGAGCCTTTTAGGGTTCAAATCGTGCTTTTCCTTTATTCATATTAAACTACAACTTTAATATACAAAACCATGATCAAGAAACAAATATTAGTAATTTTCGCCTTGTGCCTCTCTTTATGCGCGATGGCACAAACGGGACCACAAGTTACTTTCCGCGATGGAACCGTCGAGGGCATCGACTCCTCTGGCGTGAAGATTTTCCGTGGCATTCCTTTCGCCCAACCGCCAGTGGGCAACCTGCGCTGGAAAGCCCCTCAACCCGTGAAGGCATGGACGGGCGTGCGCTCGGCAAAGGCGTTCGGTCCAGACCCAGAACAAAACAATGTCTTCGGCGACATGGTTTTCGAGGGCAAGCACAAGAGCGAGGACTGCCTGTATCTCAACGTGTGGACACCTGCCAAGAAGATGGACGAGAAGCTACCCGTGCTGATTTATTTCAACGGTGGCGGTCTCGTGGCTGGCAGCGGCTCTGAGCCTCGCTATCAAGGTCTCCGACTGGCTCGCCGTGGCAACATCATTGTCGTCACGGCAAACTATCGTGAGGGCATCTTCGGTTTCTTCTCTCTCCCGGAGCTGTCAAAAGAGGGATGCCATGGCAACCAGGGATGGCTCGACCAGGCTGCTGCCATCAAATGGGTGAAGGACAACATCGCGGCTTTCGGAGGCGACCCCAACCGCGTCACCATCGACGGGGAGTCGGCGGGCTCTCAATCGGTTTGCGCCCTTACCACATCACCGCTCACGCGCGGCCTCATCAATGGTTACATGTGCTCCAGCGGAGCCGTCGTCTCCAACGCCACGCCTATCAGCCTTGCTGAGGCGGAGCGCAAGGGAGCGGCTTGGGCAAAGAAGAACCATCTCAAGAAACTCAGCGACATGCGCAAGCTCTCTGCCGAGGAACTGAAGAAGCTCGACGACGGCACTTTCGGCGAGGGCACAAAATGTATAGATGGCATCTTCCTCGATGAAGACCCGAATAAGGTGATAAGCGAGGGTCGTCAGGCGCAAGTGCCTTGCCTGTTGGGAAACAACAATGGCGAGTTTCCTGTCGTGGCATACGCTGGCGGCAAGGCTCCGACCTTGGAAAACCTCAGTCCCGTCATTGCCAACTATTTCGGCACTGACGCAAGCACCATCTATAATCTCTACGACATTCACACGGACGCTGACCTCTTTGGCGACAAGGGCAAGGCTCTCGGTGGCGACATGTTCATTGTCTATGCCACATGGAAGTGGGCCGACATGGTGCGCCAGAGCAGCAAGGCACCCGTATACCGCTATGTCTATTGTCATCCTCGCCCTGAGATGCAGCTCA
>DAINOS010000212.1:0-3889 GCA_036743855.1 Prevotella sp. | reverse complement strand
CATGTCACGAGCATGGCTTTGTATTCCCTGGCGTCTTCCTCGGTGGTCAGTTCGTAGGTCTGGGGCTTGTATTTCAGCCCGGTCTCCAGCACTTGCTGCACGTAGGAAATCAATCCCCGCTTTCCTGACTCGGCAAACTTGAAGCTTATGAAGGCGTCGAACCCCAATCCGCAAGTGCAAAAGAACTTGTGACCATCGATGAGACAATAGTCGAGGTCGTGGATTGCGCATTGGTTGATGACATCAATGCTTTTCTTTATATTAAGAGGAATGAAGAGGTGGCGTGCCAAGCCATTTCCAGACCCGCATGGGATGATTGCCAAGGCTGTGCTTGTGCCTGTCAGACTTTGCGCCACTTCGTTTACGGTGCCGTCACCTCCAACTGCCACGACAATGTTGACACCCTCTTCGGCGGCTTGGCGAGACAGCTCGATGGCATGTCCGGCATATTGAGTTTCCACGATGTCGTAGCTGAATTTAGACTTGTCTAAATACTTGTCAATGGCCTCTGGAATCTTAGACTTGCCAGCTGTTCCCGAAATGGGATTGATGATAAATCTTATCGTTGTCATTTGAAAGCTATTTTACAGACAAAAATAACTACTTTCTTTCATTAGTGTGCCTGCTTTTTCGTTTTTTTTGTTAAAAAGTGGTTTTATTGTAGATTCTTTATTGATTATAAGGAGTTTTTTGTAACTTTGCAAACTGTTCATTATAAAGAGTTTTCTTCACCTATTTTAAAATGGGACAACTAACAGAAAGATACAAGCATTATCGTGTACCACAACAGTACATGGAACAAGGTGTATACCCTTATTTCAGAGAGATAACGAGTAAGCAAGGACCTGAGGTCATCATGGATGGCCGTAAGATGCTGATGTTTGGCAGCAATGCCTACACTGGTCTCCCTGGAGACCAAAGGGTTATCGACGCAGGAAAGGCCGCCTTGGACAAGTATGGCTCTGGCTGTGCCGGAAGCCGTTTCCTCAATGGCACGCTTGACATTCATGTCCAGCTTGAGAAAGAGCTGGCAGAGTTTGAGCACAAGGATGCCGCTCTTTGTTTCTCCACTGGCTTTACAGTAAACTCGGGTGTGATACCGGCAGTCGTTGGCAGAGGCGACTACCTTATTTGCGATGACCGCGACCACGCTTCTATCGTGGACGGGCGTCGTCTGAGCTTTGCCACACAGCTCCATTACAAGCACAACGACATGGCCGACTTGGAGCGTATCCTTGAGAAGCTCCCTCACGACGCTATCAAGTTGATAGTGGTTGATGGCGTGTTCTCAATGGAAGGTGACCTCGCCAAGCTCCCGGAGATAGTGGAGCTTAAGCACAAGTACAATTGTTCAATCATGGTCGACGAGGCTCATGGTCTTGGCGTGTTTGGTGAAGGCGGCCGTGGCGTTTGCCATCACTTTGGCGTGCAGGACGACATTGACCTTATCATGGGCACGTTCTCCAAGAGTCTTGCCTCTATAGGCGGCTTCATTGCATCAGATTGGGACACCATCAACTATCTTCGCCACACTTCTCGCACTTACATCTTCTCAGCGAGCGACACGCCAGCCGCAACGGCTTGCGCGCTGGAGGCTCTCCACATTATCGAAAATGAGCCAGAACGCCGCCAGCACCTGTGGGATGTCACCAACTACGCCTTGAAGCGTTTCCGTGAGGAAGGCTTTGAGATTGGCGAGACCGAGAGTCCTATCATTCCGCTTTACGTGCGTGACAACACCAAGACATTCCTTGTCACGAAGTTGGCTTTCGACGCTGGCGTGTTCATCAACCCCGTGGTGCCACCAGCGTGCGCTCCACAAGATACGCTTGTGCGTTTTGCCCTCATGGCAACCCACACCAAGGAGCACGTTGAGCGTGGTGTCCAAGTGCTGAAAAAGATTTTCAAGGAGCAAGGAATCATCAAATAAATGAGAGATGCCATGGTCGGTTCTCTTAGGAGAAAGCGACCAGGCAGTACACACTCTGACATTACTTTACTTTAATATAAAAAGGGCTTTACTGGATATTTCCGGTAAAGCCCTTTTCCTGTTTTGTGTTGTCGCAACCTTGGTCACGGCATTTTGGAGAATGCCGCTGCGACAAGAATAGTTTTGTGGTTATGCTATTTCAAGCCAAACAAAGCTTTAAGACCCAAGTCAACACCGCTGAATCCCATGAATGCCAAGGACAATAGTCCAGCCGTAACGAGCACTATTGGCATTCCTTTCATGCCCTTGGGTATGTTGACGTAAGCCAATTGTTCGCGTATTCCGGCAAAGAGGACAAGCGCCAGCGCGAAGCCTATTGCCGTAGAGAACGCATAGACGATGCTCTCAATGAGCGTGAAGTCCTTTTGAATCACGAGTATTGCCACGCCAAGCACGGCGCAGTTGGTAGTGATGAGTGGCAAGAATATTCCGAGCGACTGGTAGAGGGCAGGGGAGACCTTCTTGAGGATTATCTCAACCATCTGCACGAGGGAAGCTATGACCAATATGAACGCGATGGTCTGGAGGTATTGCAGGCCGAGAGGGTCGAGCACGCACTTCTGCAGGATGAAAGTGACGACGGTAGCCACGGTAAGCACGAATGCCACTGCCATGCCCATGCCAAGCGATGTCTGTATCTTCTTCGACACGCCGAGAAAAGGGCAAATGCCGAGAAATTGTGACAGCACTATGTTGTTGACGAATATCGCGGAGATGAAAATCAGAATGTATTCCATGGAGTTGATGATATTATGTCGTTATGCTATATGTTGACTACTTTGACTTCGCCTTCATTCTGTTGACCACGGCTATGAGATAGCCCAACGTGATGAAAGCTCCGGGGGGAAGGATGAACAACAACATGCCAGCGGTCTCCGGCAATAGTCGGATGCCCATCACGCAACCAGTGCCGAGAAGTTCCCTAAAGAAACCGAGAAGCGACAGGCCGAGCGTGAATCCCAGTCCCACGCCAATGCCATCGAGCATGCTGTCGAACGCGCCGTGTTTACAGGCGAAGGCCTCAGCGCGTCCGAGGATGATGCAGTTGACCACGATTAACGGTATGTAAAGTCCGAGGGAGGAGTTGATGGATGGGAAGAAAGCCGCCAGGCACATTTGCAGCACCGTGACGAAAGACGCTATCACCACCACGAACACAGGAATCCTCACAGCGTCGGGCGTAAGGTTTTTGATGAGCGATATGGCGATGTTTGAGCATATCAATACGAAAGCCGTCGACAGTCCCATCGATATGCCGTTGATAAGCGATGTGGTGGTGGCGAGGGTAGGGCACATGCCGAGGAGAAGCACGAAGGTCGGGTTCTCCTTAATCAGTCCGTTTATAATAATTTTCCAACTGTTCATTTATTGCGTGTTTTTCCGATGCCAAAGGACTTGCGCGGTCAGTGGCATCGTATGGTTTATGGTATGTTTATGAGCCAAGTGATGACCTATAAGCCTTGTATGCTTGGTTGACAGCTTTCAGGAAGGCCCTCGACGTTATGGTTGATGACGTGATGCCATCGACATCACCTCCGTCCTTGCTCACGCTCAGCGGCTTGTCGTCTGACAGCTTACGGCCAATGACATTGCCCTTGCCGTCCTTTTGGAACCACTTGTCGGCTTTCTGTCCCAATCCTGGGGTCTCGCTCGACTGCAATATCTTGTACCCCAACACCTTGTAGTCGCTTGACAGTCCTACCAATACTTTCAAGTCGCCGCCAAAGCCCATTACCGAGCTCTCAATGGCGGCCCCAAGAGGTTTTCCGTCAGCGGTCTCGGTGTTGTGGATTACGTATTTGTTTTCCGTGCCGTCATTGTTCACGGCTATGGTGTCGGTTTTCGTCACCTTGAGGCTCGACGTGCCCATCACGTCTTTTATGCCATTGTTTATCTCGT
>DAINOS010000211.1:0-3939 GCA_036743855.1 Prevotella sp. | reverse complement strand
TTCGCGCCTATCGCGAGCTTCAGGCGTTGACCAGCCGCTACGACAACGCCATGGCGCGGATGGGATTTGACGTGGAGATGAACGCCGCCCCACAGGGTCTGGCGGTGTTTGGCAAGCCATTGCTCACCGACACCCTCAGCGAAAATGAGATACGGCAATATGGCAACTACGCCCACAGCGACACGCCCATGCCAGCGTTGAAGGCCATAGCGTCGACGGCGGCATCATACAGCCAAGCCTCCAAGGGCGCGAGAATCGTCAATATGCTTGGTCGCTCCATGAAGGCGGTGACCCTCAACGCGGGCGACTCTCTCACCTACCGTTTCACCACGGGCACCATCGGCGGCACGCTGCGCTTGGCTTTCATCCCCACCCACGCGCTCGACGGCGGCATGTCGCAAGCAGAGGTGAGGATAGACGGCGGCGCGCCACGCACGGTAATCGTCACCGACGGCACACGGTCGGAGCGATGGATGAAGGGCGTGCTGCGTGGGCAAGCGCTCATCAACCTGCCCGTGGCGCTTGAGCCAGGCACCCATACGCTCACCATAAAGGCACTATCAGACCACATGGCGTTAGACGAATGGATGATCGACGACGACAGCGAGCGACAATTCTATGTTTTCCCGATAGTGCCATAAAAAAAGGAAAAAAGCAATGAATATAGAGCAACAAGACAAAGCCACGTTTGTGTCTTTCTGCATAGAGCAATATGCAAAGGCAAAGGGAATATCCACAGAAGAGGTTGTGGATTTGTTTGAACGATACGGCATTTCGGAGCATTTCTGCAAGTTTTACGATGTGCTCCACACACAAGGTGGCCAGTGGCTTATTGAGGAAATAGACGAAATGATAAACAGAAGAAAGAAATGAGCAAGGTATACCATGGAAGTATTGAGGAAGTGAGAAGTCCAGAGATACGCCAGCCAGATCACTCTCTCGACTATGGCCCTGGTTTCTACACAACGACCTCTTACGAACAGGCAAAGAGATGGGTAAAGCGAAGAATGGACGACAGAGGAGCTAATGTCGGCTATGTGAATGTGTATGAGCTGGATGACGAAATAATAAAAGATTTGAAATCGCTCTTCTTCGAGAAGCCAACAGAAGAATGGGTGAACTTCGTTATGAAAAACCGCACTGATAGGGACTTCACCCACGACTATGACATTGTGTATGGTCCTGTGGCTGACGACAGTGTATATACTCAATTCATGCTCTATGAAGGCGGCATCATCAGCATGCCGACTCTCATTCAAGAGCTAAAGACATATAAATTGGTAGACCAGTATCTGTTTCACACAGAAAGATCACTGCTTGCCATTAAATTTGTTGAATCAATAAAAATAGAATCATGAGCGCAAAAGTAACACAAGACAACCTGTACATGTTTTTGCCATTAAAAATAGGATGGCTTGCGCCTTGGCTATCAGAAGATAAAGGCATAAGCCTTACAGAGGCAATTAACCGTATATATCGATCAAAACTCTATAAGAAGCTATCCACTGCAAGCACTCAATACTGGCATTTGGGACCTGTGGACTTATACAATGAGCTGAAGAAAGAATTTTAGACCGAAGAAATGACGAAAAAGCACTACTTTTGCACATTATTTAATTAAAGTATCGTGAGAAAGAAATTCATAAAGGCGCTATGGTCCCTGCTCGCCACGGGCACGGGCTTCGTGGCATTGCTTTTTTTCCTTATATGGTTTGGCATCATCGGCTACTCCCCCGACATCGACAACCTGCAAAACCCAATATCCAAGTCGGCATCGCAAGTGCTCTCCGCCGACGGGCACATACTTGGCACTTACAACCTCGACCGCTCCAACCGCATTCCGGTGCCCTACAAGAAGCTGTCGCCCTACCTCGTGCAGGCTCTCGTGGCAACAGAGGACGTGAGGTTCTACGACCACTCGGGCATCGACTTCATAGCCTTGACACGAGCCTTGGTGAAGCGCGGACTGCTCGGGCAGACCTCGGCAGGTGGCGGCAGCACCATCACCCAGCAACTCGCCAAGCAACTCTACTCAGCACCAGTGCACTCAGCTTCGGAGCGACTGCTGCAAAAGCCCATCGAGTGGGTCACGGCGATTAAGCTTGAGCGCATGTATACCAAGGAGGAAATCATAGCCCTTTATCTCAACTATTTCGACTTCCTCCACGGCGCGGTGGGCATCAAGAACGCCGCCAACACCTATTTCAGCAAGGAACCAGCCAACCTCACCGTCGACGAGGCGGCACTGCTCGTGGGCTTGTGCAAGAACCCGTCGCTCTTCAACCCCGTGCGCTATCCCGACAGGGCGAAAGAGCGCCGCAACGTGGTCTTGGGGCAGATGCTCAAGGCGGGATATATCTCGCAAGCCGACTATGAGGCCGACTGCGACGAACCCGTGACGCTACGCTTCCACCGCGCCGACCACAAGGACGGCTCGGCGGTATATTTCCGCGAGTTCCTGCGGCAGTACATGATGATGGACCGACCCGACCCGAAAAACTATCCCTCGTGGAACAAGCGGCAATACGTCATCGACTCCATAGCCTTCGCCACCGACCCACTCTGCGGATGGTGCAAGAAGAACACCAAGAAGGACGGCACGTTCTGGAACATCTATACCGACGGACTGCGCATCCACACCACCATCGACTCGCGCATGCAGCGATATGCCGAGGAGTCGGTCTACGGCCACGTGGCACGCTTCCTGCAACCGGCCTTCGACAAGGAGAACGCCGAGAAGGGAGCCAACGCGCCGTTCAGCGGAAACCTCACGCCAAAGCAGGTCAACGCTATCATGGCGAGGGCGGTGACGCAGAGCGAGAGATACATCACGATGAAGCAAAACGGCGCCTCGCAAGAGGAGATACACCGCGCCTTCCACACGCCGACCGACATGTCGGTGTTCACCTACAACGGCGACGTGGACACGGTGATGACACCGATCGACTCCATTCGCTACTACAAGCAATTCCTTCGCGCGGGATTCATGAGCATGGACGCTCACACGGGGCAGGTGAAAGCCTACGTGGGCGGCATCGACTTCGCCCACTTCCAATACGACATGGTGATGGGCGGACGGCGACAGGTGGGATCCACCATCAAGCCGTTCCTCTACTCCCTTGCCATGGAGAACGGGGCATCGCCATGCGACAAGGCACCCAACGTGCAGCGCACCTACATGGTGGCGGGCCGGCCGTGGACGCCACGCAACAGCAACCGCCACCGCTATGGGCAAATGGTGACCCTGAAATGGGGTCTCGCCGAGTCGAACAACTGGATTTCGGCATACCTCATGTCGAAGCTCAACCCAAGGCAATTCGTGGAGATGCTCCACAAGTTCGGCATCAACAATCCCGACATCTACCCGTCGATGGCTCTCGCCCTCGGTCCTTGCGAGGTGTCGGTGGGCGAGATGGTAAGCGCCTACTCCACCTTCGCCAACAACGGCGTGCGCCTCGCACCGCTCTTCGTGACACGCATCGAGGACGCAGAGGGCAACGTGGTGGCAAACTTCGAGCCGCGCATGCAGGAGGTCATCTCGTCGGAGAGTGCCTACAAGATGATAGTGGAACTCAAGGCGGTGGTCGACGAGGGCACCGCGGGCAGGTTGCGCTACAAGTATGACATGCCTGGAGAGATTGGCGGCAAGACCGGAACCACCAACAACAACTCCGACGCGTGGTTCATGGGCTTCACGCCACAACTGGTGAGCGGAGTGTGGGTCGGCGGCGAGGATCGCGACATCCACTTCGATTCCATGCGCATGGGACAAGGCGCCACGATGGCGTTGCCTATATGGGCCTACTTCATGAAGAAGGTGTATCGGGACAAGGGCTTGCCGTATAAGCCCACGGCGACGTTCAACGTGCCTGCCAACTACAACCCGTGCGCCAAGGACGACGACGGAGGCGGCATCAACGGCATAGACGAGGTTTACGA
>DAINOS010000210.1:0-3962 GCA_036743855.1 Prevotella sp. | reverse complement strand
CGGAGCGGTGGTGCCACGCGTTGGCAATCACTGCTTGCGAGTTGTATTTCTTTCCTACCTTAGTCGTGAACTGGAAGCACCACTCCTTGAGCAGTATGCTTACCACGGCGGCTATGAAGGCGATCACGCCAGGGCTGGGGAGCTCGGTGCCGTGGATCACCTTTATTATCTTTTCCAGACCGCCAATGCATATCATGGCACCAACGCCGAGCAGCGCTATGCCGATGAGCGCGGTGGCGAGGGTCTCATATTTGCCGTGTCCAAAGTCGTGGTCCTTGTCTTGCGGCTTGTTGCTCAACCTCACGAATATCAGCATCACAATGTCGGTCAGGAAATCGCTGAGCGAGTGAACGGCGTCGGCTATCATGGCGGCAGAACCGCCCAGGATGCCGGCTATGAACTTGAAAACCAGCAGGAAGACATTGATAAGGCTTCCCTCGATAGTCACTTTGTTGATTGCGTGCAATCTAACAATGCTTTCATCTTTTTCCATGGTCAAATCTTTCTCCTTCAAAGATTATTATGATATATGTATCAATGTTTACGAGACATTTTTTGATAATGAGCTGCAAACTTACATCTTTCTTGTGAGAAGTGAGCAATAAATCTTCAATTATTTTTGCTTGCTCATGTTTGCGTTGGATAATCAGATAGTTATAAAGCCTTCGCCTTTACGCTTGAATCGCGATGCCTTTACGCCGTAAAGCCGGATGACCTTTTGGCACTTGGGAAAAATGTTGTAATTTTGCCATGTCATTATCAAATTCTGACAATGACATAACAAGAATATTGACTTGGCAACATGATTAGAAAAGACTTGACGCAAGGCAGCATTTGGAGAAATATCACCACCTTCCTCTTGCCTTATATATTGGCCTATTTCTTGCAGATACTCTATGGTCTGGCCGACCTTTTCGTGATAGGCAGATATTGCGACGTGGACAGCACCACGGCGGTGTCCAATGGCGCGCAGGTGATGTATTTCGTCACGTGCGTGGTGATAGGCTTGGCCATGGGCACCACGGTCAACACGGCTCATGCCATTGGCGCCAAGGATTATCGCAGGGCGTCGAGGGTCATCGGCAACACCGCCACCATGTTCTTGTCGTTGAGCGTGGTGCTGGCCTGCGTGTTGCTTTGCTTTCGTCATGCCATCGTCGGTGCGGTAGACACGCCTGAGGAGGCTGTAGCCGGCACTGTCGATTACCTCACGGTGTGCTTCATCGGCATACCTTTCATCATGGCCTACAATGTCATAGCATCCATATTCCGCGGTTTGGGCGACTCGAAAAGCCCGATGTATTTCGTGGCGGTGGCATGCGCTGTCAATATAGGTCTCGACTTCTTTTTTATCGGTTACATGGGCTTGGGGCCTTTGGGTGCCGCCCTTGGCACCACGCTGTCGCAGATGGTCAGCGTGGTGGCGTCGCTCATTGCCATCAGGCGTCATAGTGAGGTGTTCGATGTGCACAAGGATGATTTCCGCCCGCATAGGTCTACCATCAAGAACATATTGAGCATCGGCTTCCCCATAGCCATGCAAGATGGTTTTATCCAGTTGGGATTCCTTGCCATCATGGTGATAGCCAACGGACGTGGCGTGTACGATGCCGGAGCGGTGGGCATAGTGGAAAAATTCATAGGCTTGGTGTTCATCGTCCCTTCTGCCATGCTGTCCACGGTGTCAGCCGTGTGCTCCCAAAACTATGGTGCAGGCAAGATGGATCGCGTGTTCCGGACGTTGCGTTGCGCGCTTGTCATCACCTGTGCCTATGCCTTGGTGATGATCGCCGTCTGGGAGACATATCCGGAGTTGGCGGTAGGCATCTTCACCGATGATTCGGTGGTCGTGCAGAAGGGTGCCGCGTACCTGCAAGGATATATCTACGACTGCCTGTTCGCGGGCATACATTTTTGCTTCTCAGGATTGTTCACGGCGTGCGGCTATTCCATCATCTCCTTCGCCCACAATTTCCTTTCGGTTGCCCTTGTCAGGATTCCGTTGGCATACCTTGCCTCAGAGATGTATCCCGACACGCTCTACCCGATGGGCTTCACCACGTGGTTGGGTTCTTTGTTCTCGGTCGTCATCTGCCTTGTGGCTTATAGATGGATTGTGAGGCATAAGAAACTTATCTCGCCAACCTCCTGAAGTCATTGGGCGGCAATCCGTTGTGTCGATGCGGAACCCAAGAAACAGGATTTGAGGATAAAAAACTTTGAGAAAGGGGGTATTTGATTTTCTGAATGCTTGTATATGGATAGTGAACCGCGATTCTTATTGTGGGCAACCAAATATACGAAATGACGAAAAAATCAAAGATACGGATAATAGCGGCGATGGTTTTCTTGCCCTTGCTGCCTATCCATGCCCAACGATTCACCCATAGTTTCCGCAACACCTCCATGTCGGAAGCACTTTCCTTGTTGGCTAAAAACACCAAGAGCTATCATATCAACTTCATGTACAATGAGTTGGAAGACTTCACGGTAACCACCAACATCGTGCGGCGCAATCCCCTCGATGCCATCCAGCAAATCATCGGTTTTTATCCTGTCAAGATAACGATAGACGGAGATAATGTCTTTGTGGAATGCACGCAGAAGGCTGCCACCAAGATGATGGGGCGTATCGTGGATGCAAACCATCGCCCTGTGGATTTCGCCAATGTCGCCTTGTTGAGTCCAAGAGATTCAAGTTTCATTACTGGTGGCGTGACCAATGAGAATGGACAGTTTGTGATTCCTTGCGAGACAAGGAGGGTGATAGTTAGGGTGAGTTGCGTGGGCTATCAGACGGCTATTGGCACTTATGCCACAGGCAAGGTTGGGTCGATAATGCTGAAAGAGGCGACCTTGAACTTGCAGAAAGTCTTGGTCAAGGCCCATCGCCAACCCTTCAAGATGACTTCCGAAGGCTTGGTTGCCCAAGTGGAAGGCACTGCTTTGGAGAAGATGGGATCGGCCGAGGAGGTGCTGAGACATCTCCCAAGGGTTGTGCGGAAGAATGGCGAGCTTGAAGTGCTGGGCAAGGGCGCGCCTCTTATATATATAGACAACAAGAAGGTTTCGGGTGCCGTGGAACTTGACAGGCTGAGCGCTTCCAACATCCGGAATGTGGAGGTTATCACCGAGCCAGGGGCAGAATATGATGCCACCTACGGTGCCGTCATCAAGATTAAGACCGTCAAGAAGCAAGGCGATGGCTTCGGTTTGGGTTATCGCCAGTCTTACCAGCGCAATCATAAAGACGGTCATCGGGAGGTGCTCGACCTAAACTATCGTTATCGTGGACTCGATGTTTTCTCCACCTTATATTATAGTTTGGACCAAGGCTATCAGGAGCAAGAGAATGACAACCTGCTTTATGGCAAGACGCTCATGCACATCAAGGAGAACTTGACCATCCGTGACAAGAGTACTTATTTCAGTGGCAGTCTTGGCTTCAACTATATCTTCAACGACCGTCATTCCTTGGGAGCCACCTACGAAGGCAACATCAATCCGTATGGTCGTGGCGGGTGGAACTCGCATTTTGACGTTTGGAAGAATGGAACACTCGCCGAGGGTTACGACAATGAATACTTGGCTGGCTTCAAGCCTCGTCCTACCCATGACATCACGGCTTATTATGCAGGACAAGTTGGCAAGGTGAATATCGACTGGAATGGCGAAATATATCTCCGTAAGAGCGGGCAGACGCAGTATTCGCAGGAATGCAACACGATAGTGGGTGGTTCACGTATCATCGAGTCGGATTACATGGCGGATAGTTGGATGCACGCCACCAAGCTGGTGCTTTCGGCTCCCATTTGGAAGGGAACGATGAAGGTAGGAAGCGAATACACGGAGAGCTGTCGTGCCAACCTATATACCATCGACGAGCAGGGCGACGACTTGCCGGGCAAGACCGATGATCAGGTGAAGGAGAGCAACCTTGCCGTCTTCGCCTCGTATGGGGT
>DAINOS010000209.1:0-3974 GCA_036743855.1 Prevotella sp. | reverse complement strand
GCGATTATGCCAGCGGCACAAACCATACACTTCCTACCCACCAATACGCACTCGCTTACAACGGAGTGAACCTTGACAGTTACAACCGCAAGGTGACATTCCAATACCTCAACGAGGAAGGCATTCACAGCATTGGCAAGACAGTTGTATGCATGGCGGAAAATGAACAATTGGAGGCTCACGCTAATGCCATGCGCCTAAGGATGAACAGTCTCAAAAAGAAAAACAATTAGACATGAAACAGCTTCGCGACTTGGTAAGACCAAACATTTGGAAACTTGCACCATACAGTTCCGCACGAAATGAATATAGTGGACATGAGGCGCACGTGTTTCTCGATGCCAATGAGAATCCTTACAACTCGCCTCTCAACCGTTATCCTGACCCTTTGCAGACTGAAGTCAAGGAAAAATTATCCAAATATAAACTGGTGAAGCCGGAGTGCATCTTCCTTGGAAACGGTTCAGACGAGGCAATTGATTTGGTTTACAGGGTATTTTGTCAGCCACAAGTTGACAACGTTGTCGCCATTGAACCAACATACGGAATGTACAAGGTATGCGCCGACATCAACGACGTGGCTTACAAACCTGTGCTGCTCGATGACAACTATCAAATGAATGCGGATAAGCTTTTGGCGGCATGCGATAAGCATACCAAGGTCGTGTGGCTTTGCTCTCCAAACAATCCCACGGGAAACAATCTTGATGTTGGCGAGATGGAGAAAGTGATTACTCGCTTTGACGGCATTGTCGTCGTTGACGAGGCTTACAGCGATTTCTCCACTGTGTCACCATTCAGGAAACGTCTTGCCGAATTTCCCAACATCATAGTCCTCAACACCATGAGCAAGGCATGGGGATGTGCGGCCATTCGTTTGGGGATGGCGTTCGCAAGCAAGGAAATCATTGATTTATTCAACAAGGTGAAATATCCTTACAACGTCAACTTGCTCACTCAAAAGCAGGCACTTGAGGAACTTGACAACGTAGAGATGGTTGAGAAATGGGTTAATATAATCCTTTTGGAAAGAAAGCACATGGTGCAAGCATTCAAGGAACTTCCAGAATGCCTTGAGGTATTCCCGACAGACGCTAATTTCTTCCTCGCACGCATGACAGACGCTCAAGATATATACGATTATCTCGTTGAAAAGGGCATCATCGTGAGAAACCGCACGCGAGTGAGGTTATGCAAAGACTGTCTTCGCATCACCATTGGTTCACCAACAGAAAACTCTGAACTTCTCAGCGCATTAAGAAACAGAGGGTAAACCTTTGGTGATGGAATACGTGTCTTTTGAATTCTATCTTCCGTAGAAACGATAAAAGACTTATGGCTTTACAAGAGTTCCTATTTCCTCACCGTCAATCACTTTCTTAAGGTTGCCAACAACATCCATGTTGAAAACGTATATTGGTAGATGGTTGTCTTGGCACATACAGATTGCGGTGAGGTCCATGACTTTCAATCCACGTTCAAGTACCTCATGATAGGAAATCTCCTTGAACTTCTTTGCCGTAGGATCTTTCTCAGGATCTGCCGTGTAGACTCCATCCACACGCGTGCCTTTCAACATCACGTCAGCCTCTATTTCAATTCCGCGAAGCGATGAGCCCGTGTCGGTTGTGAAATAAGGATTGCCAGTGCCAGCCGAAAAGATACAAATGTATCCAGCTTCAAGGGCATCTATGGCTTTCCACTTATTGTAGAACTCACCTATCGGTTCCATCCTTATGGCTGTCATTACCTTGTTTTTCACCCCAATGGCTCCCAATGCAGAACTTAGCGCCAAAGAGTTGATGACTGTGGCGCACATACCCATTTGGTCACCTTTCACGCGGTCAAAACCCTTTTGAGAGCCGCTAAGCCCGCGGAAAATGTTGCCACCGCCAATGACGATGCCTATCTCCACGCCCATGTCGTGTATTTCCTTTATTTGGGCAGCATAGTCAGCAAGTCGCTGTGGGTCAATGCCAAATCCTTGCTTACCCATTAAGCTCTCGCCTGAGAGCTTTAGCAGAATTCTCTTAAAACGTGCCATTTGTTTATATTTTATGATGTATGTGATTTAATGTTTTAATGAACGCTTCTGTTTAGATGATAAACTCCACTTCCTTGAAGGCATAACTCCTTATCTTGCCTTCTTTATCTCTCAAAATCAAGTGTCCATCGTCCTCTACCTCTACCAGTGCGGCCTCAAACTCGCCTTCGTCATCACGATATTTGAAAAAGCCGTGACCACGGTATAGAAAAGATGTATACAAACTCACTATCTTTTCGTAGTTGCCATTACGCAAGTCGTTAAGATATGAGGAAAAGGCATCTACAACTTTTTTAAGCAAAACATCCGTGTCAATCTCCTTGCCCACAATCTGGACAAGCGACACGGGATTGGGAGCATCACTATGGAACTCTTTTTGGTTTACATTTATTCCAGTACCAATAATGCAATCCCTAATATGATTTTGTGACAAATGATTTTCAATGATTGTCCCACTGATTTTCTTGTCTTTCCAATATATGTCATTGGGCCATTTGATCATGATGTCACTTGTGTAATTGGAAAGAACATCATGCAGGGCTATCGCAACGGCTTCGGAAATAAGAAATTGGGAGCGCAACGGAACCCAAACAGGATGACACAATAGGGAAAAGAGCAAGTTCTTGCCACGCTCACTCTCCCATTTGTTTGTGCCTTGCCCCCTACCGGAAGTTTGGAACTTGGTTGAAACCACGGTCAGTTCCTTACCATTGCTTTCAACTTCTGAAAGATGGTTTCTAAGATATGTACTTGTAGAGTCCGTCTCGTCCAACTGTATATAGTTGACTTGAGGTTGATTATTCTTTTTCCTGTCAAATAAGGAGAGGATTGAACGCATCTTCAATATGGTTTACTGTTATTTGTTTACTGTTTCTTTTACCTGTGATTGCCACGATGTCAAAGCGAAGTTCCTCACTTATGTCGTGTGACTTCACATACTCGTCAGCCGCGACCATCAAGTGCCGCATCTTTTTCACGTTCACGGCATCCTCCGGACTTGCCACATCGTCATTGCTGCGAGCCTTTACTTCCACAAACACCACAGTTGTCATGTCGGGTGTTTTGCAAATGATGTCAATGTCGCGTTTGCTTCTGCCAAATGTCCAGTCGCGCTCCAAGATTATGTAGCCTTTCTTTTGGAGGAATTCGGTAGCATAGTCTTCGCCCCATTTACCGTAATCGTTGTGCTCTGCCATTATATGCAATATTATTGTGCAAAAATAGTTTTTTTCTTTTATAATTCAAAGAGAAAGTCTAACTTTGTGGAAACAAAACCGAATTATGCAAGAAGAGCATTCCAATCGTGATGAATATTTCATGCGTCTCGCAATAGCCGAGGCCAAGGCCGCATTTGAGGAAGGCGAGATTCCTGTCGGAGCCGTCATCGTGGCTGACGACAAGGTCATCGCACGCGCGCATAACCAGACTGAGACTTTGCACGATGTGACGGCTCACGCTGAGATGCTTGCCATCACGTCAGCAGCGAGCCTCCTTGGTGGCAAATATCTCTCTGGCTGTACATTGTATGTCACTGTTGAACCTTGCGTAATGTGCGCAGGAGCATTGGGATGGGCACAGATGAGCAGAATCGTTTATGGTGCCTCTGATGACAAGAGAGGCTATTCCGTTTTCGCGCCTCACGCCTTGCATCCGAAGGCTAAGGTCAAAAGCGGAGTGCTTGAAAAAGAGTGCAAAGCCTTGATGCAATCGTTTTTCGCATCAAGGCGTCGATAGCGTGTTACTTCACCACGACCACGAGATACTTGCTCGTGCTCCAGAAGAGTTGCGGATTGGTAATTACCAATGTATACATCTTATTATTGTCCCGAGTAAGCTCATAGCTTCCCATTGGGTGCGAAGTCAACAGTCGTGCCGACTTAGAATAAAGCCTAATCTCCTTTGTCACGCGAATGTCAATCTTCGTGAAGTA
>DAINOS010000208.1:0-3992 GCA_036743855.1 Prevotella sp. | reverse complement strand
TCCACTTGTTGCAGGGTCAAGCCTGTGGCCTCAACAATCTGCGCATCGGTCATTCCCATCTTCCTCATCTTCTCCACTACTTTGGATAGAGCCGACTTTTCTCCTTGTGCACGACCCTCTTCTATACCCTGAGCCATACCTTGTGCACGACCCTCTTCTATACCCTGAGCCATACCTTGAGCCATACCTTGAGCCATACCCTGCTCAAAGCCTTTGGCACGACCCTCTGCCATTCCTTTGCGCAAAGCAGAGTTTATGTAAGTACGCTCTGTGCGCACGATGTCCCAGAACTTGTCGTAACCATTGAGCTGAGCATCGGTGTATGACGACTCCTCAAGAATGTCCACCGCCTTTTTCACTTCAGGATTGTCGAGAAACTCTTGCGGCACCTTGCGCACATCACCCATCTCGGTGAGGAAACGCAGCCACAGCACCTGCATCTTACGCTCGGAGAACGAGTGTGGCTTAAACTTCGGCAGCTCCACGAAGACCAGGTGAAGCCCATCAATGCGCTTGTCGGTGTGCTCAACGTTGACAATGTCGTAATGGTGGTAATAATCCGGTATGTCGTGCATGAAGATGTCATTGACAAGATTGAGCGAATACACTGGCTGAAGGAGCTTGTAGTCTTGCTTCTTGTCCAACTGGCGCACATAAGCTTTTGACGCGTTGAATAGCACGCGCTGCATGAATTCCTGCGACCATATCATCTGCATCTCCACAAGAAACTGGCGACCTTCCTGGTCGAAACAGCGCACGTCGACAATGCTGTTTTTCTTCAACGGATTGTCTGGAACCAACTCCACCGGAATATATTCCACACTCTTCACAAGATGGTCGTCGTCCAATGGCAACAGGGCATTGAGAAGGCTGATGACCAAATCCTCATGTTCCCCAAAAATTCTCTTGAAAGTCAAGTCTGCTCTCGGGTCAAGATACCTCATGGCTTATCCTCCTGTATTTTATGTTTATATTAAGATTCCACCGCCTCGCGGATGCAGTCGATTATGAAGTCGATATCATCATCGCTCACCAACGGTCCGGATGGCAGGCAGAGGCCAGTCTTGAACAAGCCCTCGCTCACGCCATTGACATAGGCGGGCGAGTCCTTGTAAACCGGCTGCTTGTGCATGGGCTTCCACAGCGGGCGCGACTCCACGTTGCAAGCGTCGAGCCAGAGGCGCAGAGCCTCAACGTTGTCGCTGGGCTCGCAGTCGGTGCGCGTCGCCGTGGCTTGATGTATCACGCCGGCGGCACCACCCACGGCACCCTTCACCGTTGTCTTGTAAGCGTTCTCCTGGCCTTTTATCCTCACGCTTGGGTCTATGATGACAGTGTTGAGCCAGTAGTTGCTACGGCTGTCGGCATTCACCTCCTCATGGAAGGTGAAGCCGTCCATGTCACGGAACGCCTCGGCATAGCGATGGGCCACATGGCGATGCCACGCCACGTGCTCGCGCAACACCGTGAGCTGGCCGCGGCCTATTCCAGCACACACGTTTGACAGGCGATAGTTGTAGCCTATGTGCTCGTGCTGATAGTATGGATAGCCCTCTCGTGCCTGGGTAGCGTAGAACATCACGCGGTCACGCGCCGTGGCATCGGGACAGATAAGCGCGCCACCACCCGACGTGGTTATCATCTTGTTGCCATTGAACGAGAGCACGCCATAGTCACCGAACGTGCCGCAAACGCGCCCACGATAGCGTGAGCCCAAACCCTCAGCGGCATCCTCAATGAGAGTAATGCCGTACTTGTCGGCCACAGCCTTTATCTCGTCTATCTTCGCCGGCATGCCATAGAGGTAAACCACGATGATGGCCTTTGGCTTAATCCCTCTCTTTTTTATACGGTCGGCTATTGCCTCGTCGAGGAGCTGCGGATCCATGTTCCACGTCTCTGGCTCGGAGTCGACAAACACCGGTGTGGCACCGAGGTAGCGCACTGGATTCGCTGAGGCGCAGAAAGTGAAGCTCTGGCATATCACCTCATCGCCCGGACCAACGCCGAGGGCCACGAGGGCGAGGTGCACGGCGGAGGTGCCCGACGCGAGAGCCACCACCTGCTTCTCTGCAAACTCTTCCGAAACCAGCTCATTGGCCCACAACTTGTCAGGGTCACTTTCGTGAGCCTCGATGCATTGTGGGTAAGGCTCACGACCTATTTTCTCTTCCCATTCCGCATCATAAGGGGAGGCGGCGAAGCGGCCGAGCTCCTGCTCAAAGGCATTGACATTGGGGCCGAGTGGCACCACCCAATTGGTGTCGAACGCCTCTTTGATATACTTCATCTCGTTGCCCGACATGTGGGCAAGACACAGAATGATACGCTTATCTCTTCTTTTCATATTTTATTGTCGTAAGTTTGTTAATTGTTTTCGTTAATTTGTCTTATATCCATTCTCCCCCGTACCTCATCTTCCGTCCTAACACCGTACAAGCGATCATCTCAATGTCCTTGACGAAAGAGTAGTGGTGGAGGTAATACAGGTTAACGCGAATCTTGTCGGGGTAAATCACCTTGTCGTTGTAGTCCAGGATGTCGTGGACTCCTTTCTCTTTTATCACCTTGGCGAAGTCGCGTGGCAGACCGTCCGTGACCTTGCCCGTGGCGAAGAACTCGCCAACCGCCGCGAGCACGTATTCCTCGTCCCTGTATTTCAAGCTCGCCGGTCCCGTGATGCCAGGTCTAAGCCTCAGTATCTCTCGGTCTTTGCCTTGCAGACGGTCGGCATAGCCCGGCACGTCGGGGCGAGGACCCACGAAACTCATGTCGCCATTGAGCACGTTCCACAACTCCGGCAGCTCATCGAGCTTATAGCGCCTGAGTTTCTCGCCAAGTGGCGTGACGCGGTTTTGCTCGGCGGCAGCCACGGAAACGCCCTTGACGGGCTTGGCCGACATGGAACGAAACTTGTATATCGTGAAGAGCTTGCCATGCCGCCCCACTCGCCTCTGGCGGAAGATGACCGGTCCGCCTGGCATCTTCACCCTTATGAGGATTGCCACGACCAAGAGCACGGGGCTCAAGCAAACGAGACCGACAAGCGACACCACCCTGTCAAAAATATTCTTTATAATCACAATTATTTCTAATGAATAACCAGCTTATCTTATACAAAGATACACTTTTTCAAAGGAAAAATGACACCAGAGCCTCACTTTTTCAAAGGAAACGTAAGTTGTTGATTTTTGTTCACATGAGGCAATTTACCATTGTTTATCTCATCTTGTAAATACGAAAACACATAATTGGGTGATTGAAAATATAACCCTGTCTTTTTATTTTGTAACAATTGATAAGTCTCAGACCCATAAAGCACACCAAGTGCCTGACGAATGCTCATTCCACACTTTTCAACAAGAATGGTAGCAATATCACGTTCTTGGCACTCAAGCATATACTGAAAATCATCATCTTTTATTTTCATAAGGCATGAAGGAGTTTAATGGCACGTTCTGTACAAAAAGCCCATTGAAATGTTATTCCTTTAGAATACTGAATGCGATTTATAAATGTGTCAAAGTTTATGTATCCTGCTTGCAAATTGAATATTTGACGGCCAATCTTGTCGTTTGCAATCGGGCCGTAAACCACATCAAAATCATGAAGCATATCTGCAGAATTGCGATTTGCCAAAACAAATTTCGCCCAATCTTCTGTGTATGATTCAAAACACAAAAACTTTAATGTGTCAAGCGAAGATTCGTCAAACTCAAAACAGTTGACTACAACATCCCCACCAAAAGTCTCCACCTTAAATTGCGCCATCTCAACAGCTTGTTCTTTCTCAGAAGAAAGATAGAAAGCACGTCCAAAGTCTTTTGCTGGCCTTGACTTACTAAGATCTATCTTTTCAACCCGAACATTAGAGCCATGATACAATTTCATATCAATAAGCCTCCTTTCTTATGGCAAAAGGCTGCAAGACCTTCCACTTGATCCTCAAATGACAAAGTATGAAGTATGTTATAGTACTTTTCAGCATATTC
>DAINOS010000207.1:0-4106 GCA_036743855.1 Prevotella sp. | reverse complement strand
GCCGCGATGTGGGCGAGCCTTATGCCATGCTTTTTCGTCACTATTGCCACGGCCATTGTTGAGGCGAGGTCATCGACCACCACCACCGTGTCGGTAGGGTGAGTTTGAAGGTAAAGCTCAAAACGTTGCATCGTTTGCCCTGTGATCTCGCTAAGGTTTGTCGCCGTCACTCCAAGAAATGAGTCGGGGTGAGGTATGCGCAAATCGGCGAAAAGGGTTGTGTCTATCGTTGGGTCGTCTTCTGAGCCAGTGTAAACGAGCTGATAAGAGACCTCTTGTTTCGAGGTGCTCGCGTTGATAGTCCTGATAAGCGGCGCCACCTTGATGAAATTAGGGCGCGCGCCGCATACAATGCACAAGTTACAATGCATGATTGATTGATATTGAAATGGGATTCAATTATTTGAATAGTTCCTTTATTCCTCCGAGACTTCCCATGAGGTTGCTTGCCTCGTATGGCAGGAACACGGTCTTCGACTTGTCGCCAGCCGCTACTTGTTGCAGCATTTGGATATAGTTTTTCGCAAGCAGGTAGTTGGCGGGGTTTGTGGTCTGTCCCACGGCTTGCGTCACTTTCTCTATAGCGGCTGCCTCTGCCTCCGCCTTGCGTATGCGAGCCGTGGCTTCGCCTTCCGCCCTGAGGATGGCTTGCTGCTTGTCGGCTTCAGCGCGGTTGATTGTGGCGGCCTTCTCACCTTCCGACTTCAGAATCTGGGCTTGTTTCTGACCCTCCGAGGTGAGGATGGTGGCACGCTTGTCGCGTTCTGCCTGCATTTGCTTCTCCATGGCTTGCAGCACGCTTTGCGGAGGAGTGATGTCTTGCAGCTCCACACGGTTCACCTTTATTCCCCACTTGTTTGTGGCGTCATCGAGCACGCCGCGCAGCTTGGTGTTGATAATGTCGCGCGAGGTAAGGGTTTGGTCAAGTTCCATCTCGCCAATGATGTTTCTCAGCGTGGTTTGCGTCAGCTTCTCAATGGCGTTTGGAAGATTGTTGATTTCATAAACCGCCTTGAATGGGTCAACGATTTGGAAATAGAGCAAGGCGTTGATTTGCATTTGGATGTTATCCTTCGTTATGACATTCTGCTTGTCGAAATCGTACACTTGTTCCCTCAGGTCGATGTGGGTGCTGTAATTGTAGCGGCCGCGTTGGTAAGTGACGATGATCTTGGCCCTGTCTATGAAAGGTATGATGATGTTTATTCCGGGTTTGAGCGTGGCGTAGTATTTTCCTAATCTTTCGATTATGCGCGTCTCGCTTTGTGGAATTATGACTATTGCCATCTTGGCGAAGAAGAGCGCCAGCACCACAAGTGCTATTAATACGTAGAATCCAATCATGGTAATAAAGATTTAAGCGTTGGTAAATTATTGTTGGTTTATAGGATTGAGTGTCTGATGATTGCGTGCCTTGTCATTCCTCGACGACTTTCACTATTATGCTGTCGCGAGACACTATCTTTACTTGCCTTCCCTTTTCTATGGCTACTCCGGCATCCGCCGTGGCTTTCCATTCGTCCCCGTCCACTTTCACGTAGCCGGTTTTGTCGGGTTCGATAGGTTCAATCACGATGCCCGTGCGGCCGATGAGTGCATCGGCATTGCTCGGGCGATCGTCATGATGTGGGTGAAGATACTTCACCGCGAACGGACGCACGCCAAACACGCAAAGGGCGGAGCCTATGACGAATATCAAAACCTGAACCCAAAGGGCAGAGGTCAGAAGCGAGGCTATGATGGAGCATGCCGCGCCCAAGGCGAAGCACATCAGGTAGAAAGTGCCAGACGTGACTTCGAGTATCAAGGCGAAAACGCACACCAATGTCCATACAAGCCAGAGGTTGGATGAGAGATATTCGAGCATAGGCTGATGTTTTGTGGTTTGTCGTGTGGATGGTCAACTTCCCTTAGAGCGCGTTATTTTCTGCGCCTTGTGGAAGTTGACTTTTTTGTTGTTGTCTTCTTCGTTGTCGTTGTCTTCTTTGCCGTTGTCTGCGTGGTCTTGGCATAACCAGATGCCTGGTAATATTTCAAGGCCTCGGGCATTTCCGCCTGCAACGCGGCTATGCGCTTTGCGTCAGAAGGGTGGTCGGAGAGGAAGTCGCTTTGCTTGCTGTTGCCCGACGACATGCGCTGCCAGAAAGGAATGGCTACCTCAGGGTCGTAGCCTGCCATTGCCGCGAAAATCAGTCCCATGTGGTCTGCCTCGCTCTCGTCCTCACGGCTGTATTTCAAGTTGGCGAGGTTGAAGCCCGTCTGTGCCACTTGTGTGGCTATTGACGCCGCGTCGCTGCCGACAACCTGTCCGAGCAGCGCTCCGCCAATCTGTGTGCCATACTGCTGGCGGATCTTCTTCGACATCTGCTCAGCCGAGTGCTTTGCCACTGCGTGTGCGATTTCGTGGCCCAGGACGATGGCCAAAGAAGCCTCGTTCTGGGTGATGGGCAGAAGTCCCTCGTAGACTACAATCTTGCCGCCAGGCATGCAGAAGGCGTTTGCCTCTGAGTTTTGCACGAGGTTAAACTCCCATGAGAAGTTCTTTATTTCCGATGAAAGGCCGTTGTTCTTCAAGTATGTCTCCACGGCTGTTGCCAAACGTTGTCCCACGCGCTTCACCATGGCCGTGTTTTGGGCGTTGGTGGAAACCTTGGCCGTCTTCATGAAGTCAGAGTATTGCTTATTGCTCAGGCTCAACACCTCAGAGTCTGAAACAAGCAGGGTATGCTTGCGACCGGTGATTGGCACCGTGGATGTGGTGCCGCATGCCGCCAACATCAATGCGGCAACTGTTGAAAGGGTAATAAACTTGAAATGTCTCATTTCTTTAGTTTGCTTTTTGATTACTTTTATTTTTTGCAAAGATAAAGAAATAAGACATTACAAGGCGCGCTTTTGTATTTTTTAACTTTGTTTATGCAAGCGCAAGCACAGGCAAATCATTCATATCTTATTGCTTCTATCGGGTCGAGCATGGCGGCTTTCTTGGCTGGGTACCATCCGAAGAACACGCCGGTGAACGTGCACACCGCAAACGACATGAGTATGGTCCATGGCTCGATGTAGATAGGCCATCCAGCCACCATCTTGACGGCATAGCTTGCTCCGACACCGATTATTATGCCGATGATGCCGCCTGTCACCGACATCATGATGGCCTCTATGAGAAATTGGTTGAGGATGTCGACGCTGCGCGCGCCAACGCTCATGCGCAAGCCTATCTCTCGTGTGCGCTCGGTGACGCTCACATACATTATGTTCATGATACCGATGCCGCCGACCACGAGCGAGATGCCTGCCACGCAACCGAGCAGTATCGTCAGCATGTTGGTGGTAGAGTTCATCATCGTGGACAGCTCTTCCTGCGAGCGTATGTTGAAGTCGTCATCGTCTGCCTCCTGGGTGTCGGTGGCTTCCTTCAACTTGTGGTTGCGTCGCAAGATGGAAGTCATCTCGTCCACGGCCTTTTGTGTCACTCCCTCGGTTATGGCGGAGGCTTGAATCTCAGAGAGATAAGTCTGCGCGAGTATGCGTTTCATCACCGTGGTATACGGCGCGAGGACGAGGTTGTCCTGGTCCATGCCCATGGAGTTGTAGCCCTTCTTCTTCAATACGCCTACCACGCGGAAAGGCGTTGAGTTGAACCTTACGACTTTTCCCACGGGGTCGCCACCGTTAGGGAAGAGATAATCCACTACGGTTTGTCCGAGCACGCACACCTTGGCGTTGGCCTTGATGTCTTGGTCGGTGAAGCAGTCGCCGTTTGACACGCTCAGCTGTCTTATGTCGAGATACTCGGTGTTCACGCCATAGATGGTCGATTGCGTGTTGTTGTTGCCGTAGATGAACTGGCCCGAGCTGCTCACCACGGGCGAGATGCCCTTGATGTAGTTGCACTCGTCTTTCAACGATTGGTAGTCGGTGAGTTTCAGGGTCTCCATCGACGACGCGTCTTGCCTGACGCCTCCACGCATATCTTGGCCCGGGTGAATCATTATCATGTTGGAGCCCATCTCGGCTATGTTGGCCTGTATGCTGCGCTTTGAGCCTTGGCCAATGGCGAGCATCGTGATGACCGATGCCACGCCGATGATGATGCCAAGCGC
>DAINOS010000206.1:0-4224 GCA_036743855.1 Prevotella sp. | reverse complement strand
GCAACGGCCTGCGGACTTGTCACTATTATCAACGGCTCTCCGCCTGGGTTCGCCACGGCAGCCAAGGTCTCAGTGCGTGATATTTCGTTTGCCGCGTCGCGTTGGCCATACTTTACCGCCCTCCTGTATGCTGACGGAAAGTAATATGCCTTCTCCACCGACAAGTCGTTATAGAAATACCCCGCCTCATCGGCATCATCGAGGATAAAGACCATGGTGCGGCCAATTTGCCTTGCCAATGAGGAAAAAAGAACGGGAACGGAAGAACCAACAAGACCTTCAAGGACAACGCTGCGTACAGATTTATCCTTCAAGGTCTTCAAAAGGGCACCTGCCTGAGGCAAGTGCCCATACAAATCCACTAATTCGTTGAATTTCATTCCACGGGCTTTGGATACTTCTTGAACCATCCGTCAAGTCTCAACCTCATGACACCAAACAAGGCCTCAGAGAATATGCCACCGCTCATCTTGCTGGTACCCTCTCTACGGTTGACGAATATCACTGACACTTCCTTGATCTTGAAGCCTATCTTATAAGCGGTGTACTTCATCTCTATCTGGAAGGCATAGCCCTTGAAACGAATCTTGTCGAGGTCAATGGTCTTCAACACCCTACGGCGATAGCATACAAAGCCGGCAGTGGTGTCGTTAACGGAAATGCCAGTGACAATTCTTACATACTTAGAGGCGAAATAGCTCATGAGCACTCTGCCCATTGGCCAATTGACAACGTTCACTCCCGAGACGTAACGCGAGCCGACCGCCACGTCGGCCCCATCATCATGGCAAGCAGCGTACAAGCGTGGCAGGTCGTTGGGGTTGTGACTGAAATCAGCGTCCATCTCAAAGACGTACTCATACTGCCGTTGCAATGCCCATTTGAATCCCGTGATATAGGCGGTGCCAAGCCCCTGCTTGCCCTGACGCTCAATGAGGAACAGGCGGTCGCCAAACTCCTCCTTCTGCAACTTCTTGACAATCATGGCAGTGCCGTCAGGGCTTCCATCGTCTATCACCAATATATGGAAACACTTATCAAGGGAAAACACAGCCCTGATAATCTTCTCCATATTCTCCTTCTCATTATAAGTGGGAATAATCACTATAGAGTCACTCTCATGCATAGGTGTTGTATGTTTTTTTCTGTATTGCAAAATTAAGAAATTAATCACATAATTAAATCGTGTCGTAGCAATTATTTTCATTGAATTAGATAGATATTTAGGATTTATTACTAATTTTGCACACACAAAAAGAAAAAGCACCATGAAAGATAAAAAGGCTATTTCAATTAAGACATTGAACAAGAGCAATGTATGGGACATTCAGGAAAATGATGTCATCAGAATGTGGGAAGCCGCCGAGAAGGACGCTGACTTCAAGGAAAACCTTCGTCACTTCAAGGACATCATAAAGACCGCGTTTGAGATAGAAGACGTGAAGGTCGACAAGCCTGTCGTGATTGAGAAACTTGAGCAGCGCGGGTTCAAGATTGGCACCATGTCTTTTGACGAGAAGACGTCACACAAGATTGCCATCAAGAAGCGTGCGATAAAGCGTGTCACCGACCTTACTTACGAAAACGTGGGACACATCTCAGCCACAAAACTTGTTGAGGTCTTGGAGAGAAACTTCGGCGGCGGATGGGAGAGCCTGCCACAAAGCATACAGGACATCATTGAGAGTGCCTTCGATATTTCCACCACCACACTGCCCGCTGACAGATTGCACAAGGCTGGCGGCTTATACGACAAGAAGGTCAACGATGGGTATGAAGTGCTGGAGATAGCAAAGGGCTCATGGACGGAGGCCATCTTCATCAAGGAAAAGCCAAAAGAGGAACCAAAAGCCGCATTGGATGAACTGTCGTCGCACAACGACGACTATGACAGTGATGAAGAAAAAGACGATGACATGACGGACAATCTCCACGATGACGATGACGACGACGATGACGCTTTCGACGACGACAAGCTCACCGAGGAAAGTTATCGCACCACGTATGAGACAAACCCTGATGACCTCAATTATGAGGCAGAGGAGATTAGCGACGACAGCACAACCAACTATTAATAGTAGAGTCGCGTTTCTAACACGTCGCATTTACATTCACATCATATATTTTTCCCCAAGGCGAGGCTATTTCAATGTAATATAGTCTCGCCAATATTTTTTGAAACATATCATAAATGAAGAACCTTTGGCGAACATTTTTTGGTTTCTCAGACGACGGTGCTAATGAGACATTCGCGCAAGCGATGGAACGGGCAAAGCACCTATTGGAGATACAAAACTACGAAGATGCGTGCAGGGTGTTGAAATACGCCGAGAAATATGGCGACGCGGAAGGCATATATCTATATGGATGGTGCTGCTGGAAAGGAACAGGAGTCGTGGAGGATGCAGCGAAGGCGGTGAAACTATGGAAAAAGTCAGCGTCCATGGGATATAAGCCTGCCATTGACAGATGCGAAGCCATAAAAGACTTTATTGCCTCAATCCAGTGAACACATATCATTACCCTAAAATCATGTCAAGATTCTTTATGAGCAATCGCCTCTTTACAGTTATTTACATAGTCGCCTTGTTTGTTGTAAAGGCAACAAACGCCAGCGCCAAGGCCTATTGGCAAACATTACCGCTGAAAAAGACCTACATTTATCGTCTCTATATTAAAGACAAGCAGCATTCGCCCTACTCAATAGACCATCCGGAGAAATATCTTTCCCAACGCTCTATCAATAGAAGGAAGAAGCAAGGCATAGCAATAGATTCAACTGACCTGCCTGTGTCTCCCACATATATAGATGGTGTTAGGGCAAAAGGCTTGACAGTCATGGGTACGAGTCGCTGGCATAACACGATAACAGTTTCGTCGCCAACAGATAACGTTGCATCTATAGTGAAAGGCATGGATTGCGTCAAGAGTTGCTTGCGGCTGTACAAGTCGCCAGACTCGTTGGTAGTATTTCCAAAAGAGAAGGTGGTAAAGCTAACACCCATCGACTCTACGGCTACCACCACGTACGGTGACGGATTCAAGCAAATAAGCATATTGAACGGGTCCAAACTTCATGCCGCTGGCTTCAAGGGAAAAGGTATGCTCATTGCCATCATAGACGCTGGATTTCGCAACGCTGACAAAATAAGCGCGTTGAAAACCAATATCAAAACAACGGCAGACTTCTGCCCACGGCGCACCGACGACATTTTCGCTGAGCACTATCACGGCACCATGGTTCTTTCCGTCATGGCAGCCAACAAGCCGAATGTCTTTATAGGCACGGCACCAGAAGCCGATTACGCCCTAATACGCAGCGAAGACATCGATACAGAAACACGTGCCGAGGAAGACTCATGGACTATGGCTGCAGAGTATGCCGACTCCATAGGGGCAGACCTCATCAATTCTTCATTGGGCTACTCACATTGGGATGGCGACTCCATTGGACCGCACCTTCGCGACTTGAATGGAAAGACGTTCTACATAAGCCAAACAGCGTCAATGCTGGCGGATAAAGGCATCGTGTTGTGCAATTCAGCGGGCAATGAAGGCAGTTCTTCATGGCACAAAATCAACGTTCCTGCCGATGCTGAGAATATCCTGACGGTGGGAGCCGTTGATTTTGACAGGAGTAGCACCACATTCTCAAGCCTCGGACCTTCGCAAGACGGAAGGGTTAAGCCAGACGTTTGCGGACCTGGCAAGAAAGTATATGTGATAGATGGCTCGGGAAGGATGACAACCAACAGCGGCACCTCTTTCGCGTCGCCAATAATATGCGGGATGACAGCATGCCTCTGGCAAGCTCTCCCCGAGCTTAACGCCAAAGAGATAATAAACTTGGTAAAACAATCGGCAGACAGGTATCAATGGCCCGACAACGTATATGGCTACGGCGTACCAGATTACACGAAAGCCTTATCCATTGGCGAGAAGTTGGTTAACGCGCATCGGCAGTAAGCTTGATTGCAACGATATGATTAAGTATTCGCGATGATAAATTCGCGAAATATTCCTTTGGCACGCGGAAATGCTCCTGCTTGCCAAAACACTTCTTGATAAACTGCTCATCCATGCAACGCATTTCGTATCTTTTTTGTGTTGGACGGAAAAAAAGACAATACGTTTAATGAATATGCGGAAAAAATAAAAAAACAGTCCAAATCTCAACATTTGGACTGTTAATCTTTAGTAGTAAGAAAGGTCTGACTTGGTCTT
>DAINOS010000205.1:0-4225 GCA_036743855.1 Prevotella sp. | reverse complement strand
GCTGCTTGCGGAACATCTTGCCAGCCTCAGTGAGGTCGGTAGGCGCGGTGCCCTCGCCTTCGAAATCATTTATGCTCGCCAGCCCCTTCTTCACTACTTCATTTCCATCGCACTTGGCGAAGAGGTAAGAGCGGTTTGCTGTGTCGTCGGTGAAGCCTTGGCATGACACACGATACCATCCTGTGCGTGGAATGGTGATTGTCTGATGGAAATTGGTGCCCGCGTTGCTTCTCACTTGACCGCAGAAATACTGGCCGTTTTTCTTGGCCTCGGCTTCCCTTTGATATGGTTTACTGTCAGGATAACCATATCTGCTTTCCGCGTCAGAGTTGCTGACCTCAGAAGAATAGAGTTTCTCCACGCCGAGCTTCAAACCTGTCTTGCCCTTATCGTCACGCGCCGTAGTCTTCCAATACGTGTTGAATGCGGAACCACGATCCAAGCCCTGGTCCTTCACGAGGAAGGTCACGTTGAAAGGCTCGCTCATGCTTGCCGACTTGGTGGTCTCGGCAGCCTTGTAGATGTCCGCCATGGTCACGATGCGCCACAGGTCATTCTTGTCAGCCTTCAGCGCGTCCACGTCTGGCGTGTCATAGTTGTTGTTCTTGTTTGCCACTTTTTTCAATACCACAGCGTCATTCTGCGCGTCATAGTAAAGGTAAAAATCCTCAGGCTTCCTGTCAGACTTCTTAGTCTGGTCACCATTAGGCTCACGGTTCGAAATGGCGTAAGTGCCACCGCCGCAATCCACGAAGTTCCATGCGGTATAGATTCCAATAGTGCCTTTTTCATCATCCATAAATAGGCCACTCTTATTGCTCAAGGCATCAGCAGTAACATTACTCATCCAAGAGCCACTATTAGTGCCTAACGCCGTATTGATGAAGTAGTAATTCTTAGACCAAGGATCCCTATCGAGAATATTAAGACTCTTCATCGACACTTTTTCCTTGCAAATCCACAATTCTGTTGCCACGTCGCCAAGGGAAAGTTGCGTTCCCCATGCTCCGCCTGGGCGAAGCCACTTGCCGGTGCCCACGTGCTGCAGGAAAACCACCTCGCTTGGGTCTGCCTCGCTGCGGCTCGCGTCTCTGCTTCCATTGCTGTAGAGCACCTTGTCCACGTTGTTACCCTTCCAGGGATAGCTCGACTGTGCGGCAGCCGTGCCCACACTTCCGAAAAGCAGTGCCGACAGCAACATCAACACCGCTCCGAACGAGTGCTCACGACGTAGCGCCCGTTTCATCTCATAATAGTAGTTCATAATATCACTTATTACAATTGTTCAATTTCTTCAATCGGAGCGCAAAGATACTAATAAACGCTAAAATAAAATGGGGGGGGTAGTTAAACTATCTTAATTTCTAATAAGATTAGCAAAGTCGTAAAAAGGCATTACAAAGTAGGGCAATAAACAAAAAAGGTCGTGCCCATTGCTCACGATAGAGCAATGGGCACGACACTCTTGTTTCTACTTATGCTTTTTTTACTTCAGCTCGTCACTCGGCAATCCAGTAGTCACCACCGTTACCGGTGTCGCCTCCTGGCTTTGGCCACTCCTCCTTGTCGGGGTCTTCGCTGCCGTCGCCTTTGTCTGTGGGTGTCCCACGGTAGATGTATTCAGAGCCGGCGAGCATATGCAGCGACGCCATCTTGATGCGCCTCGATTCCGGCTTCACGTATATTTTCTTTTTCATGATTCTTTCCCCCGATTATTTTACGACCACTTTCCTTACGAGTGATCCTTGCTTGATGATGTTGATGCCCTTGCGCAATCCGCTGAGCCTACGGCCCTGCACGTCGTAATAGGCCACACTGCCGTTGGTCGCTTCCGTGCCGTTGGGGACGAAGCCGATGCCAGTGGACGTGGCAGCGTCGTCGATGCTGAGCGACGATGCCTTGGCTGTTGCCGGCTGGTCGGTCATGATGTAGGCACGATAGCCATACACCTTCACGCCCTTGGTATTGTCTCGACCCACGTAGTCGGACACGAGGCGGAACCTGTCCTTGGCTATGAAGTAAGCATCGGATGGTGCTGCCACCGCGTCGAAAGTGCCCACAAGACGGTCGCCTGTGGTGGCGTTGACAGGCTCGCTTACCAGCTCCACCACATCGTCGGTGCCCTCAGCACCCACCACATTAATGGAGGTTTGCTCATGGTTCTTGCGCTTCACGAACATCGGCACGCCAGCGGCAACCACGCCCGACTTCATCCGCTTCACGGGTATGCGACCCTTGTCAAGCTCTATCTTGTCGAGAGGATAAAAATAGCAGTCGTTGTTCTCATCCGTCACGTCAACGGCGAATGGCAGACAAATGGTGCCCCAATCTGAAGTAACCTGCCTACTGTAAGATGCCTTTACTGCCGTCGTCACCTCTGGGTCGGTTATGTCGAGCTTCACCTTGTCCTTGAGTCGCAGGTCGAGAATCCTCAACGGTTCACCAGCCGCTCCCACGAGTTCGTCGCCCATGGTGCCCACAACCTTCTGGCAGTAGCCCGTCTTGTAGTTGGCAAACTGCTTCTCGTCTTTTTTCTCGTTTTCGCTGTTGAAGTTGGGATCGTATGGAACAGCGCCTTCAATCGACTTGCAACCGGCAAACATCAAGACACTGAACTTTTCAGGAACCTTCGAAAGGTCAAACTTATCGCTGATATAGAGGTTCTTAAGATTGCTGCATCCCGCGAACATACTGTTGGTGTAGTTGACGTTTTGTGTGTCGAAGTTGCTCAGGTCGAGCGTGGTGAGACTCTCGCAACCAGAGAACATGAAATAAGTCCACAGAACGTTTCTTGTATCAAAATTGGAAACGTCTATCGATGTAAGGCTCTTGCACCCGGAAAACAGACCTGCCATAATGATGGCCTTCGACGTGTTGAAGTGGGAAACATCTATGCTCTTCAGTTTCTCACAACCTTGAAACGTACAATAGAAGTGGTCAACGTTTGAGGTATTGAGGTTTTCTATTCCCTCTATTTCCGTGAGATTCTTGCATCCCAAAAACCAATAAGACAGGCTCGTTGGGCGCGCCTTGCTGAAGTTGGTTGTGAACACGGCCTTTGATACCTGGGTGCTGTCTTCCACCCAAGCTGGTGGAATGGCCCTAACATTCAAGTCATACACCTTGCCCGTGGTTGGCTTCACGCCATAGTCGAAAGTCAGCGTGCCATCGGCGAAAGTCACGTAAGGTTGTTCTTGCGTTTGATCTTGTGCGTTTGCTGTTTGCAAACCCATCACCATCATGCCCATAATGAGCATCAAGATGGAAGTCAATTTCAATCGTCCTCTCATTCTTAACATACTTTTCATTGTTTTTATTATATAATCGTGGCAAAGTTACTAACAATCGCTAATTTATTAGGGGGGGGTAGTTAAATGTCGTTAATTTCGGATGAAATAAGCAAAGTCGTAAAAAGGAATTACAAAAATTGTAATGGCGAGACCACGGAAAGGGCGGTCGCGGACGGGCACAGGGCCCGCCCCTGCGCGGCGTTATCAGCGTCGGCGTTACGCTTGAATCGCGATGACGTTACGGTGAGAAAGCAACGAAAACGGCTCCACGGTGTAAAAGCGATGCGTTTAAGCCGTGGAGCCGAAAGAGGGGAAATATTGCTATCAGCGCTCAAGAAAGCGCGCGCTGTTTGTCAACGGATTACTTGTTCTTATACTTCACCGATACCGTATTGGCATAATATGCCTGCGAAGGAGAGATGGCTGCACCTGCCGTCTGCAATGTCAACACATTGTCCTTGAAAGACGAAACCATGTCGGCAGTGGTTTTGGTGTCTACGCCTGCGATTGGATCCATGTCGCCAGCGATGAACTGCGTTGGGACGTAAGCGGAAATCTTCACGTTCTGGTTCATCAAGAAGCCAAGGAACAAGTCGTCCCTCGTCATCAGCCATGCGAAGGTGTTGATCAAGTAAGCAGGCTCAACGGTTTGTGGGCAAACGCGAAGGTTGTTGTTTGCGGTTGTCAACTCATTAGTGAACGACATGGTGTAACCACTCAAATTGCCGCTTGCATAGTTAGCCACGAAGTTGTTGTCATCAGCCTCGGCGCCATCCTTCTTCACGCTCACGAGGTAGCCGTTGGCATCGTATGACCAGATGTACTTAGACTCAACCATCTCGCCCGTTGCATAGTCGTAGTCCTGGCGAGTGCTGCTCACCACGCGGTTTTGGTCATCGAGCGTGAAAGTATAATTATCGCAGGTCACGGTCTTG